>NZ_JAUHUI010000063.1:0-18721 GCF_030418155.1 Pseudomonas sp. 2,4-D
GCGCAGCCCGCCGTAGGAGCGGGTTCACCCGCGAAAGGGCCGGGCCTGCTGGCCAATTTTCACCAGCCGTTCACCGTTGCCGCCGCTACCGTATTCGCGGGTAAACCCGCTCCTATTGATCGGTGGTAGACATACATCGGGGATTGAACACAGGCCGTTGTAGGAGCGGGTTTACCCGCGAAGGGGCGCAAAGCGCCCCCGACGATTACGACACCACCGCCTCGGCCGGCGAAACGATACTGCTCTTCGCCCCCCGCGATCTCCCCGAGCTCAGGTACGCGGCAATCGACTCCTGCGTCACCTCGCCCAAGAACACCTTCTCGGCATCCAGCACTGGCAACCACGCGCGGTTGAACTCGTACATGCGCGACAACAGGATGCGCAAATGCTCATCGTGCGACGCGGTGGCATTGAACGGCCGCAGGAAATCGCCACACGTCCCTTGCTGGCGGTGCATGTCGCGCCGGCGTACATAGCCCAGTGCCTTGTTCTGCGCATCGGTCACCACCACATAACGGCGGTCGTGCTCGTCCAGCAACTCCAGCGCATCGCTCACCGGCGTCTCCGGGCTCACCGACGGCGCGTTGTCCGCGGCATCTTCGGCACGCACCAGGAGCAAGCGTTTCAAGGTGCTGTCCTGGCCGACGAAGTTGCTTACGAAGTCATCCGCCGGGTGCGCCAGCAAGGTGTCCGGATGGTCCAGCTGCAACAGCTTGCCAGCGCGGAAGATGGCAATCTTGTCGCCCAGTTTGATCGCTTCGTCGATGTCGTGGCTGACCATGATCACCGTCTTGTTCAGCGCCCGCTGCATTTCGAAGAACTCGTTCTGGATCATCTCGCGGTTGATCGGGTCGACCGCGCCGAACGGCTCGTCCATCAACAGCACGGGTGCATCTGCTGCCAGGGCGCGAATCACGCCGATACGCTGTTGCTGGCCGCCAGACAGCTCGCGCGGGTAGCGTTGCAGGTACTGCTTGGGTTCGAGCTTGATCATGTGCATCAGCTCGCGAGCCCGCTCGTGGCATTTCTGCTTGTCCCAGCCAAGCAGGCGTGGCACCACGGTGATGTTCTCTTCGATGGTCATGTTGGGGAACAAACCGATCTGCTGGATCACATAGCCGATGTGCCGGCGCAGGGTAACTTCGTCCAGGCCGGTGGTGTCTTCGCCATTGATGAACACCTGGCCCGAGGTGGGCGTGATCAGGCGGTTGATCATTTTCAGCGTGGTGCTCTTGCCGCAGCCCGACGGGCCGAGGAACACGCAGATTTCCCCTTCGTTGACGGTGAGGCTTACCGAGTCGACGGCTTTGACGTCCTTGCCGTTGACGTTGAAGGTTTTGCTGAGGTTCTTCAGTTCGATCATGAGCGCAGTCCTTCTGGAGTCAGGGCACGTTGCAGGGTTTGCAGCAGCAGGTCGGCGATGATCGCCAGCAGGCTGACCAGTACGGCGCCGACCAGCAGCATCGACATGTCGCTGCGGCTGATGGAAGTAAGAATCAGCACGCCGAGGCCGCCGGCGCCGATGGTGGCGGCAATGGTCATGACGCCGATGTTCATCACCACGGCGGTGCGCACGCCGGCGAGGATCACCGGTACGGCGATGGGCAGCTCGACCATGCGCAGGCGCTGGCCGAAGGTCATGCCGATGCCACGCGCGGCTTCACGGATTCCGGGCTCGACATTGGTCAGGGCCAGGTAGGTGTTGCGCATGATTGGCAGCAGCGAATAAAGAAACACGGCAGTGATCGCAGGCAAGGGGCCCAGCCCCTGGCCGAACTTGGAGTAGAACGGCAGCAGAAGGCCGAACAACGCAATCGATGGGATGGTCAGCAGCACTGTGGCGCTGGCCTGCAGCGGGCCGGCCACTGCCGGGAAGCGGGTCATCAGGATGCCCAGCGGCACGCCAACGAGGATCGCCAGGCCGACGGCGATGCCGACCAGCATGATGTGCTGCCAGGTCAGTTGCAGCACCTGGGCCCAGTCGAGGTGGGCGAACGTGTCGAGCAGGCTCATGGCTGTACCTCCTTGAGGGGATGCTCTCGCAGGAATGCGGCGGCCACTGCGGTCGGGTTCTGGTGGTCTACGTCGACCTTGGCATTGAGCTGGCGCATGGTCTCGTCATCGAGCTGCTCGGCCAGTGGCTTGAGCAGGGCGACCAGTTGCGGGTTGGCGTCGAGCACGGCCTTGCGCACCACCGGGGCGGCGGTGTAGTCGGGGAAGTAGTGCTTGTCGTCTTCGAGCAGCTTGAGGTTGAACGCGCTCAGGCGACCGTCGGTGGTGTAGACCAAACCTGCGAACACCTGGTTGTTGTGCATGGCCGTGTAGACCAGGCCCGCGTCCATCTGGCGGATGTTGGCGCGGCCGACCTGCAGGTCGTACATTTCCTTGAGCCCGACCAGGCCGTCGGGGCGGTTGGCGAATTCGGTGTCCAGGGCCACCAGGTGATTACGCTTGCGCTCGTCGCGCAGCACCTGGTTGAGGTCGCTGATCGAGTTGATCTGCGGGTAGGCCTCGGCGACCTGCTTCGGCAAGCCGAGGGCATAGGTGTTGCTGAATTTCGACGGGGTCAGCCAGATCAGGTCTTTTTTGGCATCCAGCTCCTTGACCTTGGCGTAGGTGGCCTCGGCGCTGGGCATACGCTCATCGATGTGGTTGTAGGACACCAGCGACACCCCGGTGTATTCCCACATCAGGTCGAGCTGGCCGGTTTCCTGGGCCTGGCGAGCGATGCTGCTGCCAAGGCCGGTGGTGACGCGTACGTCAAAGCCGTTGGCGCGCAGGTACTGCGCGGTGATTTCGGCGAGCACGGTCTGTTCGGTGAACACCCGCGCGCCGATGCGCACCAGGGGTTTTTCCGCTGCCTGGGCAACTCCTGCGAACAGCAGGGCCGCGCCCAGCAGCAAGGCGATTCTCTTCTTCATACGTTTCCTATCCTTATTGGGCCAGGCCACGTTCCAGCCAGCGCCTGCTGGAGAAACTCACCGCCGCGTCCAGCACCAGTGCCAACAGAGCGGTGCAGGCGGCACCCAACAGCAGCTGCGGCTGGTTGTTCAGGGCGATGCCGGGGAAGATCAGGCTGCCCAGGCTGTTGGCGCCGATCAGGAATGCCAGCGGTGCGGTGCCCACGTTCAACGCCAGGGCCACGCGTACGCCGCCGACGATGATCGGCACCGCGTTGGGCAGCTCCACCTGCCAGAGTTGCTGGCGCGGGGTCATGCCAATGCCGGTAGCGGCTTCCTTGAGCGAGGCGGGGACGTTTTTCAGGCCTTCGTAGGTGTTGCGCACGATGGGCAGGAGGGAGGCGAGGAACAGTGCGAAGATCGCAGGCCCGGCACCGATGCCCAGGATACTCAGGGCGATGGCCAGAACGGCAAGGGGGGGAATGGTGTTGCCAACGTTGAAGAACTGCATGAAGCGCTCGGCTTTGTCGACCCGGTGCGGTCGACTTAACGCAATGCCGGCGGGGATGCCCACGGCCAGCGCCGCCGCCATCGAAGCCAGCACCAATACCAGGTGCGCTTGCAGGTAGAACCCAAGATCGTCGCGATAACGCGCGATCGTGTCGATGCCGATCCAGTGGACCAGCAGGGCCAGGATGACGAGCACGGCGGCCCATCCCAACAGCCCCTTTCCGTAGCGTTTAGCCACAGGCGGACTCCTTGTGTTGTCGGCGAGCACACTTCTTGGAAGCCGGCCAATCCTGGCGGCGGGTGGTGTGTTCGCGAGTAGCAGCGAGATGCAAGCCGAAGGCTGCGATCAGGCCATGAGCCGAACCCCGTCGGGCCCGAAAATGCTGATGAAATCAGTCCCCAACCGAAGCGGGTTGCAGGGGAGTGGACGTCTCCGTGGGCGTAAAGGTTCCCATTTGAGACGGCATTTGGCCAGCGTTAATCGCTGGGTTGAGGGTTTTTAGGCGAGAAAAAACAGTGGCTTAATGCGCTGCAGGCGTTGAAATAACTGCGCTTTGGGCATTTGTCGTGATAAATCGATTGCCTGTTGGATTTCTTTTATCTGTGCCGGCCTCTTCGCGGGTAAACCCGCTCCTACAGTGACTGCACCGCATCCGAACACTGTGTCGTACCTGTAGGAGCGGGTTTACCCGCGAAGAGGCCGGCACAGGCGCCATTCATTCGGCAGATTTTGGTCCAGGCCCAACTTCAGGTATGATACTGCCCCTTTCAAATCCCCCAGTCAGGCGATTTCCCATGACCAACCAGGCCGCCGAAGTCGCGAAGCGCCGCACTTTCGCAATCATTTCCCACCCCGACGCCGGTAAAACCACCATCACCGAGAAGCTGCTGCTGATGGGCAAGGCCATTGCCGTCGCCGGTACCGTGAAGTCGCGCAAGTCCGACCGCCATGCCACCTCCGACTGGATGGAAATGGAGAAGCAGCGCGGCATCTCCATCACCACCTCGGTGATGCAGTTCCCGTACCGCGAGCACATGATCAACCTGCTCGACACCCCCGGCCACGAAGACTTCTCGGAAGACACCTACCGCACCCTGACCGCGGTGGACTCGGCGCTGATGGTGCTCGACGGCGGTAAAGGTGTAGAGCCGCGCACCATCGCCCTGATGGACGTGTGTCGCCTGCGCGACACGCCCATCGTCAGCTTCATCAACAAACTCGACCGTGACATCCGCGACCCGATCGAACTGCTCGACGAGATCGAAGCCGTTTTGAAGATCAAGGCCGCGCCAATCACCTGGCCGATCGGTTGCTACCGCGACTTCAAGGGCGTGTACCACCTGACCGGTGACTACATCGTGGTGTACACCCCGGGCCACGGCCACGAGCGTACCGAAGCCAAGATCATCCAGAAACTGGACTCGGACGAAGCCCGCGCGCACCTGGGCGACCAGTACGACGCGTTCGTCGAGCAACTGGAGCTGGTGCAGGGTGCTTGCCACGAGTTCAATCAGGAAGAGTTCATCAACGGTCAGTTGACCCCGGTGTTCTTCGGTACTGCACTGGGCAACTTCGGTGTCGACCACGTGCTCGACGCCGTGGTCGACTGGGCGCCGCGTCCGCTTGGCCGTGTGGCCCACGAGCGCACCGTGGAGCCTGTGGAAGAGAAGTTCACCGGCTTCGTGTTCAAGATCCAGGCGAACATGGACCCGAAACACCGCGACCGTATCGCCTTCATGCGCATCTGCTCGGGCAAGTACGAGAAAGGCATGAAAATGCGCCACGTTCGCCTGAACAAAGACCTGCGTATCGGCGATGCGCTGACGTTCTTCTCCTCCGAGCGTGAGCAGCTGGAAGAGGCCTTTGCCGGTGACATCATCGGCCTGCACAACCACGGCACCATCCAGATCGGCGATACCTTCACCGAAGGCGAAGCGCTGGGCTTCACCGGTATCCCGCACTTCGCGCCGGAGCTGTTCCGCCGCGTACGCCTGAAAGACCCGCTCAAATCCAAGCAACTGCGTCAAGGCCTGCAGCAGCTGGCCGAAGAAGGTGCTACTCAGGTGTTCTTCCCTGAGCGCAGCAACGACATCATCCTGGGTGCGGTCGGTGTGCTGCAGTTCGACGTGGTCGCCAGCCGCCTGAAGGAAGAGTACAAGGTCGAGTGCGCCTACGAGCCCATCACTGTCTGGTCGGCGCGCTGGATCAGCTGCGATGACAAGAAGAAGCTCGAGGAATTCCAGACCAAGGCCATGGAAAACCTGGCCATCGACGGCGGCGGTCACCTGACCTACCTGGCGCCGACCCGGGTCAACCTGGCGTTGATGGAAGAGCGCTGGCCGGACATCAAGTTCCGCGCTACCCGCGAGCACCATTAAGGCCTGAAATCGGGGCTGCTTTGCAGCCCTTCGCGGGCACGCCCGCTCCCACAGGGAATCACCAAACCTGGAGGTCATGTGATACCTGTGGGAGCGGGCGTGCCCGCGAAGGGCCGCTAGGCGGCCCCATTTCAATTTCCGGCTTTGATACTGGTCCAGATTCGCGTACGAATACGGTCGATCTTCGCCGGCATCGCCTCCAGCGCATACAGCTTGCCCATCACCTCGTCGCTCGGGTAAATCATCGTATTACCCTTCATCGACGGGTCCACCAGCCCGTCTGCCTTGAGGTTGCCGTTTGCGTATTGCACATGGTTGCTGATGTTGGCCATCACTTCCGGCTGCAGCAGGTAGTTCATGTAGGCATATCCGGCCTTTTCATCCGGCGCATCGACGGGCATGGCGACCATGTCGAACCACATCGGCGCGCCTTCCTTGGGTATCGAATAGCCCACCTTCACGCCATTGTTCGCCTCATCGGCGCGGTTCTTCGCCTGCAGCACATCCCCCGAGAACCCCACTACCACGCAGATATCGCCGTTGGCCAGGTCGCCCGTGTACTTGGACGAGTGGAAATAGCTGATGTAAGGCCGCACCTTCATCAGCAGGTCCTTGGCCTTCTCGTAGTCCTTGGGGGCTTGGCTGTGATGGGGCAAGCCCAGGTAGTGCAGGGCGATCGGCAGCAGTTCGGGGCCGTTGTCCAGCACCGCGACCCCACAGCTTTTCAGCTTGCTCATGTACTCGGGCTTGAAGATCAGGTCCCAGGAGTCCACCGGCGCGTTGTCGCCGAGCACCGCCTTGACCTTATCGATGTTGTAGCCAATACCGGTACTGCCCCACAGGTACGGGAAGCCGTACTGGTTGCCCGGGTCGTTCACCTCCAGCGCCTTGAGCAGCACCGGGTTGAGGTTGTGCCAGTTAGGCAGCTGGGATTTGTCCAGGCGCTTCAAGGCCTTGCCCTGGATCTGCCGGGCCATGAAATGGTTGGAGGGGAACACCACGTCGTAACCGGAATTGCCGGTCATCAGCTTGCCATCGAGAGTTTCATTGCTGTCGTACACGTCATAGGTCGGCACGATGCCGCTGGCTTGCTGGAAGTTCTTCAGCGTATCGGGGGCCACGTAGCTGGACCAGTTGTAGATCTTCACCGTTTCAGCGGCGCTGGCCACGCTGGCGGCCAGCATCAGGGGGGCGAGGAGGAAGGTGCGCATGTCGGGTTTACCTTGCTTTGTCTGTTGTTATCGAAGGCAGGCGATCAGCGGATCAGAAAACAAGCACGTAGGTCTTGCGCACGGTCTCCTGGATGTCCCAGGTGCCGGTGCTGTTGGCCGGTAGCATCAATGCGTCTCCGGCTTCTATGACCAGGGGCTCGCCACCGTCGGGGGTGAACGTGCAGCGGCCCTTGATGAAATGGCAGAACTCCTGTTGCACGATCTGCCGCCGCCAGCGCCCTGGGGTGCATTCCCAGATGCCGGTTTCAACGCCATCGCTGCGCTCCACGCAGGTGACTGACGTGACTGCCACGGGTTCGCCGAGCGGTACCGCGACCGGGTTGGAGCTGTCGAGCACGGCAAATTCGGTGTTCTTGAACTGGGTGATGCTCATGACCGGTGGATCCTGTACGAGTGATAAGGGAAGTCAGTGCATGAAGCCTTCCATGAAGTCCGCAACCGAGATGGCCAGGCGCCGCCTCCACGGCGCGCTGGCGGGGTTGGCGAGGGTCCGGTCCTCGTGGACGAAGCTCTGGATGATCGCGTTGTAGCCCAGCCAGCGGCAGGGCTCGGGAGGCCAGCTGGCCAGGCTCGATAGCGGACGGTTGTCGAGCACCCAGGGTTGCGCCGTCAGTTCGTTGCGCTGGTTGAGGATCAGCGCCGCCAGGGTGCGTCCACCCAGGTTGGTAGCCCCCACGCCTTCGCCGCCGTAGCCGCCGGCAAGGGCGATGCCGCGCTGGCGGTCGCAGAGCATGTGTGGGTGGAAGCGTCGCGCCATGCCCAGGTTGCCGCCCCAGGTATGAGTGATGCGTACCTGTTTGAGCTGCGGGAACAGTTCGCTGAACAGGTAGCGGCGCAGTTCGACTTCATGTTCGTCGAGGTTGAAGTTTTCGCGCAGACGCCCACCGAAGCGGTAGCCACCGCGGGCACCGAAGACCAGGCGGTTGTCGGCGGTGCGCTGGCCATACGTGACCTGGCGGCTGCTTTCACTGAAGGCTTGGCCCTGGCTCAGGCCGATCTGTTCCCAGGCGCTTTCCGGCAGCGGCTCGGTGGCCACCAGCAGGCTCTGTACTGGCAATTGGTGTTTGCCCAGTGGCGGCAGGCTGGCGGCGTAACCCTCCACGGCAGGCACCATCCACTGGCAGCGAATCTGTGCCAGCGGGGTACGCACCTCGCTCGGCTGCCAGTCGATGGCCGGGGTGTTTTCGTAGATCGATACGCCCAGCGCCTCCACTGCCCGGGCAAGGCCGCGCACCAGTTTGGCTGGCTGGATGGTCGCCGTGTGCGGGCTGTAAATGGCTCCAAATGCATTGCTGACCCGCAACTGGGTACCCAGCTGCCCGGGGCTCAGCCAGCGGTAGTCGTCCTCGGTCATGCCTTGGCGATACAAGTCGTCGAGGTAGGCGCGCAGGCTGCGTTCCTGCTCCGGGTAGCGCGCCGCGCAATACAGCACGCCGCCTTTGCGGTAGTCGCAGTCGATGCCTTCGCTTTGCAGCACGCGATGCACTTCATCAGGGATGCCGTGCAGCAGGTCGATGCTGGCGCGGCGCTGTTGTGGCGAGAGGGTGCCGAGCAGACGGTCTTCGCCTAGCAGGTTGCCCATCAGCCAGCCCCCATTACGGCCGGAGGCGCCGAAGCCAGCGATTTGGGCTTCGATCACCGCGATGTTCAGCTGGGGGGCCTGGCGCTTGAGGTAGTACGCGGTCCAAAGACCGGTATAGCCGGCACCGATGATGCACACGTCAACGTCGAGGTCATTGCGCAGTGCCGGGCGCGCGCACAGCGGCTCGTCGAGCTGGTCCATCCACAGGCTGAGCGTGCGCAGGGGTTGCATCGGGTTCGGCTCCACATCCGTCAAGGTCTGTGGGTGATCGTAGTGGTGTCAGCGGGCAGCTGTCTTACGTGCGTGCACGCAGGGAAATTTGCTTCAGGTAGGCCTTGGGCGTTAGCCCGGTGTGCTCACGGAAGCACTTGTAGAACGCCGACAGCGAGTTGAAGCCGGCACTGAAGGCGAGTTCGTCGATCGTCGCCTCGACGCTGTCATCGCCGAGGCTGGCCATCAGGTGCTGCAGGCGTGCCTGGTTGACGTAGCGGTAGAAGCTTTGCCCCAGCACCTGGTTGAGCAGGTAGGAAATCTGGTTGCGGCTGTAGCCGCTGGCGTCGGCCACCTGCTGCAGGTCCAGCTCCGGGTCCAGGTAGGGGCGCTGGCCCTGGAAGTAGTGCTCCAGGTCCTGGGCCATGGTCGACAGCTGCCGCGGCGACAGGCCCAGGCGGCTGGTGGCGGGGCGCGGACCGCTATTGGCGTGGCCTGCGCCGTTCCGGCGGACCAGCGTGGCGTATTCGTTGACCCGCCAGATCAGCCCGTCCCTGACGGTGATCGCCTCGCTGGACTGGAACGCCACCAGGCCGTCACCGCCCTGGACCGTGACCTGATACTGGATGAATGCGGTGCAGCCATCGACGCGGATGCGGTCGCTGTGGACGATGTCCTCGCCGGCTTCATGGGGCAGGCAGGCGCGTACATAGTCGCGCAGTTCCTGATGGCCGAGCACGCGGTTCTGGAAGAAGTCGTGGTACTGGATATCGGGGTGGTAGAGCGCCATGACACCGTCGAGGTCGCGGTGCTTCCAGCAGAGGTGGTAGCGCAGCACGATGTCGGCGGTAAGCGGCGTTTGCTCGGGGCCGTCGAGGAGGGTGGTGGCGATCATGGGAGGATAGTGCATTGCAGAACACCCAGGTGCAAGGGCGTGGATCCTGCATATTGCACGGTTTGCTCAGGCGGCTTGGAGGGTAAGCCTTTGATTCTTATGAATGTAGTTTATTGATACAACTGGCATGGCGGCTGCACCTTTCTTGTCACCATCGAACAAGGAGAAAGGCCATGCGCTCGATACTACTTTGGATGATTGGGGTGCCGATTCCGGTGATCATTTTGATCTGGTTCTTTATGCATTGAGATTCTGAGGGCCGCTTTGCGGCCCTTTTGCTGCAACTCCTCGCTGCAAAAGGCATGTGCAGGGCGGGCCCGGATGTCCGGCTTGAGATCCAATAAATTCAATAGAAGTTGGTGTTCTGATGAACGCCAAGGTCTCGTTGAATATGTTGTTTAGTGTGGGAAGTGTAGGTGAGGTATTGTCTGAAAGTTCCTACAGTATTTTCTTGAGGCTTGCCATTGACTATAGTACTAACTAACCCGTTAATGATGTTGCTAGCTGGTGGATATACAGAGATACGTGCAGTCTGTAGAGGTTAGTCAAAAATAGGTGTTTGATTTCTGCTGGTTACCCGATTACTGTCTGGGGAGGTTCAGGAATAACTCATAATTAAGGGCCGTTACTATGGACGTTTTCATGGGGTTGCTGGCTGCGGTGTTCTGGGGGGGCACCGACTTCTTGGTCGGGGTGAACGCAAGAGCGGTTGGAGTAAAACGGGCTGTATTTTTCGGTCAGTTGCTAGGGCTTTTCTTGATGGCGATCATTATTGCCATCTCAGCCGATCAGTGGCAAAAGTTTATATCTACGCCCTGGTTCACGATAGGGTTAGGAATTTTCGCTTCTCTATGCACCGTATTAGGAGCGCTGGCGCTTTCAAAAGCTTTCGCTATTGGCAAGACAGCAATCGTGGCGCCCCTGGTCACTTCGTATGGTGTTTTCACAACGCTGTTGGCGTGGCTGGGTGGTGATGCCCTCTCCGCTTGGCAGGTTGTCGGTATCTTGGTCTGCTTTTTCGGCGTGCTGTTGGCCTACCGCATCGATAATGGTGGTGGTTTCGATCGTAAGTTCACCAGTGTGATGTCTGTGTGGTTTGCTTTGTTGGCGGCCATGCTTTACGGCATCAGCTTCTGGGTTCAGGGGAAATTCACCTTGCCGGCGCTGGGACCGGTGAACATGCTGGCGCTAGGGTATGCAGTGGGGGTCATGTTCCTGATCCCTGAAGCCGTCAGGTTATTGCGAGACAATAGGACGATAAAGCTAAAGACCTATGGTTCACTGTGCGGGGCCAGTCTTTTCAACTTGGGAGGGTTTTCTGCGTTTTCCTGGGGAGCTCTAAATGGCTCGGTGTCCGTTGTCACCGTCATCAGCACTTTGTCAGGTGGTATTGCCGCGATCCTGGGGTACTTCTTTTTTCGCGAGCGGCTGTCAGTCATCCAGATCGGTGGTGTTAGCCTAGTGTTGTCAGGGGCTTTGCTTCTACACCTGTATGGGTGACGTTTTCTTCAGTATATGAAATTGTAGGTTTTGGGGGTGTGCAAGCCTTGGCTCTTCAGGCTGCGTTCCTTCCGCTGCATTCTCAAATCCTCGGCGCTGGAACGCATGCTCAGTGTTCCACTATTAGCCCTGCTAACTGAGCGATGGTCAGGAAGCGTGACTGGGCAGCGCAGCAAACTGCTGTTTTTCGCATTGAGGGCTGCCCAGTTTTCTAACAGTTAAAGAAACTGCTCTGCATAGTGGCAGGCAACCTGCCGCGTACTCACCTGCCTCAGCGCCGGTACCTCCTTGGCACACCGCTCCGTCGCATGCGGGCATCGTTTGTGAAACGCACACCCATCCGGTGGGTTCAGCGGGTTGGGCAGCTCCCCGACGATGCGAATCTTCGGCTTCAACGGGTCTGGATGAATCGCCGGTGTCGCCGACAGCAGCGCCTGGGTATAGGGATGCAGCGGCTTCGCGTAGATGTCCTCCTTCGGCCCCATCTCCGCCGGCCGCCCCAGGTACATCACCAGTACCTGATCCGCCACATGCCGCACCACCGCCAGGTTGTGCGAGATGAACACGTAGGCGGTGTTGAACTCCTTCTGCAGATCCATGAACAGGTTCAGCACCTGCGCCTGAATCGACACGTCCAGCGCGGAGGTCGGTTCGTCGGCCACCAGCACCTTGGGTTGCAGCATCATCGCCCGGGCCAGGGCGATACGCTGGCGCTGGCCGCCAGAGAACATGTGAGGGTAGCGCTGGTAGTGCTCGGGGCGCAGGCCGACCTGTTCCATCATCTTCTGCACTTTGTCGCGGCGCTCGGCCTTGCTCAGCGAGGTGTTGATCAGCAGCGGTTCGGCCAGTTGGTCACCGATCTTCTGCCGTGGGTTGAGCGAGGCGTAGGGGCTCTGGAACACCATCTGCACATCGCGGCGCAGTTGTTTGCGCTCTGCCTTGCTGGCGCCCTTCACCTCGGTGCCGGCAATTTGCAGCGAGCCGGACGACGGCTCTTCGATCAGGGTCAGGGCGCGGGCCAGGGTCGACTTGCCGCAGCCCGACTCGCCGACCACGGCCAGGGTCTTGCCGGCCTCCAGTTCGAACGACACGCCATTGAGCGCGCGCACCAGCGCATGGCCCTTGAACAGCCCGCGGGAGACTTCGTAGTGCCGGGTCAGCTCCCGGGCAGATAGAACGACGGCCATCACGCCACCTCCTGGTTCAGCGGGTAGAAGCAACGCACCAGGCTGTGGGCCTGAGGGTCGAGGGGCGGGCGCTGGCGCCGGCAATTGTCCTGTACATAGGGGCAGCGTGGTGACAGCAGGCAGCCGACCGGGCGGTCGTAGCGGCCGGGGACGATGCCAGGCAATGTGGCCAGGCGCTCGGCGCCAATGCTGTGCTCGGGGATCGCGGCGAGCAGGGCTTCGCTGTAAGGGTGGGCGGGCACATCGAACAGTTCTGGCACCTGGCCCACTTCCACGGCTTGGCCGGCGTACATCACGCACACCCGCCTGGCGGTTTCGGCGACCACGGCGAGGTCGTGGGTGATCAGGATGAGCGCCATGTTGCGCTCCTTCTGCAGGTTGACCAGCAGTTCCATGATCTGTGCCTGGATGGTCACGTCGAGGGCCGTGGTCGGTTCGTCGGCGATCAGCAGCTTGGGCTCGCCGGCAATGGCCATGGCGATCGCCACACGTTGGCTCATGCCGCCTGACAGCTGGTGCGGGTAAGCGTCCAGGCGGCTTTCGGCGGCCGGAATCTCGACCTTCTTCAAGAGCTCCAGAGCACGCTGGCGGGCAGCCTTGCCCTTAAGGCCCAAGTGCTGGCGCAGCACTTCCTCTATCTGGAAGCCCACGGTGTAGCTGGGGTTGAGCGCGGTCATCGGGTCCTGGAAGACCATGGCGATATCCTTGCCCACCACCTTGCGCCGCTGACGGCCGCTGAGCTTGAGCATGTCGGTGCCGTCGAATGTCAGGGCGTCGGCGGTGATGCGCCCGGGGGCATCGATCAGGCCCATCAGGGCCATCATGGTGACCGACTTGCCCGAGCCGGACTCGCCGACGATGGCCAGGATTTCGCCGGCGTCCACCGCCAGGTCCAGGCCATCGACCACCGGTACCGCGTTGGCGTCGCCGAAGCGCACATTCAGGTTGTTGATCTGCAACAGTGACATGGCGTTCTCCTCAGGCGGCGTTCTTGAGTTTCGGGTCCAGCGCATCGCGCAGGCCGTCGCCCATCAGGTTGATTGCCAGCACACTGAGCAGAATGGTCAGGCCGGGCAGGCTTACCACCCACCAGGCGCGCTCGATGTAATCCCGGGCCGAAGCCAGCATGGTGCCCCACTCGGGGGTAGGCGGCTGCACGCCGAGGCCGAGGAAACCCAGCGCAGCGGCGTCGAGGATCGCCGAGGAAAAACTCAGGGTCGCCTGCACGATCAGCGGTGCCATGCAGTTGGGCAGCACGGTGACGAACATCAGCCGGGGCAAGCCGGCGCCGGCCAGGCGGGCAGCGGTGACGTAGTCGCGGTTCAGTTCGCCCATCACCGCGGCGCGGGTCAGGCGCACGTAGGACGGCAGGGAAACGATGGCGATGGCGATCACGGTGTTGATCAGGCCTGGGCCGAGGATGGCGACGATGGCCACAGCCAGCAGCAGTGACGGCAGCGCCAGCATCACGTCCATCAGGCGCATGATCGACGGGCCGAGCAACTGCGGGAAAAAGCCGGCCAGCAGGCCAAGGAGAATGCCTGGGATCAGTGACATCACCACTGACGACAGGCCGATCAGCAGCGACAGCCGTGCACCTTGAATCAGCCGCGAAAGCAGATCACGGCCCAGTTCGTCGGTGCCCAGGATGAACTGCCAGGTGCCGCCTTCCAGCCACACCGGCGGGGTCAGCAGGAAGTCGCGGTACTGCTCGCTCGGGTCATGCGGGGCGACCCAAGGCGCGAACAGTGCGCAGAACACCACCAGGCACATGAAGGCCAGGCCCATCACCGCGCCCTTGTTGCGCGCGAAGGCTTGCCAGAATTCTTTGTACGGGGAGGGGTAGAGCAGGCTCTGGTCCACCGGGCTGGCCGGCGACACGGATTTTGGAATCGGGCTAGTCATGGCAAAGGCCTCAGCGCTGATGACGGATGCGTGGGTTGGCCAGGCCGTAGAGGATGTCCACGACGAAGTTGACCAGAATCACCAGGCAGGCGATCAACAGGATGCCGTTCTGGACCACGGGGTAGTCACGGGCACCGATGGCTTCGATCAGCCATTTGCCGATGCCCGGCCAGGAAAAGATGGTTTCGGTCAGCACCGCACCGGCCAGCAGCGTGCCGACCTGCAGGCCGAACACGGTCAGCACCGGGATCAGCGCATTGCGCAGGCCATGGACGAACACCACACGGGCCGGCGACAGGCCTTTGGCGCGGGCGGTGCGGATGTAGTCTTCGCGCAGTACTTCAAGCATCGACGAGCGGGTCATGCGGGCGATCACTGCCAGCGGGATGGTGCCGAGCACGATGGCCGGCAGGATCAGGTGCATCACAGCGTCCTTGAACGCGCCTTCTTCATCGCTGAGCAGGGTGTCGATAAGCATGAAGCCGGTCTTCGGCTCGATGTCGTACAGCAGATCGATGCGCCCGGATACCGGGGTCCAGCCCAGGCTCACCGAGAAGAACATGATCAGGATCAGGCCCCACCAGAAAATCGGCATCGAGTAGCCGGCCAGTGATATGCCCATGACCCCGTGGTCGAACAACGAACCGCGCTTGAGTGCGGCGATCACCCCGGCCAGCAGGCCGACGATGCCGGCGAACAGCAGGGCGGCGAAGGCCAGTTCCAGGGTGGCCGGGAACAGTGTGAGGAACTCGCGCCACACGCTTTCGCGGGTGCGCAGCGATTCGCCGAGGTCACCCTGGGCAAGTTTGCCGACGTAGTCCAGGTACTGGACCGGCAGTGGCTTGTTCAGGCCCAGGCGTTCCATGGCCTGGGCATGCATTTCGGGGTCGACCCTGCGCTCGCCCATCATCACTTCCACCGGGTCGCCGGGGATCAGGCGTATGAGCGCGAAGGTCAGCAAGGTGATGCCGAAAAAGGTCGGTATCAGCAGGCCAAGGCGCCGGGCAATAAAACTCAACATTGTCGGGGTTACCTCATCAGGCCGTGGGGCGATCAGCCCGGTACGGCAGAGCCGCCGGTCCCCGTGTGGGTCGCCGGCGGTCGTTGTTGTTCTACTTCACCTTGGTCGTGGCGAAGTTATTGTTGGTCAGAGGGCTGATCACGTAGCCCTCCACGTTGTCACGCATGGCCGTGAACACCTTGGGGTGGGCCATGCTGATCCAGGGTTGGTCGTCATCGTACACCTTCAATGCCTCGCTATAGAGCCTTGCGCGCTCGTCGTTGTCGATCACCTCGCGGGCACGGGTGATCAGCTCCTGGAATTTCGAGTTGCACCAGCGCGCGTAGTTCTCACCGTTTTTGGCGGCCTCGCAACTGAGCAGCGGGCCAAGGAAATTGTCCGGGTCGCCGTTGTCGCCTGCCCAGCCGGTGGACACCAGGTCGGCTTCGCCCTGCTTGGCGCGGCGCAGCATCTCGGCCCATTCCATCACGCGAATATCCAGCTTCAGGCCGATCTGCTTGAGGTCGGCTTGCAGCATTTCGGCGGACAGGCGCGGGTTAGGGTTCGTCATGCCGCCGCCGTTGCGGGTGAACAGGGTGATTACCGTGCCCTCGGGTACACCGGCCTGCCTGAGCAGGGCGCGGGCTTTATCGAGGTCGCGCGGTGGGTTCTGGTTGTGGGTGTTGTAGCCGATCATGGTGGGTGGGTAAGGGTTTACACCCACCAGTGCGTTGCCTTTGCCAAACAGTTGGTCGACATGGGTCTGGCGGTCGAAGGCCATGTTGATGGCTTTACGCACGCGCACGTCGTTGAGGTATTTGTGCTGGGTATTCATGGCGATGTAGCCGGTGACCAACGCTTCGGTCTCTGCGACCTTGAGCCTGGCGTCGGCCTTTATCGACGGCACATCCTCGGGCTTGGGGTACAACGCCACCTGGCACTCGTTGGCGCGCAGTTTCTGCAGGCGTACGTTGCTATCGGTAGCGATGGCGAATATCAGGGCGTCGGCTGGCGGCTTGCCGCGAAAGTAATCCGGGTTAGGTTTGAAGCGGACCTGCGCATCCTTGTTGTAGCGCTGGAAGATGAACGGGCCGGTGCCGATCGGCTTGCTGTTCAGCGCTGCGGTCTTGCCGGCCTTGAGCAACTGGTCGCCGTATTCGGCGGAGTAGATCGAGGTGAACCCCATCGCCATGTCCCGCAGGAACGGCGCTTCCGGGCGGGTGAGAGTGATCACCACCGTGTGGTCGTCGGTTTTGTCCACCGACTTGAGCAACTGCTTGAAGGCCATGCTTTCGAAGTACGGGTAGCCGACGCTGGTCTTGTCGTGCCATGGATGGGCGGGGTCGAGCTGGCGGCGCAGGCTCCACAGCACATCGTCGGCGTTGAATTCACGGGTAGGGGTGAAGTACTCGGTGCTGTGGAACTTCACCCCCTGGCGCAGGTGAAACGTGTAGGTCAGGCCGTCGGCTGAAATGTCCCAACGCTCGGCCAGGGCCGGCTGGATATCGGTGGTGCCGGGCTTGAAGTCGACCAGGCGGTTGAACAGGGTTTCGGACGAGGCATCGAAAGTGACCCCAGTGGTGTACTGAACAACGTCGAACCCTTCCGGGCTGGCTTCGGTACACACCACCAGCGGCTTGGCGGCCAGATGCGTGGCGCTGCCCAGTATCAGCGCTGCCAGGGTAAGGCGCAGCATTGGCGTTTTCCTGAAAGCTATCTGCATAGGTTGAAGTCTCCCTGCGTGCATTGATTCCAGCGTAGCTGCCACGGCCTGCAGCGAAGCTGGCCGTGGCGCCCGCGCTCAGAGAATGTTGAACGGAATGGTGGTGACCACGCGGAACTCATCCAGGCTGCCATCGCCCTGGGCCTTGCTGGCGCGATGGGTGGTATAGGTGGCGCGGATGCTGGTGTCTTTCAGCGGCCCGCTCTGCAGCGCGTAGCTGGTGCCGATACCCCACTCATAGTGGGTTTCGCCATCCAGGCCATTCACGTCGTAGGCAGTGCCGCGGTAGTGAGTGCCGTCGATACCCCAGCCGCGGGCGTTGTACAGGTTGAACTTCAGGCCAGGTACGCCATAGGGCGCCATGTTCAGCACATAGGAAAGCTGCAGCGATTTCTCGTTGGGGCCGTTGAAGTCCGACAGCAGCGAGTTGGCCAGGAAGATGCCGTTGGTTTCGTGCAGGTAGTCGAAGTACTCATTGCCGTTGACCTGCTGCCAGGAGGCGCTGAGGGTGTGGGCCTGATGGGTCAGGCCCAGTGACAGGCTGTAGGTGTCATTGTCGATCTTGCCCATTTTCTGGCTGCCGGCGTCGACGGTCTTGTAGTAGTTCAGGCCGGTGCTCAGGCTGAGCACTG
The DNA here is from genome assembly GCF_030418155.1 of Pseudomonas sp. 2,4-D. NCBI lineage: Bacteria > Pseudomonadati > Pseudomonadota > Gammaproteobacteria > Pseudomonadales > Pseudomonadaceae > Pseudomonas > Pseudomonas sp. 2,4-D. The sequence continues at coordinate 17,656 of NZ_JAUHUI010000063.1, forward strand.
CGCTGTCGCCGAGCACATGGTTGGCGCCGAAGTAGTACTGGTTCCAGAAGTCCTCGACCTTGGTGGCGTACAGGCTGGTACTCAGGCTCTTGAACGGCTGGTAGTTGATGCCGGCGGTGCTGGCACGGTCGGTTTCCACGCCGGTGGCGCTGTACTCGCTGCGGAACTTGCTGAGGCTCTGTTCGGTACGTGGCGAGACGCGGTCGAAGGTGCCCAGGTCGAGGCTGAGGTTGTCGAATTCAGCGCTGTGCAGGAACGCGCCCTGGAAGCTCGAGGGCAGGGCGCGGTTGCCGATGTAGGCGATCATCGGCGTGTCCACCGACTGGCGGCCAAGGGTAAGGGTGGTGTTGGACACGCGCGCCTTGATATTGCCCAGGCCTAGTTTGCTCCACTGGCCGATGGGGTCGCCATCGCTGTGGGTGAGGGTGCGGTTGTTGGGGCCGGCAATGGCTTCGCGGCTCTGCTGCAGGGCGATGGCGTTGTAGCCGGCAGCCTCGACGGCGAAGCCCACGGTGCCCTGGGTGAAGCCGGAGCTGTAATTGAGGATGGTGCCCTGGACCCAGTTTTCACGGCTGTGGGTGTCGTGGCGGGTGCCGTCGTTCTTATAGTACTTCCATAGCGGCGCGCGTGCGGCGCGTTCGCGGGCATACCAGTTGCGGGTGCTGCCGGACAGGCTTTGGCCGTCGATGAAGCCGCTGGCTTGCGCTTGCTCGCTGCTGCTTTTGAGGGTGAGCGGGAGGTAGTCCTGGCTCTGCGGATCTGCCTGGGCCACCGTGGAAAAGGCACTGATGGATAACGCCAGTGCGGTCAAGGTGAATACTTTCAAGGTTAAAGCTCCCTTTCTTTTCTAGTTATGGCCGGCCTTGTGGGCCGGGTGATTGCTGCGGTGTTGCCAGGGGTGCCGCGGGATCGCCGGGCAGAATCGGGGCGTTGTGTTGGCCGTTCTGGCCTCTTCGCGGGCAAGCCCGCTCCCACAGGTAGGGCGCAGTGTCCGAACCTGTTGAGATCCTGTGGGGGCGGGCTTGCACGCGAAGAGGCCGGTACTGGCTAACGCTTAATCAACACT
>NZ_JAUHUI010000064.1:0-18348 GCF_030418155.1 Pseudomonas sp. 2,4-D
TTACCCCCCCCCCCAAAAAAAAAGTCAAGGTAGGAACGGCAAGGTCCGATTATTTTGGTTGTCCATGCTTGTACATACAAGTAAAGGTGTGTTTGTATATTGACCACGACATACCCGCCCGCGGACGACCGCAGAGGACCTTTCCCGTGACCGACAACAACAAATACCGTGACGTTGAAATCCGTGCCCCACGTGGCAACAAGCTGACCGCCAAAAGCTGGCTGACCGAAGCGCCACTGCGCATGCTGATGAACAACCTCGATCCACAGGTCGCGGAAAACCCGAAAGAGCTGGTGGTATACGGCGGTATCGGCCGCGCCGCGCGCAACTGGGCGTGCTACGACAAGATCGTCGAAACCCTGACCCGCCTGGAAGACGACGAAACCCTGCTGGTGCAGTCGGGCAAGCCGGTCGGTGTGTTCAAGACCCACAGCAACGCACCGCGCGTGCTGATCGCCAACTCCAACCTGGTGCCACACTGGGCCAATTGGGAACACTTCAACGAACTGGACGCCAAGGGCCTGGCCATGTACGGCCAGATGACCGCCGGCAGCTGGATCTACATCGGCAGCCAGGGCATCGTCCAGGGCACCTATGAAACCTTCGTCGAAGCCGGTCGCCAGCACTACGGCGGCAGCCTGAAGGGCAAGTGGGTACTCACCGCTGGCCTGGGCGGCATGGGCGGCGCCCAGCCACTGGCCGCGACCCTGGCCGGGGCTTGCTCGCTGAACATCGAATGCCAGCAGAGCCGTATCGACTTCCGACTGGAAACCCGCTACGTCGACGAGCAGGCCACTGACCTCGACGACGCCCTGGCACGCATCGCCAAGTACACCGCCGAAGGCAAGGCCATCTCCATCGCCCTGCACGGCAACGCCGCCGAAATCCTCCCAGAGCTGGTCAAACGTGGCGTGCGCCCGGACATGGTCACCGACCAGACCAGCGCCCACGACCCACTGAACGGCTACCTGCCTGCCGGCTGGACCTGGGAACAGTACCGCGACCGTGCGCAGACCGAACCGGCTGCAGTGGTCAAGGCTGCCAAGCAGTCTATGGCCGTGCACGTGCAGGCCATGCTGGACTTCCAGAAGCAGGGCATCCCGACCTTCGACTACGGCAACAACATCCGCCAGATGGCCAAGGAGGAGGGCGTGGCCAATGCCTTCGACTTCCCAGGCTTCGTCCCGGCCTACATCCGCCCACTGTTCTGCCGCGGGGTCGGCCCGTTCCGCTGGGCGGCGCTGTCCGGTGAAGCCGAGGACATCTACAAGACCGACGCCAAGGTCAAGGAACTGATCCCCGACGACGCCCACCTGCACCGCTGGCTGGACATGGCCCGCGAGCGCATCAGCTTCCAAGGCCTGCCGGCACGTATCTGCTGGGTAGGGCTGGGCCTTCGCGCCAAGCTGGGCCTGGCTTTCAACGAAATGGTCCGCAGCGGCGAGCTGTCGGCACCGGTGGTGATCGGCCGTGACCACCTCGACTCCGGCTCGGTATCCAGCCCGAACCGCGAAACCGAGGCCATGCGTGATAGTTCGGACGCTGTTTCCGACTGGCCGCTGCTCAACGCCCTGCTGAACACCGCAGGCGGCGCCACCTGGGTATCGCTGCACCATGGCGGTGGCGTGGGCATGGGCTTCTCGCAGCACTCGGGCATGGTCATCGTCTGCGACGGTACCGATGAGGCCGCCGAGCGCATCGCCCGGGTACTGACCAACGACCCAGGGACTGGCGTCATGCGTCACGCCGATGCCGGTTATGAAATCGCCATCGACTGCGCCAAGGAGCAGGGCCTGGACCTGCCGATGATCACCGGCTGATCACCACGCTTTGGATCGCACCCTGCAAGGGGTGATACTGAACAACAAGAAGGAGCGCGCAGGCACCCACAAGCGGGCCTGCGGCTCCACGCGATTTGGAGTAGTAACGTGACCGAACTCACCCTCAAGCCTGGCACCCTGACCCTGGCCCAGCTGCGCGCGATCCATGCCGCGCCCGTGCGCCTGCAACTGGATGCCAGCGCCGCGCCGGCCATCGACGCCAGCGTCGCCTGTGTCGAGCAGATCATTGCCGAAGACCGTACTGCCTACGGCATCAACACCGGTTTCGGCCTGCTGGCCTCGACCCGCATCGCCAGCCATGATCTGGAGAACCTGCAGCGCTCGCTGGTGCTGTCCCACGCCGCCGGTATCGGCGCGCCGCTGGATGACGACCTGGTGCGGTTGATCATGGTGCTGAAGATCAACAGCCTCAGCCGTGGCTTCTCCGGCATCCGCCGCAAAGTCATCGACGCGCTGATTGCCCTGGTCAACGCCGAAGTCTACCCGCACATCCCGCTGAAAGGCTCGGTCGGCGCATCCGGTGACCTTGCCCCGCTAGCGCATATGTCGCTGGTGCTGCTGGGCGAAGGCAAGGCCCGCTACAAGGGCCAGTGGCTGCCGGCCACCGAAGCCTTGGCGATTGCCGGCCTCGAACCGCTGACCCTGGCCGCCAAAGAGGGCCTGGCCCTGCTCAATGGTACCCAGGCCTCCACCGCCTATGCCTTGCGTGGCCTGTTCCAGGGCGAAGACCTGTATGCCGCTGCCATCGCCTGCGGTGGCCTGAGCGTCGAAGCTGCGCTGGGCTCGCGTTCGCCGTTCGATGCGCGTATCCACGAAGTGCGTGGCCAGCGCGGCCAGATCGACACCGCCGCCTGCTTCCGCGACCTGCTGGGCGACTCCAGCGAAGTGTCGCTGTCGCACAAGAACTGCGACAAGGTCCAGGACCCGTACTCGCTGCGCTGCCAGCCGCAGGTCATGGGTGCCTGCCTGACCCAGCTGCGCCAGGCCGCCGAGGTGCTGGGCATCGAAGCCAACGCCGTGTCGGACAACCCGCTGGTGTTCGCTGCAGAAGGTGATGTGATCTCCGGCGGCAACTTCCACGCCGAACCGGTGGCCATGGCCGCCGACAACCTGGCCCTGGCCATCGCTGAAATCGGCTCGCTCAGCGAGCGCCGCATCTCGCTGATGATGGACAAGCACATGTCCCAGCTGCCGCCGTTCCTGGTGGAAAACGGTGGGGTCAACTCCGGCTTCATGATCGCCCAGGTCACCGCTGCCGCCCTGGCCAGCGAAAACAAAGCCCTGTCGCACCCGCACAGCGTCGACAGCCTGCCAACTTCGGCCAACCAGGAAGACCACGTGTCGATGGCCCCGGCCGCCGGCAAGCGCCTGTGGGAAATGGCCGAAAACACCCGTGGCGTGCTGGCCATCGAATGGCTGGGCGCGTGCCAGGGCCTGGACCTGCGCAAAGGCCTGAAGACTTCGGCCAAACTGGAGCAGGCGCGCCAAGCGCTGCGCAGCGAGGTGCCGCACTACGACCGTGACCGTTTCTTCGCGCCGGATATCGAAAAAGCCGTGGACCTGTTGGCCAAGGGTAGTCTGACCGGTTTGCTGCCGGCGGGTGTGCTGCCAAGCCTGTAATGCTCCTTGGGGCCGCTTGGCGGCCCTTCGCGGTCAAGCCCGTTCCTACACAGCCTGCGATAGGCAAACGCTATCCATGTAGGGCGGGCTTGCCCGCGAAGGGGCTGCGCAGCAGCCGCTCAATCTCACGACCACAAAAACAATTCAAGGACGTGACATGCAACAAGCTCAAGGTCTCAAGCGCGGGCTAAGTGCCCGCCACATCCGTTTCATGGCTCTCGGCTCCGCCATCGGCACCGGCCTGTTCTACGGCTCTGCCTCGGCCATCCAGATGGCAGGCCCGGCCGTGCTGCTGGCCTACCTGATCGGTGGCGCTGCAGTGTTCATGGTCATGCGCGCCCTTGGCGAAATGGCCGTGCACAACCCGGTGGCCGGCTCCTTCGGCCACTACGCCACCACCTACCTCGGCCCAATGGCCGGCTTCATCCTCGGCTGGACCTACGCTTTCGAGATGGTCATCGTCGCCATCGCCGACGTCACCGCGTTCGGTATCTACATGGGTTTCTGGTTCCCGGAGGTAGCCCGCTGGATCTGGGTGCTGGGCATCGTTTTCCTGATCGGCGGCCTCAACCTGTGCAACGTCAAGGTATTCGGCGAAATGGAATTCTGGCTGTCGCTGCTCAAGGTCGGCGCCATCGTGGCGATGATCCTGGCCGGCCTCGGCATCATGGCCTTCGGTTTCAGCCAGGTGGATACCGGGCATGCCGTAGGCATGAGCAACCTGTTCGACCACGGCGGCTTCATGCCTAACGGCGTGGGGGGCTTGATTGCGTCGTTTGCCGTGGTGATGTTCGCCTTCGGCGGTATCGAGATCATCGGCGTCACCGCCGGCGAGGCAAAAGACCCGCAGCGCGTCATTCCCAAAGCGATCAACGCGGTGCCACTGCGTATCCTGCTGTTCTACGTGCTCACCCTGTTCGTGCTGATGTGCCTGTACCCATGGCCGCAGATCGGCAGCCAGGGCAGCCCGTTCGTGCAGATCTTCAGCAACCTGGGCATTGGCTCTGCCGCTGCCGTGCTGAACGTCGTGGTGATTTCCGCTGCCATCTCCGCCATCAACAGCGACATCTTTGGCGCTGGCCGCATGATGTATGGCCTGGCCCAGCAAGGCCACGCCCCGCGCGGTTTCAGCAAGTTGTCAAAACATGGCGTACCGTGGATGACCGTCGTGGTGATGGGGGCTGCGCTGCTGATCGGCGTATTGCTCAACTACCTGATCCCGGAAAATGTGTTCCTGCTGATTGCCTCGATCGCCACCTTCGCCACGGTGTGGGTGTGGCTGATGATCCTGCTCACCCAGGTAGCCATGCGCCGCAGCATGAGCCGCGATGAAGTGGCCCAGCTCAAGTTTCCGGTACCGTTCTGGCCATACGGCCCGGCCATGGCCATTGCGTTCATGGTGTTCATCTTTGGCGTGCTCGGCTACTTCCCGGACACCCAGGCGGCATTGATCGTCGGCGTGATCTGGGTGGTGTTCCTGGTGGCGTCCTACCTGCTGTGGTGCAAGCCGCGCGCAGGGCAGGGCCAGCCGGTAGCGGAGCCGGCCGAGCTGCACCGCTAGCAAAGGAGATTGTGCATGAGAACCCTCTGGCAGCATTGCCATGTTGCAACCATGGCCGATGGCCGTTACTCGGCCATCGAGGACGCGGCGATCGTCACCAGCGCCGGGTTGATCGAGTGGATAGGCCCACGCGCCGAGCTGGCGCCGGTCGAAGCTGACCGCACGGTTGACCTGGGGGGGGGCTGGGTCACACCCGGGCTGATCGACTGCCACACCCATGCGGTGTTCGGTGGCAACCGCAGCGGCGAGTTCGAGCAGCGCCTGCAGGGCGTGAGCTATGCCGAAATCGCCGCGCAGGGCGGTGGTATCGCGAGTACCGTGCGGGCTACCCGGGCAGCCAGCGAAGACGAACTGTTCGCCAGTGCTCGCCAGCGCGTTCAGGCACTGATGCGCGATGGAGTGACCACCCTCGAGATCAAGTCCGGCTACGGCCTGGACCTGGCCAACGAGCGCAAGATGCTGCGAGTGGCCCGGCGCCTGGCTGACGAGTTGCCGTTGACGGTGCGTGCCACGTGCCTGGCGGCGCACGCTTTGCCCCCGGAGTACGCAGGTCGGGCCGATGACTACATCGCGCACATCTGCGATGAAATGTTGCCGGCCCTGGCCGCCGAAGGCCTGGTAGATGCGGTGGATGCCTTCTGCGAACACCTCGCGTTCTCGCCGGCCCAGGTCGAGCGACTGTTCATCAAGGCACGCGAACTGGGCCTGCCGGTCAAGCTGCATGCCGAACAGCTGTCATCATTGCACGGCTCAAGCCTGGCCGCGCGTTACCAGGCACTGTCGGCTGACCACCTGGAGTTCATGACAGAGGAAGACGCCGTGGCCATGGCAAACGCCGGCACGGTCGCCGTGCTGCTACCGGGTGCGTTCTACTTCCTGCGTGAAACCCAGCTGCCGCCAATGGATGCATTGCGCCGCCACGGGGTAAGGATTGCCCTGGCCAGCGACCTCAACCCCGGCACTTCGCCAGGGTTGTCGCTGCGGTTGATGCTGAACATGGGCTGCACCTGCTTCCGCATGACGCCGGAAGAGGCCCTGGCAGGCGTTACGGTGCACGCCGCCACGGCGCTGGGCCTGGGTGACAGCCACGGCTCGCTGCAAGTGGGCAAGGTGGCCGACTTCGTTGCCTGGCAAATCGAACGCCCCGCCGACCTGGCCTACTGGCTGGGTGGCGACCTGCCCAAGCGCGTAGTGCGCATGGGCCACGAAATCTCCAATTGAGCGAGGCACGATGGACAAGGTATTGAGTTTTCACCAAGGTCGCCTGCCGCTGCTGATCAGCATGCCGCACGCTGGCTTGCGTCTGACCGACGCCGTGCGCGACGGCCTGGTCGACCAGGCGCAATGCTTGCCGGACACCGACTGGCACATCCCGCAGTTGTACGACTTTGCCCGTGACTTGGGTGCCAGCGTGGTGGCCGCAGAGTACTCACGCTTCGTCATCGACCTGAACCGCCCGGACGACGACAAGCCGCTGTACGTCGGCGCCACCACGGGCTTGTACCCGGCGACCTTGTTCGGTGGCGAACCCCTCTTCAAAGACGGGCTGGCGCCGTCTGGCGAAGAGCGCAGACGCTATCTGGAGCAGATCTGGCGCCCTTATCACGCGACCATTCGTCGTGAACTGGACCGCTTGCGTGAGCAGTTTGGCTATGCGCTGCTGTGGGATGCCCATTCGATCCGTTCGCTGATACCGCACCTGTTCGACGGCAAGTTACCGGACTTCAACCTGGGTACTTTCAACGGCGCCAGTTGCGATCCGGCACTGGCTGAGCGGCTGCAGGGTGTGTGCGCCAAGGTGCAGGGTTACAGCCACGTGCTGAATGGTCGGTTCAAAGGCGGTCACATCACCCGGCATTATGGCGACCCGGCCAACCATATCCATGCTGTGCAACTTGAGCTGGCGCAAAGCACCTATATGGAGGAAGTCGAGCCATTTGCCTACCGGGAAGACTTGGCGCAACCGACGCAAGCGGTATTGAGGCAGCTACTGCAAGCGCTGCTGGCCTGGGGCGACGAGCGTTACAAGCGTTGAGTGGAGGCGGCGACGCTATCGGCGTCGCCAGGCACCGTGGGAGGCAGTTGCCGGAAATCTGCGCAAGGGTCAATTCGCGCCGTTCGAACGCGTCAGCAAGGACGGTGCTGAAAGCGCAATTCAGGTTTATGATGGCCCACGGCCGAATAATCCTCACACGGAGTGCGCAATGCAGACCCTCTACCCGCAGATCAAACCCTACGCCAGGCACGATCTGGCCGTGGAAGCGCCGCATGTGCTTTATGTCGACGAAAGCGGCTCGCCGGAAGGTCTGCCCGTGGTGTTCATCCACGGAGGCCCCGGTGCTGGCTGCGACGCCCAGAGCCGCTGCTACTTTGATCCCAACCTGTACCGCATCATCACCTTCGACCAGCGCGGCTGTGGCCGCTCCACGCCCCATGCGAGCCTGGAGAACAACACCACCTGGCACCTGGTCGAAGACCTGGAGCGCATTCGCGAACACCTTGGCATAGACAAGTGGGTGCTGTTTGGTGGCTCTTGGGGCTCGACCCTGGCCCTGGCCTACGCTCAGGCTCACCCAGAACGCGTGCACGGCCTGATCCTGCGCGGCATCTTCCTGTGCCGGCCGCAGGAAATCGAGTGGTTCTACCAGGAAGGCGCCAGCCGCCTGTTCCCCGACTACTGGCAGGACTACATCGCACCGATTCCACCGGAGGAACGCGGCGACCTGGTCAGGGCCTTCCACAAACGCCTGACCGGTAACGACCAGATCGCCCAGATGCACGCCGCCAAGGCGTGGTCCACCTGGGAAGGCCGTACCGCCACCCTGCGCCCCAACCCGCTGGTGGTCGACCGCTTTTCCGAACCGCAGCGGGCGCTGTCGATCGCCCGCATCGAATGCCACTACTTCATGAACAACGCCTTCCTCGAACCGGACCAGCTGATCCGCGATCTGCCCAAAATCGCCCACCTGCCGGCGGTGATCGTGCATGGTCGCTACGATGTGATCTGCCCCTTGGACAACGCCTGGGCGTTGCACCAGGCCTGGCCGAACAGTGAGTTGAAAGTGATCCGTGACGCCGGTCACGCGGCTTCCGAGCCTGGCATCACCGATGCCTTGGTGCGTGCCGCCGACCAGATGGCCCGGCGCCTGCTCGACCTGCCTCTGGAAGAAGCATGAGGGGCCTGCTGCAGCGCGTGCGCGGTGCGCGGGTTGAAGTGGCGGGGGAGGTGGTCGGCGCCATCGACCAAGGGTTGCTGGTGCTGGTCGCGGTCGAGCCTGAAGATTCCCGTGAACAGGCCGATAAGCTGTTGCACAAGCTGCTGAATTACCGGGTGTTCAGTGACGAGCAGGGCAAGATGAACCTGTCGCTCAAGGATGTCGGGGGTGGCCTGCTACTGGTGTCACAGTTCACCTTGGCGGCCGACACCCGCAATGGCATGCGTCCAAGCTTCTCGACCGCAGCGCCACCGGCCCTCGGCGCCGAGTTGTTCGACTATCTTTTGCAACAGGCAAAAGCTCAGTACGCCGACGTGGCCAGCGGCCGTTTTGGTGCGGATATGCAGGTGCACCTGGTCAATGATGGCCCCGTAACATTTATGTTACAAATATGAGGTCAAAAAACCCTTTGTTCACAGGAAAACAAGGGGTTTTGTACGATAAATAGTTGCTCCAGCCTGATGCGTTGTCACGCAACCTGCTGGATAATCGCGCGCTGCATGGACCTGCGTTCGTAGGTCCGTTTCACTCTGACTCGAGCATTGTCTGGATCCGTTTGGGGAATCATTACGCCCTCTCGGGGTCCGAACAGTGCTCGCCAACCCGGCATTTGTCGCTGGCCGTTGGTTTCATGATCTGTTTTCGGCGAGGGTTGCTCGTGATTGTTAGTCCCCAAAAAGCATCAAGAATCCCCGGCGTCCGGCTACGCAAGGCGCTGATGGCCAGTGTGGCTCTGGTCGGCCTGATGAGCGCGGGCCAGCTGTGGGCATTCAATCTTGACGATGTTGCAGCCAAGGCAAAGGATCTGGCCGGCCAGAAGTACGACGCACCAAAAAGCAACCTGCCGGCCGTGTTCCGCGACATGAAGTTTGCGGACTACCAGAAAATCCATTTCCTGCAGGAAAAGGCCGAGTGGGCCAAGGACAAGACCCCGTTCAAACTGTCGTTCTATCACCAAGGCATGCACTTCGACACCCCGGTGAAAATCAACGAGGTCACCGCCACCAAGATCAAGGAAATAAAGTACGACCCGAGCCGTTTCGAGTTCGGTGACGTGCCACACGATCCGGAAACCACCAAGAACCTCGGTTACGCCGGTTTCCGCGTGCTGTACCCGATCAACAAGGCCGACAAGCAGGACGAGATCATGACCCTGCTTGGCGCCAGCTATTTCCGTGTAGTCGGCAAGGGCCATGTGTACGGCCTGTCGGCCCGTGGCCTGGCCATCGACACCGCACTGCCATCGGGCGAAGAGTTCCCGCGCTTCACCGAGTTCTGGGTTGAAAAGCCCAAGCCGGCCGACAAGCACCTGGTGATCTACGCCCTGCTGGATTCGCCGCGCTCCACCGGCGCCTACAAGCTGACCCTGCGTCCGGGCAACGACACCGTGGTCGACGTGCAGTCCCGCGTGTTCCTGCGTGACCACGTCAGCCGCCTGGGCATTGCGCCGCTGACCAGCATGTACCTGTTCGGCCCCAACCAGCCGTCCAAGGTGCTCAACTACCGTCCGGCCCTGCATGACTCCGAAGGCCTGTCGATTCACGCGGGCAATGGCGAGTGGCTGTGGCGCCCGCTGAACAACCCGAAACACCTGGCTGTGAGTAACTTCAGCGTCGAGAACCCGCGTGGTTTCGGTCTGATGCAGCGTCAGCGCGCCTTCAGCGACTACGAAGACCTCGACGACAACTACCAGAAGCGCCCAAGCGCCTGGATCGAGCCGAAGGGTGATTGGGGCAAAGGCACCGTCGACCTGGTCGAAATCCCGACTGCCGACGAGACCAACGACAACATCGTGGCCTTCTGGAGCCCTGAAAAGCTGCCTGAGCCAGGCAAGCCGTTCGAGTACGCCTACCGCCTGCACTGGACCATCGACGAGCCGAAGTTCCAGGCCCCCGAGCTGGGCTGGGTCAAGCAGACCCTGCGTTCCACTGGCGACGTCAAGCAGTCCAACCTGATCCGCCAACCAGACGGCAGCGTGGCCTTCCTGGTCGACTTCGCCGGCCCGGCGCTTGCCGCCCTGCCGGAGGATACCGCCGTGCGTAGCCAGGTCAGCGTGGGCGACAACGCCGAGGTGGTCGAGAACAACCTGCGCTATAACCCTGAGACCAAGGGCTGGCGCCTGACCCTGCGTTTGAAGGTCAAGGAAGCCAACAAACCGACCGAAATGCGTGCCGCGCTGGTGCGTGATGTGCCGGTCGAAGCCGCCAAGCCTGCCAAGGATGCCAGGCAGGACAAGGCAGCAGCCAAGCAAGCCAAGGCCGAGAAAGCCGCCAAGGCCGAACAACCTGCCGCCGATGCGGCACCCACCAACGGGACCCCGGCCACCACCGAGAAGGTGCTGACCGAGACCTGGAGCTATCAGTTGCCTGCCGATGAGTAACTCAAGCGCAAGGCCGGAATCGCTTGGCGAGTACCTGGCCCACCTACCCCTGAGCGATGAGCAGCGGGCTGAACTTGCCAGCTGCACCTCGTTCAGTGAGCTACACCAACGCTTGGCGGCCAACCCGGCCGCCAGCTCTGCCGAGGCCGTGCAGGCCTCGGTGGGCCCGCGCCTGACCGTGGGCAGCGCCGCCGAGCTGGAAGATGCCGAAATGCTCGGCGTCGACGGCAGCGGTCGCCTGTGCCTGAAGATCGCTCCGCCGATCAAGCGCACCAAGGTCGTGCCCGAGCCATGGCGCACCAATGTGCTGATCCGCATGTGGCGACGCATGACCGGCCGCCCCAACGCCCCGCAGCCGCCCAAGCGCGAGCTGCCGCCGGCTCGCTGGCGCACGGTTGGCTCTATCCGCCGTTACATTCTGCTGGCGCTGATGATCGGCCAGACCATCGTCGCTGGCTGGTACATGAAAGGCATCCTGCCGTACCAGGGCTGGTCGTTCGTGGACTTCGACGAAATCGTCAACCAGCCGCTGTGGGACACGGTGGTGCAGGTGTGGCCGTACGCCCTGCAAACTTCCATCCTGATCCTTTTCGGCATCCTGTTCTGCTGGGTGTCGGCGGGCTTCTGGACCGCGCTGATGGGCTTCCTCGAGCTGCTCACCGGGCGCGACAAATACAAGATTTCCGGTAGCAGCGCAGGCAACGAGCCGATCGCGCCCGAGGCGCGTACCGCGCTGGTGATGCCGATCTGCAACGAAGACGTGCCGCGGGTGTTCGCCGGCCTGCGCGCAACGTTCGAGTCGGTGGCCGCCAGCGGCAACCTCGACCGGTTCGACTTCTTTGTGCTCAGCGACACCAACGACACCGACATTGCCGTGGCCGAGCAACAGGCCTGGCTGGATGTGTGCCGCGAAACCAAAGGCTTTGGCCGCATCTTCTACCGCCGCCGTCGGCGCCGTGTGAAGCGCAAGAGCGGCAACCTCGACGACTTCTGCCGTCGCTGGGGTGGCGAGTACAAGTACATGGTTGTGCTCGACGCCGACAGCGTCATGAGCGGCGAGTGCCTGAGCAGCCTGGTACGCCTGATGGAGGCCAACCCGGACGCCGGCATCATCCAGACCGGGCCGAAAGCCTCGGGCATGGACACCTTGTATGCACGCATGCAGCAGTTCGCTACCCGCGTGTACGGCCCACTGTTCACTGCCGGTCTGCACTTCTGGCAGTTGGGTGAGTCGCACTACTGGGGCCACAACGCGATCATCCGCATGAAGCCGTTCATCGAGCACTGCGCCCTGGCACCGTTGCCAGGCAAAGGCGCGTTCGCCGGTGCCATCCTTTCCCACGACTTCGTCGAGGCCGCGCTGATGCGCCGTGCCGGCTGGGGTGTATGGATTGCCTACGACTTGCCGGGCAGCTATGAGGAACTGCCGCCAAACCTGCTCGACGAGCTCAAGCGCGACCGCCGCTGGTGCCACGGCAACCTGATGAACTTCCGCCTGTTCCTGGTCAAGGGCATGCACCCGGTTCACCGTGCGGTGTTCCTCACCGGGGTGATGTCTTACCTGTCGGCGCCGCTGTGGTTCCTGTTCCTGGTGCTGTCGACCGCGCTGCTGGCGACCAACACGCTGATGGAGCCGCAGTATTTCATCGAGCCGTACCAGCTTTACCCGCTGTGGCCGCAGTGGCACCCGGAGAAGGCTGTGGCGCTGTTCTCCACCACCATTGTGCTGCTGTTCCTGCCCAAGCTGCTCAGCGTCATCCTGATCTGGGCCAAGGGCGCCGTCGAGTTCGGTGGGCGAGTCAAGGTTACCTTGTCGATGCTGATGGAGATGCTGTTCTCCATGTTGCTGGCACCGGTACGCATGATCTTCCACACCCGCTTCGTGCTGGCCGCATTCCTCGGCTGGGCTGCGACCTGGAACTCGCCGCAGCGTGACGACGACTCCACGCCGTGGGGCGAAGCGGTGCGCCGGCATGGCCCGCAGACGCTGCTGGGCATTGCCTGGGCCGCACTGGTGGCGTGGTTGAACCCGAGCTTCCTGTGGTGGCTGGCGCCTATCGTCGGTTCGCTGGTGCTGTCGATCCCGGTATCGGTGATTTCCAGCCGCACCCGCCTGGGCCTGGCGGCCAAGGACGAGAAGCTGTTCCTCATCCCAGAGGAATACGCCACCCCACAAGAGCTGCTGGCTACCGACCAGTACACCCACGAAAACCGCTGGCATGCCCTGCATGATGGCTTCGTGCGGGCCGTGGTCGACCCGCGGCAGAATGCCCTGGCCTGTGCCATGGCCACTGCCCGTCATGGCCAGGCGGCACCGATCGAAGCGTTGCGTGCCGAGCGCGTTGCCAAGGCGATTGAAGTCGGGCCAAAAGGCCTGGACCTCAATACTCGCCTGGCCCTGCTCAGCGACCCGGTGGCACTGAGCCGCCTGCACGAGCAGGTGTGGGCCGAGCACAATGCGGCCTGGATCGATGTGTGGCGTGCGTCGATCAACAATGACCCGCATTCGCCGCTGTTGCCGTTGCACCCGGAAAACGCAGGCCAACCGGCACTCGTCGGCGCCTGATCGGGCCTGTTCGCGGCGGTTCGGCGCCCCGATGAACCCGCTCCTACGGGGGCCTGATCGGGCCTCTTCGCGGGTGAACCCGCTCCTGCCAGGGATACACATTCCCTTGTAGGAGCGGGTTCACCCGCGAAGCTTTTTGGCCTGGCCCCCTCATTTTGGCCAACAAAGTCCCCCCGCAGCTCTAGGTCCACGGGCCGCCATGCGTTAGCATCCCTCTCCGATACGACGCTTCGGCCAGTACGGCCGTGCCAACACAATAAGATTCGCTACTTTTCTTGCTAGGGGACTTGGTGATGATCAAGAAATACCTTTCGCGACTGCTGGTCGGTGTGACCGCCCTGGTCGCCGTGACCGCGGCACAGGCGGGCGCCATCGATGACGCGGTCAAGCGCGGCACCCTGCGGGTGGGCATGGACCCGACTTACATGCCGTTCCAGATGACCAACAAGCGTGGCGAGATCATCGGCTTCGAAGTCGATATCCTCAAGGCCATGGCCAAGTCCATGGGCGTGAAGTTCGAGGCCGTGTCCACCGCCTATGACGGCATCATCCCGGCCCTGCTGACCGACAAGTTCGACATGATCGGCAGCGGCATGACCCTGACCCAGGAGCGCAACCTGCGTCTGAACTTCAGCGAACCCTTCATCGTGGTTGGCCAGACCCTGCTGATCCGCAAGGAGCTGGCTGGCGAGATCAAGTCGTACAAGGACCTGAACAACGAGAAGTACCGCCTGACCTCCAAGCTTGGCACCACCGGCGAAATGGTGTCCAAAAAGCTGATCAGCAAAGCCAAGTACCACGGTTACGACAACGAGCAGGAAGCCGTCATGGACGTGGTCAACGGCAAGGCCGACGCCTTTGTCTATGACGCGCCGTACAACGTGGTGGCGGTGGATAAGGCCGGCGCCGGCAAGCTGCTGTTCCTCGACGAGCCCTTCACCTACGAGCCGCTGGCCTTCGGCCTGAAGAAAGGCGACTACGACAGCATCAACTTCATCAACAACTTCCTGCACCAGATCAAGCACGACGGGACCTACGATCGTATTCACGACAAGTGGTTCAAGAACAAGGACTGGCTGAAGGAAATGGAATAAGGCTCAGGCCACAAGCCCGGCTTTATGACCCCGACGCGCAGGCAAACCCTGCGCGTTCGCATTTACGGAAGTACCCCACGTGATCAAACACAAGAAAGCCCAGTGGCCTTGGCATGGGTTGACCGCCCTGGTCCTGGTAGGCCTGGCGCTCAGCCTTTACATGGCCACCTCGATGATTTCCTACGAGTGGCGCTGGAACCGCGTACCGCAGTACTTCGCCTACAAGGCCGAGGAAACACAACGCGCTGCCGGCTACGGCACTGTGCAGGAAATCGTCATCTCCGGTGACAACGCCCGCGTCACGCTGAAGGACGAAAATGGTGCCGAGCAAGTGCTCGATGTGGCCAAGGACAGCCTGCAACTGAGCCGCGGCGACGATGTTGCCGAAGGCGACCAGATTGGGGTAACCCGCCATTGGGCCGCTGGCCCGCTGGCATGGGGCCTGTGGACCACCTTGTGGATCTCGGTGGTGTCCGGGGCGCTGGGCCTGGTGATCGGCCTGTTCGCCGGATTGTGCCGGTTGTCGAACAACCCGACCCTGCGCGACCTGTCGACCGTGTATGTCGAGCTGGTGCGCGGCACGCCGCTGCTGGTGCAGATCTTCATCTTCTACTTCTTCATCGGCACCGTGCTCAACCTGTCCCGCGAGTTTGCCGGGGTAGCGGCCCTGGCATTGTTCACCGGTGCTTACGTGGCCGAAATCGTCCGTGCTGGCGTGCAGTCGATTGCCAAGGGCCAGAACGAGGCTGCTCGGTCGCTGGGCCTGAACGCAGGCCAGTCGATGCGCCATGTGATCTTGCCGCAGGCGTTCAAGCGCGTGCTTCCGCCCCTGGCTGGCCAGTTCATCAGCCTGGTCAAGGACACCTCGCTGGTGTCGGTGATCGCCATCACCGAGCTGACCAAGAGTGGCCGTGAGGCTATCACCACCTCGTTCTCTACCTTCGAGATCTGGTTCTGCGTGGCAGGCCTGTACCTGCTGATCAACCTGCCGCTGTCGCACATTGCCAGCCGGCTCGAGCGGAGGCTTGCGCAAAGTGATTGAAGTCCGTGACCTGCTGAAAGTCTTCGACACCCGTGGCCAGGTGGTAAGGGCTGTGGATAACGTCACCACTCAGGTCGCCAAGGGCGAAGTGGTGGTCGTGCTCGGCCCGTCGGGGTCGGGCAAATCGACGTTCCTGCGCTGCCTCAACGGCCTGGAGCATTTCGACCAAGGCCATGTGGCCATCGATGGCCTGCAACTGGCCGACCCCAAGACCGACATCAATGCCTACCGCCGCGAAGTCGGCATGGTGTTCCAGCACTTTAACCTGTTCCCGCACATGACCGTGCTGGAAAACCTGTGCCTGGCGCAGAAGGTGGTGCGCAAGCGCAACAAGGCCGAGCGTGAAGCCAAGGCCCGGGCGTTGCTGGAGAAGGTGGGTATTTCGCAGAAGGCCAACGAGTACCCGTCGCGCTTGTCTGGCGGCCAGCAACAGCGGGTGGCGATTGCCCGGGCCCTGGCGATGGACCCGAAAGTGATGCTGTTCGACGAGCCGACCTCGGCGCTTGACCCGGAAATGGTCGGTGAGGTGCTGGACGTGATGAAGACCCTGGCCCAGGAAGGCATGACCATGGTTTGCGTCACCCACGAAATGGGCTTTGCCCGCGAAGTGGCCGACCGCGTGCTGTTCTTCGACCACGGCAAACTGCTGGAAGATTCGGCCCCGGCCGCGTTCTTTGCTGCGCCGAAAGACCCACGTGCGCAGGCATTCCTGCGCCAGGTGCTGTAACCGCGCCGGCTTCTTCGCGGGCAAGCCCGCTCCTGCATGTCCACCACTGCCTTGAAGGGGGTGATGTACCTGTGGGAGCGGGCTTGCACGCGAAGAGGGCGACTCGATGTCAGATGCTGAACCGCCCCACCATCCCCCGCAATTGCTGCCCCAGCTGCTCCAGCTCTCCACTTGAGGCTGCCGTCTGCTCACTGGCCGCACTGGTCTGATCTGAAACATCCCGCACATTGATCACACTTCGGTTGATTTGCTCGGCTACCACGCTCTGCTCTTCGCTGGCCGTGGCAATCTGCTGGTTCATGCCCTGGATGCTCGACACCGTGTCGGTGATCTGGCTCAGTGCGTGCCCGGCCCTGCGACTCAGCTCCACGCTCTGTTCGGTCAGGCTCTTGCTGCTGTCCAGCAAGCGGGTCACTTCGTCGGTACCGTTGTGCAGACTGTCTATCAGTTGGCCGATCTCTTCGGTCGCCGTCGACGTGCGCTGTGCCAGACCACGCACCTCATCGGCCACTACGGCAAAGCCGCGGCCGGCTTCACCGGCCCGCGCCGCTTCGATCGCTGCGTTCAGCGCCAGCAGGTTGGTCTGTTCGGACACCGACTTGATCACATCGAGAATGCTGCCAATCCTTTGGCTCTCGCCTGCCAGGTGCTGCATGGCCGCCAGGCAATGGTCCATCTGCCCGGCCAGTTGTTCGATACGGCCGATGGCTTCGGCTACTACCTGGTCACCCACCTGAGCCTGCTGGTCTGCATTGGTGGCGGCCAGCGAGGCTTGCTCGGCGTTCTGTGCCACTTCCTGCACAGTGGCGCTCATCTGGTTCATGGCAGTGGCCACCTGGTCGGTTTCCTCGCGCTGCTGATTGATGCGCAGCTTGGTGTCTTCGCTACTGGCCGCCAACTGCGTGGCGGCCTGTGACAGCTGGCCGACACCCTGATCAATGCCACCGATCAGCTCGCGCAGGCTCAAGGTCATCTCGCGCATGCTGGTTTGCAGCTGGCCCATCTCGTCGCGACGTTGCACGGTGTCGACCTGGCTCAGATCCCCCTTGGCGATGCGCGCGGCCACAGCCAGCGTCTGGCGCAACGGCTGGGTGATCTGCAAAGTGATCAGCCAAGCCGCCAGAGCCCCTACCACCATTGCCAGTAGCGCCACACTGGTCAGCAGCGACCGGGCGGCCAGGGCCTCACTGTCGCGTTGTTCGACCTTGCGTTTACCCAGTTCGAGGCTCACTGTTCGTAGCTCATTGCCCATGTTTTCCATGTTGTTCTGCAACTGCTCGACACGTACGGCGGCGCGGCGGTACTGATCCAGGCTGGTGCGGTACTTGCTCAGCTCGACACCGGGTTGCTCACTGATGGCGCGTGGCAAGCCCAGCGGCGCAAGGCCTTCAAGCAGTTGCGCAAGGCTATTGTCGGCGGCATCCAGGGCGTTCTCACCGACTTTGGCAAAATCCTCGACCGGGACGAAGGTGTAGGCTGGAACCAGGCTTTGCTGGTTGGCACCCTCGACATGCCGGCTGAGGGTATCCATCAGGCCCAGCACACCACTTTGCTGACTGTCGTCAGGCATTTTCAGCAAGGCCTGGGTCTGCAGTTGGTCAATCGCCTCGCTGAGTGCATGCTCCTGCGCCTGAAGGGCTTCGCGCAGGGCTACACGGCTGGCGACGCTGCGCTGCAGTTCGCTGAAGGTGTCGCGCAGGCTCTGCAACAATGCCATTTTTTCTGTCAGCAACTGCCGTGACTCATCGACGTTGCTGCGTTGCTGCAGGGTGGTCAGCATGCTGTTGAGCTGGTCGAGGATGTTGCTGATGCGTGCTCTGCTGGCATCGTCGTTGAGCACACGGTAGGTGATGCGTTCCGCGCGCAGGTCTTTTGTCAGGTCGTTGATCAGGCCTATTTCGCTGAGTTGCTGTGAGCGCACGATGGCACCATCCAAGGCACGCCAGCCGCTGATGGTGGTGGCCAGGGTGAGGAGCAGGACCACGGCGAAGCCGAGGGCCAGCTTGGCGGCGACACTGATGTTGCCGAGCTTGCGGTTGAGGGAGCCAAGCATGGGGAATCTCCGAGCGAGTGAGAGAAAGGATGCAGGCGCATGGCTGGCATCACATCTCTGCCCATCGGCAGCGGAGCTGTAGGACTTGACCTGATAATCAGGTAGGAAAGTTCGTCGCGAACAGTAGGATAAATTTCGTTCTGTGCCGGCCTCTTCGCGGGTAAACCCGCTCCTACGACGGCCTGTGCATGTGTGTAGGAGCGGGTTTACCCCCGAATACGGTGGTGGCGGCAACGGTGAGCGGCGGGG
>NZ_JAUHUI010000065.1:0-17874 GCF_030418155.1 Pseudomonas sp. 2,4-D
CTGCGGGTAAACCCGCTCCTACACAGATTTGGTGGTGGACACACATCGGTGGTTGGGCGCAGGCCGTCGTGTAGGAGCGGGTTCACCCGCGAAGAGGCCAGTACAGGCTGTAAAGCATCAGGCCATGGACCGCAGTACCCCGCCCTCCAGATGCTGCGCGTCCTCCCTAACCGTGAGCATTCTGCGGCTGCTCATCAAACGCCTGCCAGCCTCCACCCAGCGCCTTGTACAGCCCCACCAGCGCCTGCGACACCGCGGCCGAGCTGTCGATCCATTGCTCCTCGCTGGCCAGCAGCGCGCCTTGCACCGTCAGCACATTGAGAAAGTCCACCGCCCCTTCCACGTACTGGCGCTGGGCGGTTTCCAGGGCGATACGGTTTTGCCGCACGGCCTCGGCAAGGTGATCACGGCGCAACTGACTGGCGTTGTACAGGCGTAGCACATCGTCAATTTCATGCCAGGCCCCCAGCACCACCTTGCGATAGTTCAGCGCGGCTTCCTGCTGTTGCGCCTCGCGCAGTTCCAGGGTGCCCTTGAGCCGGCCGCCTTCGAAAATCGGCAGCGACATCTGCGGACCGAAGGCGAACCGGCGCGAATCCCAGCCACCGAAATCCGACAGCTGCAGGGCCTGGAAGCCGACACTGCCCGACAGGCGAATGCTCGGGTAGAAATCCGCCTTGGCCACGCCAATGCTGGCAGTGGCGGCATGCAGGCGGGCCTCGGCCTGGCGGATGTCCGGGCGGCGCTCGGCCAGTTCGGACGGCAAGCCGATGGCAAACTTCTGCTGCGGCGCGGGCAGCTCGCCGCTTTGCAGCAATTCGGCCTGGAGGCTGCGCGGCGGCTCGGCAGCGAGCAGGCTGAGGGCATTGATCAAGTCATCACGCCGCGCTTCCAGGCTCGGCAGGCGCGCTTCGATAGACGCGACCTGGGCGCTGGCCTGGGCCACATCCAGGCGCGTGGCAACGCCTTCGGCCTGGCGGTCCTGGGACAACTTCAGGCTGTGCCGGGCGACCCTGAGGTTATCCTGCGTCACATCGAGGGTGTGCTGCACGGCACGCAGCTGTATGTAGTTGCCGGCGGTTTCCGAAAGCAGTGCCAGCAGCACACCGCGTCGGTCATTCTCGGCCACTTCGACCGTGGCATCAGCAGCCTCGACCTGACGCCGTACACGGCCCCACAGGTCCAGTTCCCAACCGGCCACCAGGTCGCCCTGCCAGAGGTTGAAGGCTTCTTTCCCGGCCTTGCCGGACGGATCGCTCAAGCCATCGGCGCTGTTACGAGCGCGGCTGTAACCGGCGTTCATGTCCACCGACGGTACTTCGTCAGCAGCCAAGGTACTGCGCAGGGCACGGCTTTGCAGCAGCCGCGCGCTGGCCATCTGCAGGTCGAGGTTGCGTTCGGCAACGCGCTGGATCAAAGCGCTCAGGCGGGCATCGTGGAACGTTTCCCACCAGCGCAGCTCAAGCGGTTCGGCCTGGGGCTGGCTGGCCGCTGCCTCGCCTTGCAGCGGCGCCCACTGCTGCGGGGCCTGGCTATCTGGGCGCTGGAAATCCGGGCCCAGGGTGCAACCGGTCAACAGCACAGCCAGCAGCAAGGGGCTCAAGCGTAATCCCGGTTTCATCGCGCGCTTACCTCTTTGCCGTCCAGCTTGTCGCCACGCGTGTCGATGGTGGCTTCGACCGACATGCCCACCCGCAGGCGGGTGAGCAGTGGCTGGCCATCATCGAGAACGATCTTGACCGGAATGCGTTGCACCACCTTGGTGAAGTTGCCGGTGGCGTTGTCTGGCTTGACTGCGGCGAAGGTTACGCCGGTAGCCGGGGCAATGCTTTGCACATGGCCTTGCAGGGTTTCGCCGGAGAAGGTGTCGACGCTGATGCGCACCGGCTGGCCCGGCTGTACGTGGGTCAGCTGGGTTTCCTGGAAGTTGCCGACCACATAGGCCTGCTGCAACGGCACCACCGACAGCAGGCGAGCGCCCGGGTTGACGTAGGCCCCCACCCGCAGGGCGCGTTCGCCGACCATACCGTCCACCGGTGCTGTGATGCGGGTGTAGGACAGATCGAGCTGGGCCTTTTCCAGGCCTGCTTCGGCACGCTTGAGCTGGCCATCGGCGCTGGCCACTTGAGCTTTGAGGATGTCCACCTGCTTGCGCGCCGCCACCCGCGCAGCTTGAGCGTTGGCCAGGCGAGCACGGGCTTGGTCGACCGCGCTGCGCGCCTGCTGGGCGTTCTGCACGGTACCCGCGCCCTGCTCGGCAAGGCGGCTGTAGCGGTTGACTTCATGGTCGGCGAACGCCACCTCAGCCTGGGCCGCCTTCACTGCCGCTTCGGCCTGGGCAATCAGCGCGTCCTGGCGTTCAAGCGTGGCGCGGGCATCGGCGCTTTGTGCCTGGGCTACCAGCAACTGCGCCTGCGCAGCATCCAGCGCAGCCTGGTAGTCACGCGCATCGATGGTCGCCAGCAACTGGCCAGCCGTGACCTGCTGATTGTCTTCCACCAGCACTTGCTTGATGAAACCGGCGACTTTGGGCGCGACCACGGTGTAGTCGGCGCTCACATAGGCGTCATTGGTGCTCTGGCGGTGATCACTGCCAAACATCCAGGGGCCGACGATGCCAGCCAGGACGGCCACGGCCAGCACCGAGCCGATGAAAAGGGTTTTGCGGTTGTTGGTCATTTCAATGGTTCTCGAAATCATCCAGGGTTCAAGCCACCGCACGCGGCGCATAGACCCGGGTAGGCACGAAAGGAATCAGGCAGATCAGGGCCACGGCGATACAGGCCAACACCAGGTAGAGGTCAGCCGAGGTCAATACCTGAGCCTGGTCGTGAATGCGCTTGGCCAGGCCACCGGCGTTGCCGTCGACCAGCGGGGCGTTGCCCAGGCTGTCCACCAGGTGATTGGAATGGAAATGCCGGCGCAGGGTGCCAAGAACATCCAGCAGGCCACCGGCGATGACGGCGGCCAGGCCCTTGACGGTGTTGAACCAGCTGGAGGCGAACGGGCCCTCCTGCGGGGTCATGCCATTGGTAGACAGCATCAGCAGCGGCAGCACTGCCATCGGCTGGCCGAACACCTGCAGCAGGTAGAACGGGTAGAAGTCGCCACGGATCCACTCGCTGGTCAGCAGGCTGCTGCCAACACAGGACACCGCCAGCATCGCCAGGCCAATGCCCAGCACCCAGCGGCAGTCCACTGCGCGGATGTTGCACAGTGCCGCCGTCAGTGGCAGGGCGATCAGTTGCGGCATGGCCACCAGCATCATCAACGGGCTGGTCTGCGCCGGGCGGTAGCCCTGGATCTGCGCAAGGTAGGCCGACGGGATGCTGCCCACACCCGAAAGCACGACCAGCACACCGGCCAGGGTCACCAAGGCGAAACTCAAGTTGCGCCGCTGCAACAAGCGCAACTGGAAAAACGGCAACGGCTCGGACCACTCGTTGTACATGAACAACACCAGCAACAGCAGGCCACCGCCCAGCAGCCAGCAGATCAGCGGCGAGTCGAACCAACCCCAGCGGTCGCCCAGCGACAGGCCCAGCACAATGCAACTGATGGCGGGCAGGCCAAGCAGTACGCCGCGCCAGTCGAACTGTTTGAAACGCTCCAGGCGCAGCGGGTCCTGCGGCAGACCCCAGCCTACGCAGACCATGGCCAGCAGCGAGGGCAGGATGATCTGCCAGAACGCCCATTGCCAGCCGACGTATTCGGTCCACAGCCCCGCCAGCGGCGTGCCGAGGTTGGGGCCAAAGGTGGCGGTCAGGGCGTAGCAGGCCAGGCCATAGACCTTGATACCTGGCGGCAGAAAGCGCAGGGCCACGCTCATCAACATCGGCGGCAAGGCGCCAGCGGCAAAGCCCTGCAGTACGCGCAGTAACATCAAACTGTGCAGGTTGGGGGCGAACGGCTGCAGCAGGCCAAGCACGGCGAACAGACCAATTGCGCACATGGTGAAGCGCCGCAGCGAGAAGGTCGTGGCCAGCCACGGCGCAAAGGCCATGGCCGAGACCGAAGCGGCGCTGTATACCGCCAGTAACCAGGCACCTTCATCGGCACCGATGCCCATGGCGCCGCGGATATCGGCCAGGGAAATCTTGGTCACCGACTCGTTGAGGCCGGCGCACAGCACAGCCAGCAACACACCGAACAACCCGACCACTACCTGCAGGCCGAACGCAGCCTGCGCGGGCGCAGCCGGCGCAGGGGCGGCGGCCATGGCGGCAGACGGGACGGACAGGGAACTCATGGGCAGACATCTCCGGCAACAAAATTTGCGACTGGAGCAAGTCTAAAAAGGTCGAATGCTTACGAAAACTAACTTGTTGGCAGTTTTATATTGCGTCAAACGCAATCGGGCAGCGGATGTGCCACACGCCTCAAGGGTCCATCCTGCCGCACGCCTTCAACGTCTGCCGCAGCCAGCGATGGGCCGGGTCGTTATCGAACCGCGGGTGCCATGCCTGCATGACGTTGACCTTTTCCAGTGGCACGGGGATCTCGAAGGACCGCAATGGCAGTTTCAGCCGGTTCACACTGTTCAGGATATTGGCGGGTATCGGCAAGATCAGGTCCGAGTCCGGCAGCGAAAACATCGCGGAGTGAAAACTCGTCGTGATCAGCGCTACCCGGCGCTCCACCTTGTAATTGGCCAGCGCCACGTCGATAGGCCCATTGGCACGGCCACGGCGTGACACGCTGATGTGCGGGTAGGCGGCGAAGCGCTCAGGGGTGATCTCGTCATCGAAAACCGGGTGCCCTTCACGCGCCAAGCCCACGAAGTAGGTGTTGAACAGGCTCTGAACCTTGATTTCGGGGCCCAGTTCAATGGCTGAACTGATGATCAAGTCGATTTGCCCATTGCGCAGCACCGCATCATCGTCGCCGCTGCCCTCCGGCACGAAACGCAGCACCGTATGCGGTGCCTGGGCAAGCATCATGCGCAACAACTGGGCGCCATACAGGGCGATGAACAGGTCATTGGTGCGGATGTTGAAGGCACGGTCCAGGTTCACCAGGTCGACATCGTCGCGACTGCGAAATACCTGCCCGGCCTGCTCCACCAGGCCATGCACCTGCTCGCGCAGGGCCAGCGCACGCGGCGTCGGCACCAGGCCACGGCCGGCGCGCACCAGAATCGGGTCGCCCAGTGCTTCGCGGATACGCCCCAGGGTCCGGCTCATGGCTGCCGGGCTCAGGTTCATGCGTTGCGCCGCGCCAACCACGCTGCCCTCATCGAGCAAGGCATCGAGGGCGACGAGCAGGTTCATGTCCGGAAGTTGCATGGCCGTTTTCCGTTACAGCTGTGGGGAATGCGATGGTAGCAGGTTGATGGATTGCACCGGACGCAATGCGCTTGTGCGTGGTGGGCCATTTATTCAGGGAAAGGATTGGGTGAAGAATGATGCATGGCAGGTTCGGCCCTTTCGCGGGTAAACCCGCTCCTACGTTGATCTAAGAAAAGGCCGCCTCAGCCCCCCCCCAAATACATCAAGGATTCCGCATGCCCAGCCCCGTCCTGATCGCCATCGACGCCTCCCCCGCATCTGCCGCCCTGCTTGCCCTCGCCCGCCGCTACTGCCGCCCGGGCGAGCACGAACTGCACGTGCTGCTGGCCATCGATTCAACCTTCGCGGTGCACGAGCAACCCGCGCCCTACACCGCCGAGGAACGGGAAGAATACCCCGCCGCCTGCGAGGAACAGCAGCATGCCGACCACGCCGTAACCGAGGCCGTGCGCGAACTGCAGCAAGCCGGCTTCGCCAGCCACGGCTGGATGGTGGCCGGGCTGCCGGTTGAAGCGATTGTCGCCAAGGCACAGGAGCTGCGTTGCGAACTGATCATCATGGGCCACCGCCACCTGTCGCGGCTGGGGCGGTTGCTCGACCCGTCGATCAGCGCGAAGGTGATTGATCGGGTCGAAGTGCCGGTGTTGGTGGGGGCGGCGAGTGCATGATTGGAGCGATGTGAGGCCTGTAAGATCGAGCACCACGCGAGCGGCGCTCGACCAGTCTGGCGACCTGCCTCTCAAGGCGAACTCGGCTTCACCACCACCGTACAGGTCGTCCCCGCCGCCAGCAAAAAACCTTCCGGCACTTCATCGATGTGAATGCGCACCGGCACCCGCTGTGCCAGCCGCACCCAGTTGAAGGTCGGGTTCACGTCGGCGATCAGCTCGCGGCTCTGTGGGTTGTCACGGTCGTAGATGCCGCGGGCGATGCTCTCCACATGCCCCTTGAGGCGCTCGCCGCTCATCATCTGCAATTCGGCCTGATCACCCACCTTCACATGCGGCAGCTTGGTCTCCTCGAAGAACCCGTAAACCCAGAACGAGTGCTCGTCGACCACCGCCATCACCGCTTCACCCGTGCGCGCGTAGTCGCCCTTGTGGATATTCAGGTTGGTCACATAGCCGTCAACCGTCGCCACGATATGCGTGCGCTTGAGGTTCAGCTCGGCTGCGGCCAACTCGGCCAGGGCTTGTTGATAATCGGCTTGGGCGGAATTGGCGATGTTGCTGGCGTCGTCGCGGTTTTCCTTGGAGATCACCAGGTTGTCCATGTCGGCACGGCGCTTGGCATTGACCTTGCGCATTTCCCAGGTGGCCTTGCGCGAGGCGACCAGTGCCTTGGCCTGGTCGACTGCCAACTGGTAGTGCTCAGGGTCGATCTGGATCAGCAGGTCGCCCTTCTTCACCCGCTGGTTGTCCTTGACCGGTACATCCACCACGTAGCCGGGCACGTCGGCAGCGACGTTGATGATGTCGGCACGCACACGGCCATCACGGGTCCAGGGCGTGGTCATGTAGTGCAGCCACAACTGGCGACCGATGGCCACGGCAGCGACCAGCACCAGCAGGGTGGCGATCAGGCTGAAGAACTTTTTCATCGAAGGATTCTCACCAGTAGACAGTCAGCGCCATGGCGCCGAACAAGCAGACGAACAGGCTCAGGCGCAGCAGCGCCGGGTGCCAGAAGAAGCGGTAGCCATCATGGCTGGCAATGAACCGGTCCAGGCCCCAGGCCAGGCCCAGGGCAAACAGGAACATCAAGGTCATGGTGGGCATGTACACGCCATGAAAGGCGATCTCACGGGGCATGGTGCAGTCCTTTCGCCGGTGCCAGTGGCGACTGTGGGTCCAGCAGGGAAGTACGGATGAAGTGCAGGTAGCTTTGCACGCGGCGCAGCACCGAGGTGTCGAAGTGCCGGGCGAATGGCTCGTCGGTGGCCTGCACGCGGGCAATGGCGTGGTCCACTGCCACCAGTGCGCGTTCGTGGTTGCTGGCGCTGGGCTGCAGGAACAGCCGGGTCAGTGCACGGCCCATGACACGGATTGCCTGGCGCCACGGCTGCGACTCGGCATAGGCCGGGTGCACCGGGGCGCGGGCTTGCTCCTTGCGCAGCTCGATGACGGCGTGGCCGATCTCCAGCACGGTGAACATCCACCCCATCAGCTGGCTCTGCACCTGCGGCTTGCCGGCCGCCAGGCCATAGGCCTGGTGCAGCAGGTCGCGGGTGCGGCTTTCGAAGGCCGAGCCCAGCCCGCGCAGGCGGCCGCTGATGGCGAACAGCACCTGCTCGCGCAACGCCTGCTCCAGGCGGCTCCACAGCCAGCGGCTGTTGGGCGGCAGAATGATCGCGCCGGCGGCGGCACAGACGAACATGCCGATCACCATGCCGATGTAGTCGTTGATGAAGGTGTACGGGTCATAAACGGTGAGGTTGTTCGGCACCGAACCAATCGCGAAGAACACCAGCAGGCCGATGCCATAACCGGCGTAGGCAGGGCGCGACGAAAGAAACGCGCCCAGCACGAACACAGGCGCCAGCACCATGCACAGCAGCGGGAAACCGTCGATCCAGGGGAACACGAAGAAGGTTTCGAAGAAGCCGACAAAAGCGCCGATGGCCGTGCCGCAAGCCATCTGGAACGACATGCGCTTGGGGTTGGGTGACGCCGCCGAAAGGCATACGGTGACCGTGGCGATCAGGGTCATCATGGCGCCACTGGGCCAATCGCTGAGCAGCCAGTAACTGCCCAGCAGCAACAGCACTGCCGAGGCGCGCACACCGGCCGCCAGCGATACCAGCCAGCTGGTCTGCGCCACGTAGGGCTCGTCCCACTGCTCGCGTTCGTGCTTGTGCGCGGCCAGCGAGGCATGGGTTTCGGCGTAGCTCAACATCTCGTCGACGAAGCGGTACAGCAGCTCGAACGCGGTGTGAAAATCGAGCAGGTCGGATTCGCTGGGGTCAGTTGCCAGGTACTCAGCCCGCAGCCCTCGCACCTGGGCCTGCAGGCCTTCCTTGTAGGCGGCCAGCTCCAGGGTCAGGCGCAGCGCATCGGCGTCCGTCAACGCCCGGCCCACATAGGGCTGCAGCAACTCCACCAAGGTGTTCAGGCCCGGTTCGATGGCACTGACGATCTGCAGCGGGCCACGGGCACGCAGGCGCTCCAGCAAACGGTGCAAGGCATTGAAGCGGGTGGTGATGGCCATGAACTCGCTGTTCATGCGCACCAGCCGGCCACTGCGACGGCGCATGTGCGGGTCTTCGAAAGCGGTGACGTTGCGCAGGCTCTCGAGGCCCACGGCCTCTGCCACGAACCGCACGTTGCTGCTCTCGAAGCGGTCCTTTTGACTGTCACCACGCAGGGCCTCCACCACCACCCCGGCAAACACGCCAAAGCGCTGGTAGAGGGCGTTGCGCATTGCGGCACTGGCCGACTGCGGCAGGATCGCGGCACTGACGAAGGTCGACACCAGAATCCCCAGGGCGATTTCCAGCGCCCGCCATACCGCTGCCATGAACGCCTGGTCGGGGTGTTGCAGCACCGGCAGGCCGATCATCGCTGCGGTGTAGCCGGCCAGCACGAAACCATAGGCGCGGAAGGTGCGGTAGCGCATGGCACCAGCCGAGCACAGGCCCACCCACAGCGCCAGGCTGGGCAGAAACAGCTCGGTGTTCTGCGGAAAGATGGCAATCAGCGCCACCATCATCGCCGAGCCGGCCAGGGTGCCTAGCACCCGGTAGAAGCTTTTCGCGAACACATGCCCGCTTTGCGGCTGCATGACGATGAAAACAGTGATCATCGCTGTACGCGGTTGCGGCAGCTCCAGGCGCATGGCCAACCACAAGGTGATGAACGCAGCGGCCAGCACCTTGAAGATGTACACCCAGGTCACGCCGTCGGTGCGCGCCCAGGCAAAGAAGCCCCGGCGCCATTCCAGGCTTTGCAGCCAGCGCGCGGGCAAACTGGAAGTGCTCATTCGGCGTTATCCGGCTTCTTGTCGAAAATGGCCAGGGTGGCCGGGGTCTTAGGTGCTGCCTGACGTTCCTCTTTCGGCGCATCCTGACCGGCCTGCAGGCCACCACCCAGGGCGGTGACCAGCTCGGCATGGGCGACCAGGCGGGCGGCCTGCACCTGCTGCTGCACCTGCTGCTGGCGGAACAGCAAGGTCTGCGCGTTGAGTACGCTCAGGTAGTCGGTAAGGCCGCGCTGGAACGCGACCATGGCGATGTCGTAGGTTTTCTGCGCGGCAGCAACCGACTCGGCGGCGAAGTGCGACTGTTCTTTCATCGACTCACGGCGGATCAACTGGTCGGAGATGTTTTTCAGCGCACCGACCACAGTCTGGTTGTAGCGCGCCACGGCCACGTCATAGCTGGCGGAGGCCACGCCCAGCTGCGAGCGCAAACGGCCACCGTCGAAGATCGGCAGGCTGATGGCAGGGCCGACGTTGTAGTTGAACTTGCGCCCGGTGAGGAATTCCAGCGGGCCACCGCCGGTGGCCATGAAGCCCAGGCTGCCGACCAGGTCGACGTTGGGGAAGAAGCCGGCATGGGCGACGTCGATACCCCGCGCCTGTGCGGCCACCTGCCAGCGGCTGGCAACTACGTCGGGGCGCTGGCCAACCAATTCGGCCGGCAGGTTCGACGGCAGCTTCAGCGGTGCAGCCAGGGCCAGGGTCGGGCGCTGCAACTGGGCGCCTTCGCCCGGGCCCTTGCCTGCCAGTGCCGCCAGCTGGTTGCGGGTCAGGGCAATCTCTTCGTTCAGGCTGTCGAGCTGGCGGTGGGTTTCCGGCAGCGGCGCTTCGGCCTGGCTGACTTCGAAGTGGGTGCCGATGCCGGCATCCAGCCTGCGCTTGGCCAAGGCCAGGATCTGTTCTTGCTGCTCCAGCTCGGCCTTGACGATATCGCGCTGGGCAAAATGCAGGCTCAACTGGATGTAGGCACGCACCACATTGTTCTGCAGTTCCAGCTGCGCCTGGCGGGCTTCGGCCACGCTCATGTGCGCCTGGTCCACGGCCTGCTCGCTGGCATTGCGCTCGCGCCCCCACAGGTCAAGGGCGTAGCTGAAACCGATGGCGGCGTTGTTGTCCCAGGTGTTGGCACCCGACAACGCGCCGGGGCCATAAAACTGGTCTTCCGGCCAGTTGTGGCGCTTGAGCGTAGACTGGCCGTTGGCCTGGAGCTTTTCCGCCGACTCGACCACACCGGCCATGGCCTTGGCTTCGCGCACCCGCGCCGCAGCCATGGCCAGGCTCGGGCTACCGGCCACGGCCAGGGCAATCCAGCGGTCCAGCTGCGGGTCGCCATAGGCATGCCACCACTGCTGGTCAGGCCAGTGGGCGTCGGTCGCGGCTTCGCGAATGGCCGCGTCGGTAGTCAAGGTATTGGCTTGCAGCGTCTTGCTTTGCGGGGCAATGCCCCAGGTTCCGATACAGCCGCTCAAGGTGAGGGCAAGGGCACAGGCACTGAACGCCTTGAGCGTTCTGATGATGCGACGCGGCACAGCTGCGATTTCCCGAGGAAGAGGTGAAGGGGGCCGGGCAATTCTAGGGGGCGGCAGCACTGGCGATAAGCACAGATTCCTGCGAATCTTTGTTACCAAAACAGCGATAATCCGCCTTTGGTCGAAGGCAACTTTTTCTCTTTTCTAAGTTACTTCGTGACACAATTTTGTCCTCTACCTCGAGAGTGACCCATGGACACCCTGCAAAACATGCGTGCTTTCAGTTGCGTAGCCCAACTCGGCAGCTTCACTGCCGCTGCGGCGCAACTGGATACGACCACCGCGAACGTGTCGCGGGCGGTCTCCAACCTGGAAGCCCATCTGCAAACAAGGCTGCTCAACCGTACCACCCGCCGCATTGCGCTGACCGAAGCCGGCAAGCGCTACCTGATGCGTTGCGAACAGATTCTTACCTACGTCGAAGAAGCCGAGGCCGAAGCCAGCGACGCCCATGCGCGCCCGGCCGGGCAGTTGAAGGTGCATTCGATGACCGGGGTCGGCCAGCACTTCGTGGTCGATGCCATCGCCCGCTACCGCGAAACGCACCCGGACGTGACCTTCGATTTGACCATGGCCAACCGCGTGCCCGACCTGCTCGACGAGGGTTATGACGTCTCCATCGTGCTGGCCACCGAACTGCCCGACTCGGGGTTCGTTTCGCAGCGCCTGGGCATCACCTACAGCATTGTCTGTGCCTCGCCCGCCTACATCGCCCAGCATGGCGTGGCGCACAAGCCTGCCGACCTGCTCAAGCACGCCTGCCTGCGCATGGTCAGCCCGGTGATACCGCTGGAGAAGTGGCTGTTCGATGGCCCGGAAGGCCAAGAGATGGTCAACATCACCAGTTCGCCGTTCATGGTGAACACCGCCGATGCCATGAAGACTGCGATCCGCAGTGGCATGGGCGTAGGCGTGCTGCCGATCTATTCGGCTATCGAGGGCCTGCGGGACGGTAGCCTGGTGCGGGTGCTGCCCGAATATCGCCTGCAGGAGCTGAACCTGTATGCCATCTATCCATCGCGGCAGTATCTGGATGCCAAGATCAAGACCTGGGTGGAGTACCTGCGCAACTCGCTGCCAGAGATTCTTGCCGCGCATGAGGCAGACCTGAAAACCCATCAGGTGCTGATCGCCAACTAAAAAGCTGCTGCATTGCGGGGGCTGACAATGGTAGGTTGCTAACCATTGATTTCGCCTGTTCCGCCCCTTTCGCGGGCAAGCCCGTTCCTGCAAGGCACCGCGCCCCCCCGTAGGAGCGGGCTTGCCCGCGAAGGGACCAGCACAGCCCCCCACCCCGCCTAGCAGAGAAGTTGCCCGATGAAAAAGACCGTCCTGGCCTTCAGCCGTATCACCCCGGCCATGGCCGAACGCCTGCAGCAAGACTTCAACGTGATCCTGCCCAACCCCAAGCTTGGCGACATCAGCGCCCAGTTCAACGAAGCCCTGCCCGAAGCCCATGGCCTGATCGGCGTTGGCCGCAAGCTCGGCCGCGCGCAGCTTGAAGGTGCGGCCAGGCTGGAGGTGGTGTCCAGCGTGTCGGTCGGCTATGACAACTACGACCTCGACTACTTCAACGAACGCGGCATCGCCCTGACCAACACCCCCGACGTACTGACCGAAAGCACCGCCGACCTGGGCTTCTCGCTGATCATGGGCTGCGCCCGGCGCACCGCCGAGCTGGATGCCTGGACCAAGGCCGGCAACTGGCAGGCCACCGTGGGCCCGGCCCACTTCGGCAGCGATGTGCATGGCAAGACTTTGGGCATCGTCGGCATGGGCAACATTGGTGCAGCAGTGGCACGCCGTGGCCGCTTCGGCTTCAACATGCCGATCCTGTACAGCGGCAACAGCCGCAAGACCGCGCTGGAGCAGGAGCTGGGCGCGCAGTTCCGCAGCCTGGATCAGTTGCTGGCCGAAGCCGACTTCGTGGTCATCGTGGTGCCGTTGTCCGATGCCACCCGCAAGCTGATCAGCAGCCGCGAGCTGAAGCTGATGAAGCCGAGCGCGTTCCTGATCAACATTGCCCGTGGGCCGGTGGTGGATGAGGCGGCGTTGATCGAGGCGCTGCAGGCCGGCACCATTCGGGGCGCAGGCCTGGACGTGTACGAGAAAGAACCGCTGAGCGACTCGCCGCTGTTCAAGCTGCCCAATGCGCTGACCCTGCCGCACGTTGGTTCGGCTACTGCCGAAACCCGTGAGGCCATGGCCAACCGGGCGATCGACAACCTGCGTGCGGCGCTGCTGGGCGAGCGGCCGCGGGACCTGGTGAACCCGCAGGTGTGGAAGGGCTGACCGTTTTGGAATGCCTGTGCTGGCCCCTTCGCGGGTAAACCCGCTCCTACAAAGGGTGTGCACTGCCCTGTAGGAGCGGGTTTACCCGCGAAAGGGCCGGCCCAGGCAAGCATCACTATTTGGCGACCACAACACCCTCAGCCACCCTGGCCCGGGGCTTGCGAAACACCAGCACATTCCCCGCCATTACCGCCACCAAGCCGAGCAAGGCCGGCGCCGTCCACTGATAACCCTCAGCCACCGCCGACACATTCAACGCCACCAACGGGAACAACACCGTGCAGTAAGCTGCCCGCTCCGGGCCCATGCGCCCGACCAAGGTCAGGTAGGCAGTAAAGGCAATCACCGACCCCGGCACCACCAGGTACAGCAGCGAACCGATATAGCGCGCATTCCACTCCATGCTGAACGGCACGCCGCTGACCACACAGAACACCGCCAGCATCACCGCCCCATAGACCATGCCCCAGGCATTGGTCGTCATCGGCTTGAGCCCGGCCTTCTGCTGCATGCTCGACAGCATGTTGCCGGCCGAGAAGCACAGCGTGCCCAACAGGGCCAAGCCAAGGCCGTACAGGGTTTCGCGGCTGGCTGCGTGATGCGACAGCTCCGGCCAGAACAGCAGACCCAGGCCAAGCAAGCCCAAGGCACCACCGCCAAGCACATTGCTGGCGATTTTCTGGCCGAAGAAAATGCGAGCGTTAAGCGCGTTCCACAGTGTGGCGGTTGAGAACACCACCGCGATCAGGCCGCTGGCGATCCACTGGCTGGCGCTGAGGAAGCAGATGAAGTTGACGCAGAACAGGCACAGGCCCTGGGCCAGGCAGATCTGGTGGCCACGGCGGTTCATGGGTTGCAGCCGGCGGGTAATCAACAGGAAAGCAAACAGGATCAGGCCGGCCAGGGCGAAGCGGTAGACGATCGACACCGGGATCGCGACCACGCCTAGCTGGAGTTTCAGGGCGATCCAGGTGGTGCCCCAGATCAGGACGGTGAGCAGGTAGAGTGACAGGTTCATGGTGGCGGTTCCTTGGGCCTTTGGAAATCGGTGCCCGGCGCTTCGCGGGTAAACCCGCTCCTACAGGGATCACCAGTGTTCTTTCGATCGGCCTCTGTCTGCTTGCACGAACTTGCGCTTTTCTTGCGCCGGTAGCTGTCACTCGATCCAGGGCGCAGTAGGATGGCAGGCAGGAGGACCTGCCAATGACGCCACTCACCCAGTTGCAAGTGTTCAACGCCATGCATGCCTCGCCCAACGCCAGGCTGGAGCTGAGCGCGCACCTGGGCGACGGACTGGCGGCAGCGTTGTGGAGCAACCGTGACGATGCGCGCGACTACCAGGCGCCTAGCCATCACACCCTGTCGTGCTACATCGCCGACGGCACCGGCACCTTCCGCCGCCAGCGCCCGGCCGACAAAGGTGCGCCCGACAAGCTGTGCGTGATGCCGGCCGGGCAGGAATCGAACTGGGTCGTCAATGGCGCGATCCGCCTGGCACACCTGTATGTCAGCGAGGCGCAGTTCGCCCTGGGCTGTGTACGCCTGCTCGACCGGGAACCGCGCGAGCTGCAACTGCAGGAAGCGACCTTTCTGGACGACCCGCAGCAGGCTGCCCGCTTTCGTCAACTGATCCAGCTGGACTGGGACGAGCCCGGCGAGCGCCTGCTGGCCAGCAGCCTGGCGCACGAGATCGTTGACCATGCGCTGCTCAGCCAGGTCGGGTTGCGCCAAGGCCTGCGCCTGAAAGGCGGGCTGGCGCCAAACCTGCGCCGGCAGCTGGTCGACTACCTCGAGGCACACCTGGACCAGCCCATCACCCTGGACGAGCTGGCGCTGCGCTGCAATCTGTCCGCATACCACTTTGCGCGCATGTTCCGCGCCAGTTTCGGGCTCCCGCCGCATCAGTATCTGCTGGCCCGGCGGCTGCACCGGGCATGCCAGCTGTTGCGGCTGGGCGTGTTACCGCTGGGGGAAATTGCCTTGTTGTGCGGGTTTGCCAGTGCCAGCCATTTCAGCAACCGGTTTCGCCAAGCCCTGGGGGCCACACCTGGCGAATACCGCAAGGCCTTTTTCACCTGAAACCGCGCCCGCTCTGCGGCCCCATTTGCCTAGAACTCGAAGGTGCTCGACAAACTTACCTGCCGCGCATCGCCAATCGCCACAAAGTACTGGTTCACCGCCGAGCTGTAATACACCTTGTCGAACAGGTTCTTCACGTTCAGTTGCAGGCGCACGTTGTGTTCGTCGAGTTTGGTTTCATAAGTGGCAAATGCATCGGCAACGGTATAGCTCGGCAGGTCGAAGGTGTTGGTCGCGTTACCCGAACGTTCGCCCACATAACGGGCGCCGGCACCGAAGCGCAGCCGGTCACCCCCAAACAGGCTGCCAAAGTCATACACCGCCGACAGCGAGCCGCTGTGCCGGGCCACGTTCTGCAGGCGATTGCCCTCAAGATCAGGGTCCTTGGTGACCTTGGCATCGGTCAGTGCATAGCTGCCGATCAGGCTCCAGCGCTCGCTGAGCTGGCCGGTCACGTCGAGTTCCACACCGCGTGAACTGACCTCACCCGCATTGCTGTAGACCGTCTCGCGGGTGACGGCGTCAAAGTTCGAGACCAGTACATTGCGCTTGGTGATATCGAACAATGCCAGGGTGCCTGTGATGCGGCCTGGCATGTCGAGCTTGGCGCCCAGCTCCCACGCCTTGCCCTCCTCAGGTGCCACCGAGGAGTCGAGCACGACATTGCCGGTCAGCGGCGCGATGGTCGAGTTGGGCTTGAACGACTCGCTGTAGCTGCCATAGAACGAGAGCTGGTCGTCGACTTTGTAAACGATACCGGCGTGGGGCACCCAAGCCTGGCCACTGATGTCGGTATTGGCCTTGAACGGGCGACCGCGGCCAGCGTACTGGTCGTACTGCTGGAAACGCGCACCTGCTACAAGGATCCAGTGCTCATCGAGGTGCAGCGCGTCCTGCACGAACAGTGCATCGGTGCGCAGCTTGTCGGTCTGGTCGCTGTCGCTGGCTCGCACGTTGGTGCCCTCCACTTCCTGTCCGTAGACCGGGTCCAGATAACTGAACGTGGACTGAGACGTCTGGCGAATCAGGTCACCGCGAAAGATCTTGCGGTCTTCATGGTCGATGCCGAACAGCAGGTCATGCTGCATCCCCGCCAGCTCGACATTGCCATTGAGACTCAGGGTCACGAACTGGTCACGG
Source organism: Pseudomonas sp. 2,4-D (assembly GCF_030418155.1). Lineage (NCBI taxonomy): Bacteria > Pseudomonadati > Pseudomonadota > Gammaproteobacteria > Pseudomonadales > Pseudomonadaceae > Pseudomonas > Pseudomonas sp. 2,4-D. The sequence continues at coordinate 16,304 of NZ_JAUHUI010000065.1, forward strand.
CTCATGGCGTTGTGGGTGCCGTCGATGCTGCGTGTCAGCGTGCCTTGTGTTTCGTTGACGCCGGTCACGCGAACCTGGCTGGCATCGTAGGTCTCACGATTGAAGCTGTAGCCGAAGTGCAGCTTCCAGTCATCGGCCAGCTGATGGTCGACTTCCAGGCGATACAGGTCGGAGCGCCCTTCCATGTCGTTGAACGGCTCGTCCAGGCGGCGCGTGGCAGGGATGTTCAGCGGGTGGCCGTTGTTGCCGAACGCGGTGCCACGGTCGAACGGATAGAGAAATTCACGATGCTCGTAGGCCAGCACCACCTGGGTGTCTTCGCCCAGCCAGGCCAGCGACGGCGCCACCAGCGATTCGCGGTGCACGCCGTAGTTGCGCCAGTAGTCCTCGTCTTCGTGGTCGACGACCAGGCGGTAGGCGAAGTTGCTGTCACCCAGTGCGCCCGTGCTGTCGAGCCCGCCACCGCTGCCGTTCTTGCCGCTGCCATAGGTCGAGCCGCGCACGGTCAGGGCGTTGTACTGCTGCAACTGCGGACGCTTGCTGACCACGTTGATGACCCCACCCGGGTCCTGGATACCGTACAGCAGCGAAGCAGGGCCCTTGAGCACTTCGACGCGCTCGGTGCTGGCGTTGAGGTTGCGACCCTGCACCACGGGCATGCCATCGCGCATGATCGAGCCGTCGCGGTTGTCGCCGAAGCCACGTTTCATCACCGTGTCGGATGTGCCGCCGAAGTTGTTGCCCTGGGTAATGCCGCTGACGTTGGCCAGGGCGTCATCAAGGTTGCGCGGGGCCTGGTCGCGGATGACCTGGGCCGGTACCACGTTGATCGCCTGGGGGATGTCCTGGTTCGGGCCCTGCCCGCGCATGATCGAAGCGCTGGCCGGGGGCTGGTAGCTGTAGTCGTCCAGTTGCGAGGTCACGGTGGTGGCCTGCAGGCTGAGGGCTCCGGAGGTGTCTGCAGGTTCGAGGGTCAGGGTACGTGCGTCGACGCGGCGCCAGGCCAGCCCAGCGTTGCCCAGCAGTTGTTGCAGCGCCTGCTCGGCGCTGAACCGACCATTCAGCGCTGGCGCTTGCACGCCCGGCAGCTCGAGGGTGTAGACCACGCTCTGGCCAGTGGTACGGCTGAAGGCGTTCAGGGCCTGGGCCAAGGGTTGGGCCGGCTGGGCGAAGGCATAGACCTGCAGCTGCTCGGCGGCGGTTGCCAGGGGGGCGACAGCGAAGGCCGGGAGCGCAGCAAGGCCGAACCAGAGAGGGACGCAACGCGGGGAGAACTTCATGGACGCTGACCTGTGAGAGGGTGATTACTGCGAATGAATCGCACTTTCACTCATTACACGGATGCCACGTGCTGTTACCTCACCCGTTGCCTGAAATATTTTTTGCTGTGCCGGCCTCTTCGCGGGTAAACCCGCTCCTACAGGGGGGCGCGCGACCATTACACGGAGGCCACCTGCTGTTACTTCACCTGTTGCCTGAGAATATTTTTGCTGTGCCGGCCTCTTCGCGGGTAAACCCGCCCCTACAGGGGGGGGGCTGTAGGGGCGGGTTTACCCGTGAAGAGTCCGGCA
>NZ_JAUHUI010000066.1:0-17782 GCF_030418155.1 Pseudomonas sp. 2,4-D
GAAAACTGTTGCTGCCTGTGCCGGCCCCTTCGCGGGTAAACCCGCCCCTACGAGGGGGCGCATACCCCTGTAGGAGCGGGTTTACCCGCGAAGAGGCCGGCACAGGAGAACCGCTTACTCCCCGCGGCTCTTCTTGACGATGCCATCGGCAATGCTCGCCGGGGCCTCGGCATAGCGGGTGAACTCCATCGAGAAGCTGGCCCGGCCCTGTGTCATCGAACGCATCGAGGTGGCGTAGCCGAACATTTCACCCAACGGCACTTCGGCACGTATCACCTTGCCAGCCGGTGTTTCATCACCATCCTGGATCATGCCGCGACGTCGGCTCAAGTCGCCAAGGATGTCACCCTGATATTCCTCGGGCGTCACCACCTCTACCTTCATCACCGGCTCCAGCAGCACTGCGCCGCCTTTCTGCGACAACTGCTTGGTGGCCATTGACGCGGCGATCTTGTAGGCCATCTCGTTGGAGTCGACATCGTGGTACGAGCCGTCGAACACGGCGGCCTTGAGGTTGATCAGTGGGTAGCCGGCAAGCACGCCGTTCTTCATTTGCTCCTCGATACCCTTCTGGATTGCTGGAATGTACTCGCGGGGTACCACACCGCCGACGATCTCGTTGATGAACTCCAGGCCTTCTTTGCCTTCATCACCGGGGGCGAAACGGATCCAGCAATGGCCGTATTGGCCACGGCCACCGGACTGGCGCACGAAACGCCCCTCGATCTCGCAGGTATTGCGGATTTTTTCCCGGTAGGCCACCTGCGGCTTGCCGATGTTGGCCTCGACGTTGAACTCGCGGCGCATGCGGTCGACGATGATGTCCAGGTGCAGCTCGCCCATGCCCGAGATGATGGTCTGGCCAGTCTCTTCATCGGTACGCACGCGGAATGAGGGGTCTTCCTGGGCCAGCTTGCCCAGCGCGATCCCCATTTTTTCCTGGTCGGCCTTGGTTTTCGGCTCTACCGCGACGGAAATCACCGGGTCGGGGAAGTCCATGCGTTCGAGGATGATCGGTTTGTCCATGTCGCACAGGGTGTCGCCGGTGGTCACGTCCTTCATGCCGATCAGTGCGGCGATGTCGCCTGCGCACACGTCCTTGATTTCAGCACGCTGGTTGGCGTGCATCTGCACCATGCGGCCGATGCGTTCCTTCTTGCCTTTGACCGAGTTGAGTACCGCATTGCCTGAACTGAGCACGCCGGAATAAACGCGGGCGAAGGTGAGGGTGCCGACGAACGGGTCGGTGGCGATCTTGAAAGCCAGTGCCGAGAACGGCTCTTTGTCGTCGGCGTGCCGTTCCAGGTGCTTTTCTTCATCATCCGGGTCGGTGCCGCGGATGGCAGGAATTTCCGAGGGGGCGGGCAGGTAATCGATTACCGCATCAAGCATCAGCGGCACACCCTTGTTCTTGAAAGAGGAGCCGAGGATGGTCGGCACGATTTCGTTAGCGATGGTGCGTTTACGCAATCCGGCCTTGATCTCTTCGACGCTCAGCTCTTCGCCTTCGAGAAACTTGTTGAGCAGTTCGTCATTGGCCTCGGCGGCGGCTTCTATCATGTGCGCGCGCCATTCGTCAGCAAGTTTCTGCAGATCGGCGGGAATATCTTCTTCACGGTAACTGGTGCCCTGGTCGGCATCGTTCCAGTAAATGGCCTTCATCTTCACCAGGTCGATCTGGCCCATGAAGTTTTCTTCGCTGCCGATGGCCAGCTGGATGGGTACCGGGTGGTGCCCCAGGCGCTGATCGATCTGCTTGACCACGCGCAGGAAGTCGGCCCCCTGGCGGTCCATCTTGTTGATGTAGGCCAAGCGTGGCACGTGGTACTTGTTGGCTTGGCGCCAGACTGTCTCTGACTGCGGCTCGACGCCGTCAGCGCCGCTGAATACCACGACCGCGCCATCAAGCACGCGTAGTGAGCGCTCCACCTCGATGGTGAAATCGACGTGGCCTGGGGTGTCGATGATGTTGAAACGGTACTTGTGGGCGAACTGCTTGGTCGAGCCTTGCCAGAACGCTGTGGTCGCCGCCGAGGTGATGGTGATGCCGCGTTCCTGCTCCTGGGCCATCCAGTCCATGGTCGCCGCGCCATCGTGCACTTCGCCCATCTTGTGGTTGACCCCGGTATAGAACAGGATCCGCTCGGTGGTCGTGGTCTTGCCGGCATCAACGTGGGCGACGATGCCGATATTGCGGTACAGCTCGATGGGCGTTGTGCGGGCCATGGCGGACTACCTGTGGGTGGACGGATTCCACCAAGTTAGCAGACCGGTGGAATCCTGCCCTGCCACCGGACCGTCAGTCGGTCTGGGCTTGCAGCATCCACTGGCCATCCACTTCACGGGCCAGGCCGCTGGCTGGCAGCAAGGCCAGCAGGCGCGTGTGCAGGGCGGCCTCGGTGAAGGTCTTGAGGGTGGTCAGGTCCAGCGCGCCGACCAGGTTGAGATCAGCCTTGGTGTACGACAGCCAGGCTTTTTTCAACACTTGGGCGACGTCGCTGCCAGCGGTGCTGGCGAACCGGCGGTGCCACTGGCGGCCTTCGAAGGTGAAGTTGTGCGCGTGGCTGTAGGTGCTTTGGTCGGCACCTTCTACGCAGCGGTGGCAGCGGCATGGGCCCTCGCCGAAGGCGTTGCGCAGGTAGCTGTTGAAGTCCACGACGGGCTTGAGGGACAGGCGTTTGTCGACTTCGAACAGGTCGGCGATCAGGGGTTCTTCGGCGCTCACTCGGGATCCTCGTGTGGTGTGGCGTGCATCGGCGGGCACCCTAACAGATCGGGGCATTCAGATCACCTGTTGCAGGTGCCTGCATACCCCAAGCAACATGCAATCCCTGGGGGGCGGGCATGCCCGCGAACAGGCCAGTAGAGACAACAGAGACGGCCTGCCGTACTCTACGCGCCCGTACGCCTATACACCCACCGAGGTAACCCCGTTTGAGCATCAAGTACCCGTACATCGCCACCGTGACCATCAGCGCCGAAGACCGTGGCGGAGATACCGAAGCCTCGGAAAACCCCAAGATGCGCGTGGGCCTGGAAGCGGTGACCGAAACCCTGAAGAAGGTTCATTTCGTCGGTACGCTCGCGGCCCCAGAGAAACCGGCCACGCACATTTGCGTGACCCTGGAGAACGGCCTGACCTATTACGGCCCGATCGTCAACGGCCATGCCGAACTTGAAGGCGGCTGGATCGCCTTCGAGTCCGACATGCTTACCCCGGAAGAGCTCGGCCTGTAAGCCTCAGTTCAGTTCTGCCAGGCACTGCTCGAGGATATCCAGCCCTTCCTCGAGCACCTCGGCCTCGATGGTCAACGGAGCCAGCAGGCGAATGATGTGCCGCGCCTTGCCGCTGGGCATCAGCAGCAGGCCCTTGGTGCGGGCCGCTTCCATCACCTTGGCCAGTTGTGCCGGTGCCGGACTGCCATCTGCATTGGCGAACTCGATCCCTCGCATGGCGCCCACGCCGGTCAGGCGGCCGATGTACGGGCTCAGGCCCGAAGCCTTCCAGCGCTCATGACGGCTGACGATGGCCTGTTCCTGCCGTTCCCCCCAGGTTGCAACGTTTTCGTCGGTCATCTGCGCCAGGCTGGCCAAGGCCGCCGCACAGGCAATCGGGTTGCCCGAATAGGTGCCACCCAGGCCGCCTTTGGGCAGCGCCGCCATCAATTCCTTGCGCCCGACCACTGCACCCAACGGCATACCGCCAGCGATGCTCTTGGCCAGCAGCAGCAGGTCGGGCTCGATACCCAGGCGCGGAAACGCGAAGCGCTGGCCGGTGCGGCCGAAGCCCGACTGGATCTCGTCGATGATGATCAGGATGCCACGCTCGTCGCAGAAGCGGCGCAGGGCCTGGGCGAAGACTGGGTCCAAGGCAAGGAAGCCGCCTTCACCCTGCACCGGCTCGAAGATGAACGCCGCGACGTCCTCCACCGCCAGCTCAACGCTGAACAGACGCTCCATGGCCTTGAGCGCCTGCTCGCAGGTAACCCCGGTATCCGCGCTGGGGTAGGGCAGGTGATACACCGGCCCGGGCAGTTCGCCGACCCGCTGCTTGTAGGGGGCAACCTTGCCATTGAGGTTCAGGGTGGCCAGGGTGCGCCCATGGAAGCCGCCGTCGAAAGCGATGATGGCACGTTTGCCGGTGGCGCCACGGGCCACTTTCAGGGCGTTTTCCGCCGCTTCCGCGCCGCTGTTGGTGAGCATGCCGGCCAGTGGGTAGCTGACTGGCACAAACTGGCTCAGTTGCTCCATCAGGGCCAGGTACGGGCCGTGAGGGGCGGCGTTGAAGGCGTAGTGGGTCAGGCGGGTGGCCTGAGCCTGGATGGCCTCGACTACAGCGGGGTTGCAGTGGCCCAGGTTGAGCACGCCGATACCGCCGACGAAGTCGATGTAACGTTTGCCGTCAGTGTCCCAGACTTCGGCATTACGGCCATGGGAAAGTGTGATCGGGTGAACGATGGCAATGGATTGGCTGATACTTTCCTGGTTCATGGGGGCACGCGGACCTTGTTCGAGTTTCTTATTATCCAAGCGTGTCGTCGGGTTATTCCGCAAACGAATTATTCGATTGCGGTCATTCCATGGATTCGTGATCTGGGCGGTTTTTTTGGTTGGCTGTGCCGGCCTCTTCGCGGGCAAGCCCGCTCCTGCCAGAGGCCGGGGCAGGCCAAATCAATCGCCTTCAGCCACCCGTTCCCGGATCCACTGCACAAAGGCCCTGATCTTGGGCACTTCGGCCGCATGCTCGGCATGCGCAATGAAGTGCCTCCCGTTGCTTGCCACAGGGTGGTCCCAGGCCACCACCAGCTTGCCTTCGCTCAGCTCCTCGGCCACCAGATAGCGGGGAATCAGGGCTATGCCGCAGCCGGAGATGGCCGCGCGGATACACAGGTAGAACGTGTCGAAGCGCGGCCCGTGGTAGCTGTTCTGGCTATGTAACCCAAGCCCCAGGAACCACTCATGCCAGGCTTCCGGCCGCGACACGCATTGCAACAGGCGGTGCTCAGTCAATGCCTGGGCGCTGTCGAAACGGTGGCTGGCCAGCAGTTGCGGGCTGCACACCGGCACCACTTCTTCGCTGAACAACTCGATGCAGGTCGCCCCGGGCCAGGTGCCCTGGCCGAAGAAAAAGGCGACGTCAGCCTTCGCCTGTACCAGGTCGAATGGCTCCAGCTCGTTGCGCACATCCAGGTGAATGCGTGGGTAGCGGTCACCAAAACCCTTGAGCCTGGGGACCAGCCAGCGGGCGCCGAAGGTCGGCTGGGTGGCGATGCGCAGCACTTCGGTTTCGTCGCCGTAGCTGAGGATGTAGCGGCTGGATATGTCGATCTGGGTGAGGATCTTGTTCACTTCGGTGAGGTACAGCGCGCCGGCCGGGGTCAGGTGCAGGCGCCGGCGAATGCGCTGGAACAGCGAGTGCGAGAGCATGTCCTCAAGCTGCGCGACCTGCTTGCTGACGGCGCTCTGGGTCAGGTGCAGTTCCTGGGCCGCGCGGGTGAAGCTGAGGTGGCGAGCGGCCGCTTCGAAGCACTGAAGGGCGGTGGTCGAAGGCATCAGGCGTTTGGACATGACGGGCGAATACCGAGCAAAAAAGGAAGGAGTTCATTCCGTAAAGGAATTATGTGGTTCGAAAAGGTCGTTTGTTGACCCCGGCCTATAGATTAATACTGACCTGGATCAACGATTACAACCGGTCATGCGAAGAGGAGGTCAATACCCGCTTCGGTCATCTGCAAAACAACAACAACACACATCAGAAATTTATAAGAATTCTGCTCAGACCTTCAGCCGCTTTGCTGCGGCCGACCCATTCGAGGGTTCTTCATGGCTTCGCAAGACAACAAGAAACAGCGCTCACTGCAGCACGGCCTGACTTCCCGTCAGGTTTCCATGATCTCCATTGCCGGCATCATCGGCGCCGGGCTGTTCATCGGGTCCTCCAACGCCATTGCCACCGCCGGCCCGGCCATCCTCATCTCCTACGCCATGACTGGCCTGCTGGTATTGCTGGTGATGCGCATGCTGGGTGAAATGGCCATCGCAAACCCCAACAGCGGCTCTTTTTCCACCTACGCTTCGGAAGCCATCGGGCCTTGGGCGGGCTTTACCATTGGCTGGCTGTACTGGTGGTTCTGGGTGTTGATCATTCCGGTGGAAGCCATTGCCGGTGCTGACATCCTGCATGCCTACTTCCCTGGCGTGCCGTCCTGGCTGTTCGCCTTCCTGATCATGCTGGTGCTGTCGGGCACCAACCTGGTCAGCGTTAAGAACTTCGGTGCTTTCGAGTACTGGTTCGCGTTGGTCAAGGTGGTCGCGATCATTGGCTTCATCGGGGTGTGCACCTTGGCGGTGTTCGGCTTCTGGCCGCTGGCGGAGGTCTCCGGGGTCAGCCGGCTGTGGGACAGTGGTGGTTTCATGCCCAATGGGTTCGGGACGGTGCTTGGGGGCGTGCTGATCACCATCTTCTCGTTCTTCGGTGCCGAAATTGTCACCATCGCGGCTGACGAAACCGCCAACCCGAAAGACAAGATTCGCCGCGCCACCAACCTGGTGGTGTACCGCATTGCCATTTTCTATCTGGCGTCGATCTTCCTGGTGGTGTCGCTGGTGGCCTGGAACGACCCCGGGCTGAAAGCGGTAGGGTCGTTCCAGCGTGTACTGGAAGTGCTGAACGTGCCGGGCGCCAAGTTGCTGGTTGACCTGGTGGTGTTGGTGGCGGTGACAAGTTGCATGAACTCGGGGCTCTACACGGCGTCGCGCATGCTCTATTCGCTTGGCGCGCGTGGCCAGGCGCTGAGCGTGACCAAGCGCATCTCCGGTTCCGGCGTGCCGACCGTGGCAGTGATCTTCTCGACCCTGGCGGGTTTCGCTGGCTGCCTCGTCAACTATGTGTTCCCGGGCAAGGTGTTTGGCTTCCTGCTGTCGACCACTGGCGCCATCGCTTTGCTGGTGTACCTGGTCATTGCCGTGTCGCAGCTGCGCATGCGTGCCCGTGCCGAGCGTGAAGGGCGCCCGCTGGAACTGAAGATGTGGCTGTTCCCATGGCTGACCTGGCTGGTGATCGGCACCATCGTCATGGTGCTGGGCTACATGCTGTTCAGCGATGCCTACCGCTATGAGACGCTGATGACTGCCGGGGTGACCGCGTTCATCCTGCTGGTTTCGCTGACCCAGCGGCGTACGAAGATGGTTGCCCAGACGGTCTGATGTTTCTGCTTTAATGGGGGCGTTGCGCGCCCCCATTCCAACAAGCACAGGAAGCGTATGACTGATCACACACTTTCCCTTCAAGCCCTCGCGGCCCCTGAGGGTACTTGCTATGGCTGCGGCTGTTCCCACCCCAGCGGCCTGCACCTGCAAAGCCACTGGGACGCCGACGGTGTTCACCTGGTGTGCCGGCACTCGCCCGACAGCACCTTCATTGGCTGGCCTGGCCTGGTTTACGGTGGCCTGCTGGCGATGCTGGTCGACTGCCACTCCAACTGGACGGCGATGGCCTACCACTACCGTAACGAAGGCCGAGAACCGGGCAGCCTGCCGCGTATCGACTGCGTTACCGGCACGCTCAACCTGACATACCTGAAACCTACGCCGATGGGCGTCGAGCTGTTGCTCAAGGCGCGTGTCGAAGGCGAAGTTGGGCGCAAGAGCCGGGTCATTTGCGAAGTCTGGGCAGAGGATGTACTGACGGTGACGGCCGACTCCGTGTTTGTCCGCGTCGATACCGAAAAGCTCAAGCTCAAGGCCCACGGCCAGGCCTGAGCTGCCAACGCTGATGAGTGGTCGGTGATGGTCAGCGGCTGGGGATGTCTCTAGAGTGACAGGCTCATTCCCTTGGCAAGGTTGATCATGACCGAACTCAGTGCTTTCCCCATTACCCGCAAATGGCCCGCCAAACATCCCGAACGCCTGCAGTTGTACTCGCTGCCGACGCCCAACGGGGTGAAGGTGTCGATCATGCTTGAAGAGATTGGCTTGGCTTACGAGGCGCACAAGGTCAGCTTCGACAACGATGACCAAATGAGCCCCGAGTTCATCTCGCTCAGCGCGAACAACAAGATCCCCGCCATCCTCGACCCGAACGGCCCGGGCGGTCAGCCGCTGCCGCTGTTCGAGTCGGGGGCGATCTTGCAGTACCTGGCGGAGAAGAGCGGCCAGCTGCTCAGCCAGGACCCCGCCCAGCGCTACCAGACCCTGCAGTGGCTGATGTTCCAGATGGGCGGCATCGGGCCGATGTTCGGCCAGGTCGGGTTCTTCCATTTCTTTGCTGGCAAGGAATATGAAGACAAGCGCCCGCGCGACCGCTATGTCAACGAGTCCAAGCGGCTGCTGGGCGTGCTGGATCGGCATTTGAAAGGTCGGCAGTGGATGGCTGAGGAATACAGCATCGCCGACATCGCCATCTTCCCTTGGGTGCGTAACCTGGTGGAGCGCTACAACGCCCGTGACCTGGTGGGCTTCGACCAGTTCAAGGAAGTGCAGCGCGTGCTGGCGAATTTCCTCGAACGGCCAGCCGTGCAGCGTGGCCTGAAAATCCCGGGCTGATCAACCTGTGCAGGGACAACTGCCTTGCGCAAACTTCGAAAGGCCTGGACGGTCGCCCGTAGGAGCGGGTTTACCCGCGAAAGGGTCGGCCCTGCTGGCCAATTTTCACCCGCCGTTCACCGTTGCCGCCGCTACCGTATTAGCGGGTAAACCCGCTCCTACACCTGATCGGGGGGTGGACACATGTCGGTGATTGGGCACAGGCCGTCGTGTAGGAGCGGGTTTACCCGCGAAGAGGCCGGGCCTGCTGGCCAATTACCACCCGCCGTTCACCGTTGCCGCTGCTACCGTATTCGCGGGTAAACCCGCTCCTACAGAAGGCGGCGTACGGGTTCAGAAGATGTGGTTCAGCAACCAGTACAGGCTGCCAGCCAACAGCATTGCCGCTGGCAGGGTCAGCACCCAGGCCATCAGCAGATTGAACAAAGTGCGTTTCTGAATCCCCGACCCATTGGCGACCATGGCGCCGGCCACCCCCGAACTCAGCACATGCGTGGTCGACACCGGCAGCCCGAACATATCCGCCGCGCCAATAGTGCACATCGCCACCACTTCGGCCGATGCGCCTTGGGCATAGCTGAGGTGGGTCTTGCCGATCTTCTCGCCAACGGTGACCACAATACGTCGCCAGCCAACCATGGTCCCCAGCCCCAGCGCGATGGCTACAGCCACCTTCACCCACAGCGGAATATAGCGGGTGGCGTCGTCCAGCTGGGTCTTGAACCGCTGCACATGGCTGCGGGTGTCGGCATCGAATGTCACCAGGTGGTTTTTCTCCATGAGGCGGATGGCTTCACTGGTCAGGTACATGTCATTGCGCACGTTGGCCATGGCTTCAGCCGGTACGCGCTTGAGCGAGCCATAGCCTTTGACCTCTTCGCCGATCATCCCGGTCAGCGCCGCCAATGCCGGTACCAGGTGCGGGCTGGCCTTGGGCTCGGCAATGAACAGGGTCAGTACCTGGCGCGGGTCAGCCGGGGCCGCTTGCGGATCGCTGCGTACCAGTGCCTGGCGGGTCACCTCGGCGACAGCGGAAAACTGCAGGGCCTGCCCGTTGGGCATGGTCTTGTTCAGCGCATAAGCCATCGGCAGGGTGCCGACCAGAATCAGCATGATCAGCCCCATGCCTTTCTGGCCATCGTTGGAGCCGTGGGCAAAAGATACCCCCGTGCAGGTCAGAATCAGTATGCTGCGGATCCACCACGGTGGTGGCGTTTGGCCTTCCGGTGCCTGGTAAAGCGCCTTGCGTTTGACCAGCGCGCGCAGGGCCAGCAGCAGCAGGGCTGCGCAAGCAAAACCAATCAGCGGAGAGAACAGCAGGGCATAACCCACCTTGCTGGCCTGGGCCCAGTCCACGCCGCTGGTGCCGTCACGCCCATGCATCAGCGCATTGGCCACGCCCACGCCGATGATCGAGCCAATCAGGGTGTGCGAGGACGATGCCGGCAGGCCCAGCCACCAGGTGCCAAGGTTCCAGATGATCGCCGCCAGCAGCAGGGCGAAGACCATGGCGAAGCCGGCCGAAGAACCCACCTGTAGAATCAGTTCAACCGGTAGCAAGGCGATGATGCCGAAGGCCACCGCGCCGCTGGAAAAAAGCACGCCCAGGAAGTTGCACAGCCCAGACCACACCACCGCTATCGGCGCCGGCAACGAATGGGTGTATATCACGGTGGCTACCGCGTTGGCGGTGTCGTGGAAGCCGTTGACGAACTCGAAGCCCAGGGCAATCAGCAGCGCCAGGCCCAGCAGAAGGAACGGTGTAGCCGTGGTGATGACCGTACCGCTTGCGGTCACATCCTGCTTGAGGCTCCAGGCGGTGTAGGCGATACCTGCCAGCAGCAGGCTGAAGAACAACGTTAAGGTGGCACGCCCAGGTTTTTGGGAGAGCTGCGGGCGAGCGTCGTGTTTGGCCAGTAGTGGGCTGCTGGCCACTGACGGGGTTGCCATGGGGGCTCCGGTTGGCATTGGGCGAAAGTGCCGAAGGCCTTGAGCATAGAAACAATTCGTAACCCGGCCGTGACCTCGATCAATGAATTATCTAGGCTCAAGACGGACGGTAATGGCAGGAGACGCCCATGATTCGCTGCAAACGTGTCTATGATGCGGTTGAGGATGAAGATGGCCAGCGTGTACTGGTCGACCGCCTTTGGCCGCGCAACAAGCGCAAGGAAGACCTCCATGGGCAGTGGTTGCGCGAAGTGGCACCTTCGAATGAATTGCGTAAGGCGTTCCACCAGGGAGACGTAGATTTCGCCGGTTTTACCCAGCGTTACCAGCAAGCGCTGGCGGCCCACCCCGAGCACTGGTATCCGCTAATGGACATGGCCAGGAAGGGGACGCTGACATTGCTTTATGCCGGCAAGGACACTGAGCACAACAATGCCCGGGTGCTGGCCGATTGGTTGGAAAACGAACTGGACAGGTGTGGCCCTGGCAGTTCGCCAGTGTGCTATGCCCAATGAGTGCGATGCGATGTCCTTACAGTTGATTCCCGCCAAAGACATCCACTGCACCTTTGCCCGCGATCTCACGCGCCGCGCCATGCTGCCTTACTACCGTGAATACGACCTGCTGTGGATCGAGGAAGCCTTCGATGCAGCCTGGGACTGGCGCGAGCAGTGGCTGGTGATCGAAGGCGACGTCTTGTTGGGTTTTTGCAGCCTCAGCCAGGACCGCCAGGCGCTGTTCATCCGCGAGTTGCACCTGTTGCCTGAGCACCGTGGGCGGGGCGTCGGTAGCTGGGTGCTGGAAGAACTGGCGCTGTGGGCCAGGCAGCGGCGCCTTCCCCTGTTGCGGCTGATGGTGTTCCGCAGCAACCCGGCCCGCCTGCTGTACCAGCGTCATGGCTTCGTCGAAATGGGTGAAGACGAATGCTTTGTGCGGATGCAGCGGGATATCAAATTAGTGGCTAAATGATGGCTTGTCGCGACCGCAGCGTATGGGCATAGTGAATCCGTACGTTTACGGCTGCCTGCAGACGGGTAGACCGTGTTTGAGGATATAAGGGAAAAGGAGAAGCCCCTATGAACGGAATCGGTCCACGGCTGCGGGAAGAGCGTGAGCGGTTGGGCATGACCCAGCGTGTATTTGGCGATATCGGTGGCGTCGAGCCCAATGCTCAGGGCAAGTACGAAAGCGGTGAGCGCACGCCGCGGCTAGATTACCTGGCGGCATTGGCGACCCGGGGCGTGGATGCGTTGTATGTCCTCAGCGGCCTGCGCACCCCGGCAGCGCTCGAAGGTTTGAACGCGGATGAGTCCGGTTTGCTGGGGGCTTTTCGGAAATTGCGGTCGGAAGATCAGGCCGCGCTCTTGCACCTTTTAGGGCGGTTGGCCAACGACGCCACGCCCCGGCAAATAGTGAGGCCTCTCACAGTCGAACGTCAGTCGTTTCTGACGGAAGCAATGCGTTAGGCCCACCGTGAAAAATTTTGTTAAGGTGGCGGGATCCAATCGCCCTGCTGACGAGGTGTGTGCTTGATTAGGGTCTTAGTGGTCGATGATCACGATCTGGTACGAACCGGTATTACACGCATGTTGGCCGACATCGACGGCCTGCAGGTGGTGGGTGAGGGAGATTCCGGCGAGTCGGCGCTGAAACTGGCCCGGGAGCTGAAACCGGACGTTGTGCTGATGGATGTGAAAATGCCCGGCATCGGCGGCCTGGAGGCCACCCGCAAGCTGCTGCGCAGCCATCCTGACATCAAGGTAGTGGCGGTGACGGTGTGCGAGGAAGACCCGTTCCCCACACGCTTGTTGCAGGCCGGCGCTGCCGGCTACCTGACCAAGGGTGCAGGCCTTGACGAAATGGTCCAGGCCATTCGACTGGCCTTTGCCGGCCAGCGCTATATCAGCCCGCAGATCGCCCAGCAGTTGGCGCTGAAACCGTTCCAGCCGCAGGGCTCGCCGTTCGACGCGTTGTCCGAGCGGGAAATCCAGATTGCCCTGATGATTGTCGGCTGCCAGAAAGTGCAGATCATCTCCGACAAGTTGTGCCTCTCGCCCAAGACCGTCAATACTTACCGTTATCGGATCTTTGAAAAACTCTCGGTCACCAGCGACGTTGAACTGACGTTGCTGGCCGTTCGCCACGGCATGGTTGACGCAAGCCTGTAAAACCTCATGTCCCAAGTCTTTGATGCCAGCGCATTCCTGGCGACCTGCAGCGGTCGCCCGGGCGTTTACCGGATGTTCGACGGCGAGGCCCGGCTGCTTTACGTGGGCAAGGCCAAGAACCTGAAGAAGCGCCTGGCCAGCTATTTCCGCAAGACCGGCCTTGCGCCCAAGACCGCCGCGCTGGTTGCGCGCATCGCCCAGGTTGAAACCACCATCACCGCCAACGAAACCGAGGCGTTGCTGCTGGAGCAGAACCTGATCAAGGAGTGGCGGCCGCCTTACAACATCCTGCTGCGCGACGATAAGTCCTACCCCTACGTGTTTCTGTCCGATGGCGAGTTCCCGCGCCTGGGCATTCACCGTGGGGCGAAAAAAGCCAAGGGCCGTTACTTTGGCCCGTACCCCAGCGCCGGGGCCATTCGCGAAAGCCTCAGCCTGCTGCAAAAGGCTTTTTCTGTGCGTCAGTGCGAAGATAGCTACTACGCCAACCGCACCCGGCCATGCCTGCAGTACCAGATAAAGCGCTGCAAAGGGCCCTGCACCGACCTGGTGACTGCCGAGGAATACGCAGAAGACGTGCGTCATTCGGTGATGTTTCTGGAAGGGCGTAGCCAGCAACTGGGCAATGAGTTGAACGCCGAGATGGAAAAGGCCGCCATGGCCCTCGATTTCGAAAAAGCCGCCGAGCTGCGCGACCAGATCGCCTTGTTGCGCCGCGTGCAGGACCAACAGTACATCGAGGGCGGCAGCGGCGATGTCGACGTCATCGCCGCCTTCGTCAACCCAGGTGGTGCCTGTGTGCACCTGATCAGCGTGCGCGGCGGCCGAGTACTGGGCAGCAAGAACTTCTTCCCGCAGGTGGGCATCGAGGAGGAGGTGGCCGAGGTCATGGCCGCATTCCTTTCCCAGTACTATCTGGGCAACGCAGAGCGCGAGCTGCCCGGCGAGTTGATCGTCAATGTTGTTCACGAAGACTTCAACGCCATCACCGAAGCGCTGCACGCGCTGCGTGGCCGCGAACTGACCATCAGCCACCGGGTGCGTGGCACCCGCGCCCGCTGGCAGCAACTGGCCGTGACCAATGCCGAGCAGGCGCTGAATGCCCGCCTGGCCAACCGCCAGCACATGGCTGCGCGCTTCGAAGCCCTGGCCGAAGTGCTGGGCCTGGATGAAGTGCCGCAACGCCTGGAATGCTACGACATCAGCCACTCCAGTGGTGAAGCTACCGTGGCCAGTTGCGTGGTATTCGGCCCCGAAGGGCCGATCAAGTCCGACTACCGCCGCTTCAACATCGAAGGCGTCACCGCAGGTGACGATTACGCGGCCATGCATCAGGCCCTGACCCGCCGCTATGGGCGCATCAAGGACGGCGAGGGCAAGCTGCCCGACGTGCTGCTGGTGGACGGCGGCAAGGGCCAGCTGAACATGGCGCGCGATGTGATGCAGGAGCTGGGCTTCACCGACCTGACCCTGCTGGGTGTGGCCAAGGGTGTCACACGCAAGGCGGGTTTCGAAACCCTGTACCTGAACGATGTCCATCACGAATTTACCCTCAAGGGCGATTCATCGGCGTTGCACCTGATCCAGCAGATCCGCGACGAAGCCCACCGCTTCGCTATCACCGGCCACCGCGCCCGCCGTGGCAAGGCCCGTCGAGTTTCCAGCCTTGAAGATGTGGCCGGGGTAGGGCCCAAGCGCCGCCGCGACCTGCTGAAACATTTCGGCGGCCTGCAGGAGCTCAACCGCGCCAGTATCGATGAAATCGCCAAAGCCCCCGGCATCAGTAAAAAGCTTGCCGAGTCGATTTATGCCAGCCTGCATAGCGAGTAGAATGCCGGGCTCAACTTGCAGCCAGTCGTACCGATGAATATTCCAAACCTGCTCACCGTTCTACGCGTCCTGCTCATTCCGTGCTTCATTCTGCTGTTCTACATGCCCTATCAGTGGAGTTACATGGCCGCCAGCAGTGTATTCGCCGTTGCCGCCGCCACCGATTGGCTGGATGGCTACCTGGCACGACGCCTGCAGCAGAGCACGCCGTTCGGCGCCTTCCTTGACCCGGTGGCTGACAAGCTAATGGTGGCAGTGGCCCTGGTGCTGCTGGTGCAGACCCACGCCAACTTCTGGCTGACCCTGCCAGCCGCGGTGATCATCGGCCGCGAGATCGTGGTGTCTGCGCTGCGTGAGTGGATGGCTGAGCTAGGGGCGCGGGCGCATGTGGCGGTGTCCAACCTCGGTAAGTGGAAGACTGCGGCGCAGATGCTGGCGCTAGTGATCCTGCTGGGCAACCCACCGGCGGTGACCTTCTGGGTGATCCTGGGCTACGGGCTGCTGCTGGTGGCAGCGGGGCTGACGCTGTGGTCGATGGTGCACTACCTGCTGGCCGCCTGGCCGCACCTGCGCGAAGGTTCGGAAAAAAAATAAAAGTTTTTTGAATCAAGGGGTTGACGCTGTTTTAGAAATCGCTAGAATGGCACCCATCACGACGCGGGAATAGCTCAGTTGGTAGAGCACGACCTTGCCAAGGTCGGGGTCGCGAGTTCGAGTCTCGTTTCCCGCTCCAAATTCGATCCTCAGTGCGTCGCTGGGATCAAAAAGAAGAGGCCTTCAGGGCCTCTTTTTTTATGCCTAAATTTTATATCTCGGCTATTTTGCCCGGTTTCGACCAAACGGTCGCTGGTGTCGTAGTGAAATCGCAAGTTTTTCTGTTCAGGGTCGACGTAGCGCGTCAGTTGACCAGCGACATCAATTTCATAGCGGTCGAACAGGCGGATGTGTCTGTCATGTAAGCAGGAGGCGGTGTAAAACGAAGAGCGAGTCCAGGCACTGCATGACTGTACCCAAGCTATCGCGCAACTGAAGTCGGTCATGCGCACGGTGCATGCTCAGGGGCGGGGACGTACAGCCATGCTGAAGCGCTGTTCAAGCCCAGAACCCAACCAGCACCAACGCCGCCACACCCAGCCCGACCGCAACCGAGCAGCCGCCCAGCGACAGCGCCGCCCGACCTTGCCGATACCAGCCGTCATGGCCCAGTTGCCGTGCCGGCGCCAGCAGGCTGCGCCACCGCAGTTCCGTATCGTGAAACGCCTGCAAGTTCGCCGGATCCGCATCCAGCCAGCGGCGGAAGTCGATACGCTCGCACGCCGTCACCTGCGGGCTCTGCAAGCGCACATACCACTGCCCGGCCACGCTCGCCAGCACATCCCGGCGCGAGCGGCCAGCTTGCAGCGCCTGGTCCATGTTGCGCTCGACACTCGCCAGTGGCAGGTCAAGGCGCACAGCAATGCTGGCGAAGTCCAGCTGATCGAGGCGGTTGAGCAGGAATACTTGCTGTACGCGCCGTGGTAACCGCTTCAGTGCATGCAGCAGGGCATCGTCGGCATCATGCTCGGTAGCAGGAGTGGGGTGCTCAAGGGGCAGCAGCAGACGGGTCATGGACAGCTCCTTGCTCTATAAAGGGGGGGAGGGGGGCATCTTCCTTGATGCGGAACCAGAGTAGGCGAAACGAGATTGATTCTCAAGTGCTGATTCCGCAAAGTTTTGTAACGAGCGTTCACGCCCTGAAACACCTTTGCTATCATGCGCGCCATCACGATCTTCATTAGCCTGAAGAGCCAAAAAAAAGACCCGGCAAAAAAGCCGGGTCAAAAACCGTGATTAGCCTGATGAGGAGATAATCTGAGAGCGACCTAAGCTTTCAGGTTATCCAGCGGATCTCGCGATCAGCTGAGTGCAATAATAATCGTTATCATTTGCCAGTCAAATGATTTTTTGCTGATCCGGTAAAAAAGTTGTACCGGCGCGCTTCCTTGTCCCGACAATCGGGGCTTTTGCCGTTACCTGGCCATCACGTCCTCTCCCTTTTTTTTTGTCTATGAACCCGCTCACTCGGTGCGTTTGTGCTCCAGCAGTGCGCGGGCCATGTCCATCATGTGCATCAAAGCGAACGTCAGTTCTCGCTGGCTGCCGTGCTGGTGGGTGGCGGTTTCCTGGGCGGTGGCCGCAGCGCAGCGCAGCAGGGCGATGGCGTGTTCCTGGGCCTGGTCGCCGGTTACGCCTTCGTGCAGGGTCCAGATCCTGTTGTCCAGGGTGGGCCGCGGTGGGTTGGGGTTGAGGTAATAGTCGAGCGCGCGGCGTGCGGCTTCGCTGTCGAGATCTGTTTCGTCGTTTTTCGGTAGTTTCATCCTGATACCTGCCGGAGCCAGTAGGGAAGGGGTCAGGTCGATGGTAATACCTACAGTATTTTTATTCTTCCCGATAAATAATACTGAATGTTTATTGAGCGCTTGAAGGCAGTCCGTATCGTGCCAGCGATGAATATGGATAAATGGATTGCCCTCGTCCGTGACCGGATGGAGGAGCTAGGGCTCACTCAAGAGCAGCTTGCCGAGCGCGTTGGTGTGTCTCAAGGCAGTGTCGGTCATTGGGTGAACAAGCGGCGTCAGCCGAAAATCGAATCGATGAACCGCACGTTCGTCGAGATTGGCATGCCTCATTACAACGTCAGCCTGCAGCTGCGCATCCAGGGGCAGGTTGGCGAGGAGCGTAGTGTTTACGAGATAGCGGACGATGATGAACTCGACCTCATGCGATACATCGTTTGCTTCCGTTACCCGGTGCTGGGTTGGAGTGAGTTAGATGCTGCAACGGCTGTAGAGCCTGCTGTTTTCGAGCAGACTGACTACCTGGCACAGGGCAAGGCGTTCTGGCTAACCGTGGAAAACGATGCCATGAGCGCTGTCAGTGGCCGCAGTGTGCCGCAGGGCATGCGGATGCTGGTGGACCCCGGTGTAGAGGCTGAGGCGGGGCGTTTGGTTATCGCTCGTCAGCCCGGCAAGCCGGCGATTTTCCGCGAGCTGGCCGAGGAAGGTGGGCAGCGTTATCTGAAGGCATTGAACAGTAACTACCCGGCGCTGTTGTGCGAAGAGGGTTGCGAATTTCTTGGGGTGGTCGTGCGGGTGCATGGGGCCTTTTGAAAGGGTTTGAGTGGTGGCGGCTACGGTGAACGGCGGGTGGAGATTGGCCAGCAGGCACGGCCTCT
The DNA here is from genome assembly GCF_030418155.1 of Pseudomonas sp. 2,4-D. Classification (NCBI taxonomy): domain Bacteria; kingdom Pseudomonadati; phylum Pseudomonadota; class Gammaproteobacteria; order Pseudomonadales; family Pseudomonadaceae; genus Pseudomonas; species Pseudomonas sp. 2,4-D. Next base: position 17,707 of record NZ_JAUHUI010000066.1, read on the forward strand.
TCGCGGGTAAACCCGCTCCTACACGACGGCCTGCGCCCAATCACCAATGTGTGTCCACCCCCGATAGGTGTAGGAG
>NZ_JAUHUI010000067.1:0-17675 GCF_030418155.1 Pseudomonas sp. 2,4-D
TCTACGCTTTCCTCAGAGCCTGTCAAGCGTTTATTTTGAAGTTTTTTGCGAGAAACTCGTTTAGCTTCAAACACTTGACTCAACACAGTGGCTAGCTTTGCTTCGCTACCGCGTTGGAGTGGTGCGCATTATAGGGAGGCCATCGAGAAGGTCAACCTTTAATTTCAATGATTTGAAATATTTCTGGCAAAGCCGCTTGAGGGCTACCACCTCCCCCACCAATTGCGCACTATATTGCTCACCACCTCCCCGCCCAAGGATTGCCGCACTTAAATGAACACCCAACCCCGCAGCCTGGCCGCCACCCTCTTCCCGATCGGCCTACTGCTTATCGCCATGGCCTCGATTCAGTCCGGCGCCTCCCTGGCCAAAAGCATGTTCCCAATCATCGGCGCACAAGGCACCACCACCCTGCGCCTGATCTTCGCCAGCATCATCATGCTGCTTATATTGCGCCCGTGGCGGGTACGCATGACCGCCAATACGTTGCGCAACGTGGTCATCTACGGCATGGCACTGGGCGGCATGAACTTCCTCTTCTATATGGCCCTGCAAACGGTACCAATCGGTATCGCCGTCGCCCTGGAATTCACCGGCCCGTTGACCGTGGCGATCTTCTCCTCGCGCCGAGCGATCGATTTCCTGTGGATTGCCCTGGCCATCGCAGGCCTGCTGCTGTTGCTGCCGGCAGGTCACAGCGGTCAGGCACTCGACCCAGTGGGCGCCGCCTATGCGCTGGGGGCGGGTGTGTGCTGGGCGCTGTACATCCTGTTCGGGCAACGTGCAGGGGCCGAGCACGGCATCCAGAGCGCGGCCCTGGGGGTGGTGGTCGCGGCCCTGTTCGTCGCCCCCATCGGTATCGCCCACGCCGGTAGCGCTCTGCTCACACCTGCCGTGATCCCCATGGCGTTTGCCGTTGCAATACTGTCCACCGCCCTGCCATACAGCCTGGAAATGGTTGCCCTCACGCGGATTCCGGCGCGCACGTTCGGCACCCTGATGAGCATCGAACCGGCATTTGGCGCATTGTCCGGCCTGCTTTTCCTCGGCGAGGTGCTGACGCTCACTCAATGGCTGGCGATTCTGGCAATCATTACCGCCTCGGTCGGCACCACCCTGTCCATGCGCAAGGCGCCCAGCCCGGCCATCGCAGCAGACTGACATGAGAAATATTTTCATTTGAGAAAGGATTAATGATTGTAGCAGCCTGTCTCGCTGATTAAGCTGTCACAGAATCATCATCTTTACGCTATCTACTGGGCCGAACACGGACGCCGAGAGAAGGTTCAGGAAGAACCGAAGCGACAACGACAGGGTCGTGATAACTGATTTGCCCTGCATTTAAGGACAGGAATGAAACGAATTTTTCTCATCCTGGCCATCTTGGCCATTGCTGGATGTGCCGCCACAGCCAAGACCGAGGTGAAAAGGGGCAAGAAGGGCCTGCATATCAATTGCTCCGGCCTTTCTTCCTCATGGGACAACTGCTACAGCAAGGCCGCAAGCGCCTGCAGCACGCGCGGCTACCGGGTCATTGCGCGCTCGGGCGATAGCGATGAAGAGGCCGGTGACTATTTGTTCGGCATCAACCCGGCGGGTTACACCAGCCGGAGCATGATCATCATCTGTAAATAGAGAAAAGGGCAGTTTGCAAACTGCCCTTTTCCCCTGCATTACAGCGGTGCAGTACGCACCTCCAACCAGGCTAGCGCATCCCCTTGGAGCAAGGGCGCCAGGCGCTCACGCACGCAGGCGTGGTAGCCGTTCAGCCACTCCACTTCCTCCTTGGTCAGCAACTCGGGCAACAGACAGCGGGTGTCGATAGGGCACAGCGTCAAGGTTTCGAACTGCAGGAAGTCACCAAAGGCACTCTTCCCCGCTTCGCGGTTGACCACCAGGTTCTCGATGCGAACGCCCCACTGCCCCGGGCGGTACGTACCCGGCTCGATCGAGCTGATCATGCCCACTTGCATCGCCGTCTGCGGTGCAGGTGCCGCCTGGTAGGCGATCACTTGAGGCCCCTCATGCACGTTCATGAAGTAGCCCACCCCATGGCCGGTACCATGGCCATAGTCGACCTGGTCAGCCCAGATCGGCGCCCGGGCAATGGCGTCGAGCAACGGCGACAGTATCCCTCGCGGGAACGTGGCACGCGACAAGGCAATCATGCCCTTCAGTACACGGGTGCAGTCCTGCTTCTGTGCCTGGCTTGGGTTACCGACAGGCACCATGCGGGTGATGTCGGTAGTGCCGCCCAGGTATTGACCGCCCGAGTCGATCAGCAGCAAGCCATTACCCTCGATGAGCGCATGCGACTGCTCGGTGGCACGGTAGTGTGGCATCGCGCCATTACCATTGAAGGCGGCAATGGTAGAAAAGCTCAGTGACACGAAATTCGGCCGTCGAGCACGCGCGGCACTCAATTGCTCGTCAACCGTCAGCTCGGTAATGACCTCCCGGCCGAGGTTGGCCTCGAACCAGGCGAAAAACTCGCACAAGGCTGCGCCGTCCTGCTCCATGACCTGGCGAATATGCACCAGGTCGTCGTCACCCTTGCAGGACTTGCTCAGCGTGGTGGGGTTGAGCCCCTCGACAAGAACCACCTCTGCCGCCAGGTTGTCCAGCAGGCCGCAGGTGACCCGTGCCGGGTCCACCAGCAGCCGCGCCCCCGCGGGAACGGTGCCTAGCACCTTGCCTGCTTCGCTGTAGTCGCGCACCTCGATGCCGTCGACCTCCAGCACATGGCGCAGGTGTGCGTCCGCCTTGTCCTGGCCCACGAACAGGATGGCCTGCTGCTGATTGATCAGGGCAAAGGCCAGGAAAACCGGATTGTAGGAGACATCGCTGCCGCGCAGGTTGAACAGCCAGGCAATGTCATCCAGGGTAGCGATGAAGTGCCAGTCGGCACCCTTGGCCTGGATGCCCTGGCGCAATTGCGCGAGCTTTTCCGCCCGGCTCACCGTGGCGTGTGGCGGCAGGTGCTGGTACACCGGGTTACCTGGCAGCGCCGGGCGCCCGTCCCAGACCTGACCCAGCAGGTCCATGTCTGTTACCAGCTGCGCTCCACGCGCCTTCAGCCGCTCAGCCAGCTGGCGCGCCGAAGCCAGGGCCATGACCGCACCATCCACTGCCACGCGACCGTTGGGCTCGACATTTTCGCCCAACCATTCCAACGCCCCGGGTTTGCCCGGCAACAGTTTCATCAGTTCGATGCCGCTGCCCTTCAGCTCCTGAGCTGCCTGCTCCCAGTAGCGGCTGTCGACCCACAGCCCGGCAAAGCCGGGGGTGACCACCAGCGTACCAACCGAGCCATGGAACCCCGAAAGCCACTGGCGCCCCTGCCAGTAACCGGGCAGGTATTCGGATAGGTGGGGGTCGGCCGAGGGGACCAGCAAGGCATCGATGCCTCCTGCCGCCATGGCTTGGCGCACGTGCACCAGTCGCTGCGGCACGCTTTGCTCAAGGGTGGTCTGGACGTTCATGCGCTCTCCTGCGGCTTCATAACGGTTGATCCAATAGGCCGATAATGGAACAGCCGCCAGGGCGCTGCAATCGCGACGACCAAGATACGGCATGCCTTGCCCACGACGCCCTGTGCCAATAGGACACTTCCTACAACAGGACCAGGACCACCGATCAAGTTTCCCTGAACTTCCCCAGGACACCGGCTTCACACACAGTACATTCATTGCACACAGGCAAATGACCATGCCCAGTGCCCTCGAACCGAAAGCCGGCGTGGTGTTGCTTGACACCCGCGACCACACGCCCGAACACGAGCACGGCGTTCATCTCAAGCTTGCCGAAGGCCTGGCACGTTTGCTGGGCTGCCCACTTATACAGCCCATGCGGCCGCCAGATGCAGCCGATGCCTACTATTATCTGCCAACCGAGACCCTGATCGACCCCAGACGATATGCCGGCTTGGGTATTTGCAGCGAACAGGACCTGTTTGGCGGCATGGTGCCGTACCCCTACATGGCGACCAAGGCGATCTCTCACCCGTTACCCGCCGGGGCCAGCTTCCCGCCAGGCTGGACCGACGACTTCGCCCGACAGGCCAGCGATGCCCTGCTGCGCGGCTACACCGTGTTCAGCAAAGCCGACGCTCGCACTGCCGCACAGTTGCTGCTGCTCGACGGCCCGCTGAGGGTCAAGCCGGTACTGGCTTGTGCGGGACGCGGGCAACAGGTCATCACCACTGCAGATGCCCTGGAGCCTCTGCTGGCCGATATGGATGACCAAACGTTGGCGCAGTGGGGCCTGGTGCTCGAAGAAGACCTGAGCGAGGTGCAAACCTTCAGCGTCGGCCAGGTGCGCGTCGCCGGCTTGACCTGCAGCTACCACGGCACCCAGCAACTGACACGTGACCATCAGGGTACCGAGGTCTACGGCGGTTCTGACCTGGTGGTGGTACGTGGCGACTATCAGGCGTTGCTACAGCTCCCACTAGAAGACCACCTGCGCCTTGCCATCAACCAGGCCATGGTTTACGAACAAGCCGCCGAGCAGCACTTCCCGGGCTTTGTCGCCTCACGTCGCAACTATGACATCGCCCGCGGCATCAGCCCTTCGGGCCATCTGTGCAGCGGGGTGCTCGAACAATCCTGGCGCCTGGGTGGTGCCAGCAGTGCCGAACTGTTGGCCCTGCAGGCATTTGCCGATGACCCCGCATTGCAACGGGTGCGTGCTTCCACCCACGAAGTATTCGGCAACCCCGACCTGCCCGCTGACGCCACCCTCTTTTACCAAGGAAACGACAGTGAACTCGGACAACTCAGCAAATTTGCGCGGATTCGCGACCATGGCCATTCAGAGTGAAACCGTTGAACTGCAGGTCGAGAATGACCACATCGCCGGCACCTTGGTCAGCCCGGGCACCAAAATGCCGGGCATTCTCTTCGTACACGGCTGGGGCGGCAGCCAGCAACGTGACCTGGCCCGCGCCCGGCATATCACCGGACTGGGATGCGTGTGCATGACCTTCGACCTGCGCGGTCACGAAAAAACTGAAAGCCAGCGCCTCACGGTCACCCGTGAACAAAACCTGCAGGACTTGCTGGTGGCTTACGATCGACTGGTCAGCCACCCGGCGGTCGACAACAGCGCCATCGCCATTATCGGCAGCAGCTATGGCGGTTACCTGGCGACTCTGCTGACCCGCGAACGGCCGGTCAGGTGGCTGGCCCTGCGGGTACCTGCCATGTACTGGGATGACGAATGGGGCAGCCCGAAGCAAACCCTTGACCGTCAACGCCTGAATGCCTATCGCCAGCGCCCCCTGGGCCCGGCCGACAACCGCGCGCTGGCCGCGTGCGCCGAATTCGGCGGGGATGTATTGCTGGTGGAGTCCGAGCAGGATGACTACGTGCCGCACAGTACCTTGATGAATTACCGCTCGGCGTTCGTCAACGCCCACTCGCTCACCCATCGCATCGTCGACGGCGCCGACCACGCGCTGTCCAGCGAACAGAGCCAGAAAGCGTACAGCTCGCTCCTGGCGGCATGGATCAGCGAAATGGTCATCGGTGCCCGCCTGGATCGCTACCCGCACTACGCACCTTGGTATGCCTGAGGACCGCCCATCTGGCAATGCAGGACGCCATCGTCCCCGCGCACCAGGCTGCGCAGGGCCTGGTAGGCGGCGAAGTTGACACCGCGTGCCTGATGCTGGCCCAGCAGGTCAAGAAACGATTCCTCGACGAAGTGCACGGCCGCCGCAGCCCAGGCCTGGCGTGACTGCCATTGCAGGTACTGCAATACTCGGCAGCCATCGTCGCTGGCCTGGATACTCACACCCTGCAGCCCTTCGCAACGCGCAGCCAATGCTTCACTACGCTCCACCAGGGCCTGAGCCAATGCTTGCTGGTACATACTGGGCACTTCGTATTCGATCATCTGGGTGAACCACAAGGCATGAGGTGTTGCCAACATCGACAGTCTCCTGGCTACGTACGCATGCAGCGCGATGTCGAGCAGGGTAAAACCTCAAGTAAAGTCAAGGTCAAGTGGTTTCTACAGACCCTGGCTGGATACCGCAAACCGCCGCCGATAGTCACTCGGGGTAAGGCCGATGACACGCTGGAATACCTTGCGAAACGCGCCCGGATCCTGGTAACCGACACCCCACGCGATCTGTTCGACGGTGCGCCGGGTAAACTCCAGCAAGCGGCACGCCCGCCCCACCCTCACCTGCTGGCAATACTCGGTCGGGCGCAGCCCGGTAGCGGCACGAAAGCGCCGCAAGAAAGTGCGCGCCTCCAGCCCCGCGCAGGCCGCCATCGTGGCCAGGTCGGCATCCTGCCCGCCATTGCCCTGCAACCAGTGCTGCACCTTCAACACGGCCTCGTCGCCGTGGTCCAGGCGCGGGTTGAACACAGCGCCGGGCAGCGGCGCCGCGACCGGATCGACGGCCAGATAGCGGGCAGTCTCCTGAGCCACCGTCGCCCCCAAAAAGCGCTCCAGCAGGCGCAAGCCGAGGTCCGTCCAGGCCATCAACCCTGCCGAGGTCACGATGTCGCCGTCATCCAGCAACGGCTGCTGGGCCTCTACCCGCACCCTTGGGAAGCGCTGGGCAAGCGCCTGCACATAGTTCCAGTGCGTGCAGGCCGGGCGCCCGTCGAGCAAACCGCTGGCGGCAATGAAAAATACACCGATGCATACCGACGCCAGCACCGTACCACGCCCGTGCAGCAGGCACAGTGGCGCGCGATGACGTTCGAGCAACTCGCCTTGCGGTGCCGACTCCAGGCTTGGCGGAATGATCAGGACGCGCAGGCCCGGTACAGTGACAGCTGAGTTATCCGACGCAGGCAACAACTGCCCCGCCTCATCTGCCTGCCAGCAACTGACGCGAATGCGCGGCAACTCGACGGCCCCCAGTTCGGCCGCAACCCGGTTGGCCACCAGGAACAGGTCGGCCAGGCCATGCACAGCGGCCCGCTGCACGCCGGGGTATAGCAGCAAGCCGATATCCAGGTTAGCGCCGGTGTCAGTTTTTGCCCGCATAGTGTCGCTCGCGCCAATCCTCAGGTGAGTGAACACAGCCTATAACTAACGTCTCTCGACGACTACTGCCACAGGAGGCAGCATGAGCAAGCAGGCACTGATCATCATCGACATCCAGAACGACTACTTCCCGGGCGGCAAGTGGCCCCTCGATGGCGTCGACCAGGCGGCCGACAACGCTGCCCGCCTGCTGGCGGCAGCACGCCAGCGCGGCGACCTGGTGGTGCATGTGCGGCATGAGTTCGACACTGCCGATGCACCCTTCTTTACCCCCGGTTCGCAGGGTGCGGCCATCCACGCCAAGGTCGAGCCATTGCCGGGCGAGCCGGTGGTGCTCAAGCACAAGGTCAACGCCTTTCTCGGCACCGATCTTGAGCACACGCTGGACCGGCATGGCGTCGAGGCGCTGACCATCGTCGGCAGCATGAGCCACATGTGCATTGACGCTGCCACCCGGGCTGCGGCCGATATGGGCTATCAAGTGACCGTGGCGCACGATGCCTGCGCAACCCTGCCACTGACCTTCGACGGCAAGCAGGTGCCGGCGGCTCATGTGCACGATTCGGCGATGGCGGCGCTGGCGTTTGCGTATGCCGATGTGGTGAAGACCGACGAGCTGCTGAAAAACTGATCAGCTTGAGACCTTTGGGGCCGCACAGCAGCCCCAAAGCCTGCAGGCTCAAATCGCCACATTGCGCACAAACCTAACAGCCACCACACCATCGTTACGGTAGGCATACCGGCAGTTGCTGGGGAACACATGGAACTGCCCCACCTGCAAGCGATGCTCGACCTCTTCGATGATCAGCGTCAGCTGCCCATCGACCACATAAATCTGCTCGCTCCAGCCTTCGGCATCGGCCTCACTGCAATAGCACTCCCCTGGTGCCAGGGTCCATTCCCAAAGTTCCACCTCGCGCCTTGCCGGGCTGGTGCCCAGCAACACCGCTCTGCTCTGCGGGTGTTCGCCGGCCCACGCCAGCTCTTCAATGCGCCCGGGGTCGCGCAGGTCTGGCGCCTGGATCAGGGTACTGAAAGCCACGCCCAAGGCTTCGGCAATCAGGTCCAATGTGGTCAGGCTGACATTCTTCTCGCCCGCCTCGATCGCGACCAGCATGCGCCGACTGACCCCTGAACGCTCGGCCAGCGCCGCCTGACTCAAGCCGGCGGCGTTGCGCAGACTGCGCACATTGAGGCTGACATGTTGCAGCACCGATGCCCGGTGCGAAGAATCCTTGTGCACTATATTGCTCACTGATCAGGATTGCGCAGTATACTGCCCACTTTTGCGGCGATTGTGCGCCGCCCTTTCCGAGTGTGCAAGACCATGAACCAGCCCAACAGCAAGCCTACTCCTGCCGTCACCTTTCGCCTCAGCAAGGCCGAACTGGTGCTGGTATTCATCACCATGTTGTGGGGCGGCACTTTCCTGTTGGTGCATAACGTAATGACCGTCAGCGGCCCGATGTTCTTCGTCGGCCTGCGTTTCGCGGCAGCCGCGCTGTTCGTTGGTGTGGTCTCAGCACGTGCGCTGCCCGGCCTGACCTTCACCGAACTGAAGGCCGGCATGCTGATCGGCGTGTCGATCATGCTCGGCTATGGCCTGCAGACCATGGGCCTGCAAACCATCAGCAGCAGCCAGTCAGCGTTCATCACTGCGCTGTACGTCCCGTTCGTGCCGCTGCTGCAGTGGCTGGTGCTGGGGCGGCGGCCTGGCCTGATGCCCAGCATGGGTATCTGCCTGGCATTCATCGGCCTGATGCTGCTGGCCGGGCCGGAAGGCGGCAGCCTGCGTTTCAGCGAGGGCGAACTGGTCACCCTGATCAGCGCCGTGGCCATCGCCGGTGAAATCATTCTGATCAGCCGCTACGCCGGTCAGGTCGATGTGCGCCGGGTTACGGTGGTGCAATTGGCGACTGCATCGCTGCTGGCGTTTGTGATGATCGTGCCGACCCAGGAGCGCATCCCCGACTTCTCCTGGCTGTTGCTGGCCAGCGCAGTGGGCCTGGGCGCAATGAGTGCAGTGATCCAGGTGGCGATGAACTGGGCACAGAAGTCGGTTTCGCCTACCCGCGCCACACTCATCTATGCCGGTGAACCGGTGTGGGCCGGCATCGTCGGGCGTCTGGCTGGCGAGCGCCTGCCTGGCGTGGCGCTGCTCGGCGGCCTGCTGATCGTGGTTGCCGTAGTGGTCAGTGAACTCAAGGTGCGGCGCCCTCGTGAAACCGTCGAAACATGCGATGTGCAGAACCCGGGCGAACGCCAGGCGGGGCTGTAAAACGGTCAACAGCGGCTATTCTTTGTAAAAAACTGTTATAAAAAAAACGCTTGTCACAGCCGGTTTGTAGGATCCTGCGACAGCTTGCGTGTTGGTGATAAACACCTCGGCACGTATGATTCTTTGCAAACTTCTCCAGAATAGGCCGCTATGTCCTTGATAGTGCTATTGCTTCTGCCGTTCGTGGGCAGTTGCCTGGCAGCTGTGCTGCCGCACAACGCACGTAACGCCGAGTCCATTCTTGCCGGGCTCGTAGCCCTGGTCGGCACCGTCCAGGTAGCACTTCTGTACCCTCAGGTTGCCCATGGTGGCGTCATTCGCGAAGAGTTCCTGTGGCTGCCCAGCCTGGGAATGAACCTGGTGTTGCGCATGGACGGCTTTGCCTGGCTGTTCTCGTTGCTGGTACTGGGCATTGGCGCACTGGTATCGCTGTATGCCCGCTACTACATGTCACCACAAGATCCGGTACCACGCTTCTTCGCGTTCTTCCTGGCCTTCATGGGCGCCATGCTCGGCCTGGTCATCTCCGGCAACCTGATCCAACTGGTGTTCTTCTGGGAACTGACCAGCCTGTTCTCCTTCCTGCTGATCGGCTACTGGCACCACCGCGCCGACGCCCGTCGTGGCGCCTACATGGCGCTGATGGTAACCGGCGCAGGCGGCTTGTGCCTGCTGGTAGGGGCCCTGCTGCTCGGCCATGTGGTCGGCAGCTATGACCTGGACAAGGTTCTGGCTGCCGGGCATACCATCCGCCAGCATGCGCTTTACCCGGTGCTGCTGCCCCTGATACTCATCGGCGCCCTGACCAAGAGCGCACAGTTTCCCTTCCAGTTCTGGCTGCCCCACGCCATGGCAGCGCCCACACCGGTGTCGGCCTATTTGCACTCTGCAACCATGGTCAAGGCCGGGGTGTTCCTGCTGGCACGCCTGTGGCCGGTACTTTCCGGTAGCGAGGAGTGGTTCTGGATCGTCGGCGGTGCCGGTGCCCTCACCCTGCTGCTCGGCGCTTTCGCCGCCATGTTCCAGAATGACCTCAAGGGCCTGCTGGCCTATTCGACCATCAGCCACCTGGGCCTGATTACCCTGCTGCTGGGCCTTAACAGCCCGCTGGCTGCCGTCGCCGCGGTATTCCACATTCTCAACCATGCCACCTTCAAGGCCTCGCTGTTCATGGCCGCCGGCATCATCGACCACGAGAGCGGCACCCGTGACATTCGCCGCCTCAGCGGCCTGATCCGCCTGGTGCCCTACACCGCGACCCTGGCCATGGTCGCCAGCGCGTCGATGGCCGGCGTTCCACTGATGAACGGCTTCCTGTCGAAGGAAATGTTCTTCGCCGAAACGGTATTCATCAGTTCCACCGCCTGGGTCGAGGCCACGCTGCCGGTAATCGCCACCCTGGCCGGCACCTTCAGCGTGGCGTATGCCCTGCGTTTTACCGTCGATGTGTTCTTCGGGCCGACAGCCCAGGACCTGCCCCATACCCCGCACGAGCCGCCACGCTGGATGCGTGCTCCGGTGGAGCTGCTGGTGCTCACGTGCCTGGTAGTGGGCATCTTCCCCACTCAGTCGGTCGGCCCCCTGTTGGCCGCTGCGGCCCTGCCGGTGGTTGGCGGTACCCTGCCGGAATACAGCCTGGCCATCTGGCATGGCTGGAACGCGCCGATGATCATGAGCCTGGTCGCCATGAGCGGCGGCATCGTCCTGTACCTGTTGCTGCGCAAGCAACTGCGCCTGGGCCGCTTCCCCTACCCACCCGTGATCGAGCGCTTCAATGGCAAGCGACTGTTCGAGCACGGCCAGGTTCACCTGATGCTGCTGGCGCGTCGCATCGAGCGCGTGCTCACCACCCGCCGACTGCAGTCGCAGCTGTTCATGCTGGTATTCGCCGCGTTCCTCGCGGGCCTCACGCCTATGCTGTATAGCGGCCTGAGCTGGGGTGATCGCCCGAAGATTCCCGGTTCGGGCGTGTTCGTCGCCCTGTGGCTGATCGCCATTGCCTGCGCCATCGGCGCCGCCTATCAGGCCAAGTACCACCGCCTGGCGGCACTGATCATGGTCAGCGTCTGCGGCCTGATGACCTGCATCACTTTCGTCTGGTTCTCTGCGCCCGACCTGGCACTGACCCAGTTGGTGGTGGAAGTGGTCACCACCGTGCTGATCCTGCTTGGCCTGCGCTGGCTGCCACGGCGTATCGAAGGCGTGTCGCCGCTGCCTGGTAGCCTGGAGCGCGCGCGCATGCGCCGCCTGCGCGACTTGCTGCTGGCCGTGCTGGTGGGTGGCGGCATGGCCGTGCTGTCGTACGCCATGCTGACCCGGCCGACGCCCAACGACATTTCCTCGTTCTATTTGAGCCGTGCATTGCCTCAGGGCGGCGGCACCAATGTTGTCAATGTCATGCTGGTCGACTTCCGCGGCTTCGATACCCTCGGTGAAATCACCGTATTGGTGGCTGTGGCATTGACCGTGTTCGCCCTGCTACGGCGCTTCCGTCCTCCGAAAGAGAGCATGCAGCTGCCGGCGCAACAACGCCAGTTGGCGCCAGACGTGGTCACCGACCTGATCAACCCGCGGCATGCCACCGATACCGCGCTGGGCTTCATGATGGTGCCGGCAGCGCTGGTGCGCCTGCTGCTGCCGATCGCCTTGCTGGTGTCGATGTACCTGTTCATGCGCGGGCACAACCAGCCCGGCGGCGGGTTTGTCGCTGGCTTGGTCATGTCGGTGGCGTTCATCCTCCAGTACATGGTGGCCGGCACCCAGTGGGTCGAGGCGCAGATGAGCCTGCGGCCGCTGCGCTGGATGGGCACCGGGCTGCTGTGCGCGACCCTGACCGGGGCCGGCGCCATGCTGCTGGGTTACCCGTTCCTCACCACCCATACCGCCCACTTGCACCTGCCGTTGCTAGGTGATGTGCACGTGGCCAGCGCGCTGTTCTTCGATATCGGCGTATACACCGTCGTGGTCGGCTCGACCCTGCTGATCCTCACGGCCCTGGCGCACCAGTCGGTGCGCGCCTATCGCCCGGGCAACCCGGCAAAAACCAGCCAAGCAGGAGCCGCCTGATGGAAGAAGTGATTGCAGTCGCCATCGGCGTGCTGGCTGCCTCCGGGGTGTGGCTGATCCTGCGCCCGCGTACCTACCAGGTGATCATGGGCCTGTGTCTGCTTTCTTACGGGGTCAACCTGTTCATCTTCAGCATGGGCAGCCTGTTCATCGGCAAGGAGCCAATCATCAAGGATGGCGTTACCCAGGACCTGTTGCATTACACCGACCCGCTGCCACAGGCACTGGTGCTCACCGCCATCGTCATCAGTTTTGCCATGACCGCGCTGTTCCTGGTGGTGCTGCTGGCCTCGCGCGGCCTGACCGGTACCGACCACGTGGACGGCCGGGAGCGTGACGAATGAGTGGTATGAGCCAACTGATTGTCGCCCCCATTCTACTGCCGCTGATTACGGCGGCGATGATGTTGCTGCTGGGTGAAAAGCACAGGCATATCAAGGCCAGTCTGAACCTGCTGTCAACCTTCACCGGCCTGGCAATCGCGGTCTCTCTGCTGCTGTGGGTGCGCACACAGGGCCAGGCAGCATCGATCGGCGTGTACCTGCCAGGCAACTGGCCAGCGCCGTTTGGCATCGTGCTGGTAGTGGACCACCTGTCCGCGCTCTTGCTGAGCCTGACCGGGGTCATCGGTTTCAGCGCCCTGCTGTTTGCCCGTGCCCGCTGGGACGGTGCAGGGGCCAGCTTCCATGCGCTGTTCCAGATCCAGTTGATGGGGCTGTACGGCGCCTTCCTCACCGCCGACCTATTCAACCTGTTCGTCTTCTTCGAAGTGCTGCTGGCTGCCTCCTATGGCTTGCTGCTGCATGGTTCGGGGCGTGCGCGGGTGCGTTCCGGCCTGCACTACATCGCTATCAACCTGTTTGCCTCGTCACTGTTCCTGATCGGCGCAGCGATGCTGTATGGCGTGACCGGCACCCTGAACATGGCCGACCTGGCGCTGAAGGTTCCACTGGTACCGGAGGCCGACCGTGGCCTGCTGCATGCCGGCGCGGCAATCCTGGCCGTGGCCTTCCTGGTCAAGGCCGGTATCTGGCCGCTGAACTTCTGGCTGGTGCCAGCTTACGCGTCAGCCAGCGCGCCGGTGGCTGCACTGTTCGCCATCATGACCAAAGTCGGCCTGTACGCCGTGCTGCGCCTGTGGACGCTGCTGTTCTCCGGGCAGGCCGGGGCCTCGGCGCATTTCGGCGGCGAATGGCTGATTTACGGCGGCCTGGTTACCCTGGCGGTGGCAGCGGTATCGATCCTGGCAGCACAGCGCCTGGAGCGTATGGCGGCACTCAGTATCCTGGTTTCGGCCGGCACGCTGCTGGGTGCGGTGGGTTTTGCCCAGGCGGCCCTGACCGGCGCGGCGCTGTTCTACTTGGTCAACTCGACACTTGCGCTGTGCGCACTGTTCCTGCTCGCCGAACTGGTCGAACGCTCACGCTCAGCCAATGAAGCGCCGCTGGACGAAGAAGAAGACGCCATGCCACCGCCACTGGAATCGCTGCACCCGCCCAAGGGCATCAACCTCGACGATGAACAGCAGGTGGTAATCGGCCAGATCATCCCGTGGACCATGGCCTTCCTCGGCCTCAGCTTCATTGCCTGCGCTCTACTGATCATCGGCATGCCGCCGCTGTCGGGCTTTGTAGGCAAGCTCAACCTGATCAGCGCGCTGTTCAATCCACTGGGCCTCGGCGTACCGGCCGAGCAGCCGCTGAGTGCCGCCGGCTGGGGCCTGGTGGCGTTGCTGATCCTGTCCGGCATGGCCTCGCTGATCGCCTTCGGCCGCGTCGGCATCCAGCGTTTCTGGAAGCCCGAAGAGCGCCCGTCACCGGTGCTGCGGCGCTATGAATGCCTGCCCATCGTCATCCTGCTCGGCTTGTGCCTCATCCTCAGCTTCAAGGCCGAGCCGTTGCTGCGCTACACCCAGGACACTGCCGCCAGCCTGCAGGCCCCCGATGCCTATATCAAAGCCGTGATGGCCGCCCAGCCGATTCCTGGCCCCACCTCGCGCGACGTACAGGTGCAGCCATGAACCGACTGTTCCCCGCTCCACTGTTATCGGTCTCGCTGTTTGGCCTGTGGCTGCTGCTGAACCTCTCGGTCAGCCCCGGCAACCTGCTGCTGGGCGCCGCACTTGGCATACTGGCGCCACTGTTGATGGCGCCCCTGCGCCCGCAGCATGCACACGTACGGCGCCCCCTGGCCATCGCCCGCCTCATCTGCCGGGTCGGCATCGATGTGATCACCTCCAACCTGCTGGTGGCCCGTGGTGTGCTGCGGGCCGGCAAGCAACCGCCCCGCTCTGCGTTCGTTCACATACCATTGGCATTGCGTGACCCCCACGGCCTGGCAGCGCTGTCGATGATCACCACCGTGGTGCCTGGCACAGTCTGGTCCGAACTGGCACTGGACCGCAGCGTGCTGTTGCTGCATGTGTTTGAGCTGGACGATGAAGCGGCCTTCATACAGCACTTCAAGGACACTTACGAACGCCCGCTTATGGAGATTTTCCAATGACAGGCCTGCTCGCCAATGCCGTCCTCGCCAGCCTGTTCATCTTCGCCCTGGCCATGGGCCTGGCGCTGATCCGGCTGTTCCGTGGCCCGTCCGCCCAAGACCGCGTGCTGGCCCTGGACTACCTGTACATCCTGGCCATGCTCACCATGCTGGTGCTGGGTATCCGTTATGCCAGTGACACCTACTTCGAAGGTGCCCTGCTGATTGCACTGTTTGGTTTCGTCGGCTCGTTTGCCTTGGCCAAGTTTCTGCTGCGCGGTGAGGTGATCGAATGACTGAAGCCCTGGTACTGCCCTTCTGGCTGGAGCTGGTCACCGCCGCGCTACTGCTCACCGGCAGCCTGTTCGCGCTGGTCGGTGCTATAGGCCTGGTACGCCTGAAAGACTACTTCCAGCGCATGCACCCGCCAGCGCTGGCCTCGACCCTTGGTGCCTGGTGCGTTGCACTGGCCTCGATCATCTACTTTTCGTGGCTCAAGGGCACCCCGGTGCTCCACGCGTGGCTGATTCCGATCCTGCTGTCGATCACCGTGCCGATAACCACGCTGTTGCTGGCGCGGGCGGCGCTATTCCGCAAGCGCATGTCGAAAGAGCCGGTGCCTGAAGAGGTCAGCAGCGGCCGAGACCGTGGCAATTGAAGGTTTGCCGTCTCAACCTTGGCTGAGACGCTGCAACTCGCGCCGTACCATGGCGGCATACGGTGGCGGGCTGAGGCGATAGAGCTCAGCCGCCACCCAAGTCAACCAGGCGCCTTGCAGCTTCTCACGCCCGGCCAGCAAACGTTCTGCCTCAGCCACGGCATCTGCCTGGTGCTGCCGATGAAACTCGGCCCGCGAGGCTGGTGAGTCGTGACTGTCGGTCATTCACTGGCCTTGAAGGTGGTCAGTTCACCCTTGCGCCATTTGGCGACCTTGCCAGTCACTGCTTTAAGCAACTTGCCCAGGCCTTCCTGCACTTGCTGCTGCGCGGCGAATACCAGCATCACGCCATGGCCTTCACGAAATACGATGCCCTCGCCTTCCGGCACAGAAACGAAGGCGTAATCACCCACGCCATACACATTCAACTTGATGTCGCGAAAGCGCATTTCCAACTTGCCACCTTCGCGGCTGGGCAATACGGCAGCACGAAAGTGGTCGCCGACTTTCAGTTCAAGGCGCTGCTTGTCATCGACCACCAGTGCACTCTCGGTGTCGATTTCGGCCATGTACAGGCCTTCGGGACTCTGTTCGGTGACATAGATGAAGCGGCCCTGAAACAGTTGGGCCAATTTACCGCGCAAGTCGCCCAGGGCGAACAACGCATGCGTATCAAGTGTGCTGACTGCCAATGAAGTAATCCTCAACCGGTTACAACCCGCCCTCACCCAAGCTCGGGGAGGCACGGCCATTTCTTATCGATAGGCAAAAAGAGTAATAAAGCGATATGCGAAATGTCTGTGCTCGCCGACGATGCAGCGTGCAGGAATCTTTACTCTGGTTTGCCAGACTCGCCCTCAACCGAAGGCGTTTGGCTCATTCCCGGCTTGGGAAGCGTGATGCCTGAAATCACTCGCCAGAAAACGCAACCAATGGCGTGAGCCTGCAAGAAGACAAGCCCTGGCATCCATGTGCGCATTACTGTAGGACAAATATGCCCGAAAACACCGAAACCCGTCGAGAGGCAATAAACATTTTCAGGCAGCCAGCCCTTTCTTCAGCTGCTGCTGCCAGGCAGCCTGGCACTCAAGCGCTTCTTCGCGCGTGGCGAAGGCGGTGCCGCGACGCTCTCCATTGACCAGCACTACCCAGCAAATACGCTTGCCCAGCGCCTGCAAGGTGGCCGGCACACCCGACCCTATCATCACAGCCACATCGACTCGGCTATTCATCATCCCCTCCGGAATTTAATTAGCACCCTAACGATAAAGCCATGATACGCCTGACAGTGACGCGGAAACAGCGCATCGCGGTACAGCAGTGTTTCGTAAGGCGCAACAAAAACGGTCTCGTCGAGAAACGCAAAAAGCCCCAGGGATAGCTCCGAGGGGCTTGGCACCACGCGCGGTTTTATACCTGGCGCTGGTGGCGGTCGAGCTGCTCGTGGCGCTCCTGGGCTTCGATGCAGTACTTGGTGGTCGGGCTGATCAGCAAGCGCTTCAGGCCGATGGGCTCACCACTGTCATCGCACCAGCCGAAGCTTTCGTCGGCAATACGGTCCAGGGCCATTTCCAGCTGTGGTAGCAGGCGCTGGTCGCGGTCGATGGCATTTACCAGCCAGCTACGTTCTTCTTCGACCGAAGCCACGTCGGCAGGGTCTGACGGAGTGTCCAGGCCTTCGATGGTGGTGCGGCTGAGTTCGATGCGTTCATGGGTTTCGACTTTCATCGCCTGCAGCAGCTCAGTAAAGAAGGCAAGCTGGTCGGCGTTCATGTAGTCATCGGCCGACATGGCCAGCAACTGTTCCTTGGTCATCGATTTCTCTATGAAAAAATGTGCATTTGGGCGATTCATGTGCCGTCGATGCCTATGCATCGCCAGCGGAATTCTTCAAGCGCCAACCGGCACTCTTTTACAGGGGGCGGCAGTCTAAGGCGCCACGCCGCGTGGAGCAACTGCAAATGGGTGCGAATTTGCTTCCACTGCTCACAATCCGCCGGTCGGCACCCCAGCTCAGCTGCTGGGCCAGCAGTAAACTGAGATTCTGGCAGTGCCCATTCGCCTGCTGTTGCCGTTGCCGTTGCCGTTGCCGTTGCCGTTGCCGTTGATCTTGATCTTGATCTTGATCTTGATCTTCGCGACTTCAGGAGGCCGAACGCAGGCCTTGCGGAGGCAGGTGAC
>NZ_JAUHUI010000068.1:0-17085 GCF_030418155.1 Pseudomonas sp. 2,4-D
AGCTTGAATTGCTCGGTGTACTTACCCATAGATCCCCCAAGGGTTGGATTGGTGTCCAACTTCTTGGGGGCAGTCCACGGATGGCGCCAGCTTTCAGAAATTGAGCAAGACAGTTGCTCCCACCGTTTGGCGGCCTCAGTCCTGCTGTGGTGCCAAGGCTTCGTTCAGGCTCTGAATGGCAGCATCACGGGCTTCGGCGCTGTCGAACTGCGGCCCGTCGGCAACCTGCTCGCCATTGAGCCACAGGCCGAAGCTCAGGCCTTCGACGCGCACATCAACCTCGCCACCTTGCTGCAGCTGCTTGCTCACGGCGCCGGCACTCTTGCCGTCGGCGAAGCTGCGCGACAGCAGCAGTTGCTCGCCGTCAGCGGCCAGCAGGCGGAAGCGGAAGCTGCCGTCTTCATCACGGAAGCTGACAAAACGCGCGCTCTTGGTGGCTTTTTTCTTCACTTCGGCGTTGGCCTGCACACTGCTGCGGAATGAACGCAGGCCAACGGCCTCGCGCAGCTGCTCGAGGAACGGCGTGGCGATCTTGCGGGCCTTGGCGGCGCCGGCCAGCAGGATGTCTTCCAGGTCCGCCGGCCGGGCGATCAACTGGTGATAGTACTCGCGCTTCTCGGCCAACTGGCCGTCCAGCAGCTGGAACAGGCGCTGCTTGGCATCGCCCCAGCCCAGGCCCTGCAGCAGCTCTTCGCGGAAACCGGCGCATTGTTCAGGCGTGGAGAAGGCCTGGTACAGGGTGAACAGGTGCGCGTTGTCCGGGTCTTTCGCCTCACCTGGCGCGCGCGAATCGGTGACGATGCGCGAGATGGCGTCTTTCATGTCCTTGGCGCTGGTGAACAACGGGATGGTGTTGTCATAGCTCTTGGACATCTTGCGCCCGTCCAGGCCCGGCAGGGTCGCCACGCTTTCCTCGATCACTGCCTCCGGCAAGGCGAAGAAGTCCTTGCCCTGACCGAACAGGTGGTTGAAGCGCTGGCCGATATCGCGGGCCATTTCCACGTGCTGGATCTGATCACGGCCAACCGGCACCTTGTTGGCATTGAACATCAGGATATCGGCGGCCATCAGCACCGGGTAGCTGAACAGGCCCATGGTCACGCCGGCGTCCGGGTCTTCACCGTTCTCGACGTTCTTGTCCACCGAGGCTTTGTAGGCATGCGCGCGGTTAAGCAGGCCTTTGGCAGCAACGCAGGTCAGCAGCCAGGTCAGCTCGGGGATTTCCGGGATGTCGGACTGGCGATAGAAGGTCACCTTGTCCGGGTCCAGGCCACCGGCCAGCCAGGTGGCGGCGATCTCCAGGCGCGAGCGCTGGATGCGCATCGGGTCGTCGCACTTGATCAGGGCGTGGTAGTCGGCCAGGAAGTAGAACGAATCGACACCGGGCTGCTGGCTGGCACGGATGGCCGGGCGGATGGCGCCGGCGTAGTTGCCCAGGTGCGGAGTGCCGGTGGTGGTGATACCGGTAAGAATGCGCGTGGTCATGGGTGTTCGCTTATTCAGGCTTGGCTCAGTTCGAAAGGCGCGGCAGCAGCAGATCCTTCAGATCGGTCAGCTTGCCATGGAAGAAGTGTCCGCATTCTGCCACTTTCAGCAGCTCATGGGGACGCGACAGGCTGTCGGACCATTCGTAAACCAGCTGCGGCGCGACGACTTCGTCGGCGTCCGGCTGCACCACGGTGAGCGGGCAGCGCTGCGGCAGCGGGAATTCGGCGGTCAGGCGCATGACTGCCGGGGCGATCATGAACAGGTGCTGCAACCCGACGCCTGCACTTTCAAGGCGCCCGGCCAGGCTGGTGGCAACGAAACCACCGAACGAAAAGCCCATCAGCACCAGCGGTAGCCCGGGGTGCCTGGCACGCAGCCATGCTGCAGCGGCCTCGGCATCGGCCACTTCGCCAGCGCCCATGTCGTGGCTGCCGGCGCTCTGGCCGACGCCACGGTAGTTGAAACGCAGGGTCACATAGCCGGCATCACGTGCGGTGCGCTGCAGGGTCGAGACCACCTTGTTGAGCATGGTGCCGCCCTGGACCGGGTTAGGGTGGCAGATCAGCACCGCGCCACGGGCTTGCGCCACGTCCAGGTACAAGGCTTCCAGCTGGCCGCTGGGGCCATCGATGAACAAGGGGGTTTCGCGGACAAGCAAGGCACTACTCCGTGACCTCGGGGAGGGTCGATTCGTCTAGGTGTGAAATTCTGTTCTGATTTGCGATCGCTCGCGGTATACAGCGCAGGTCTGAGCCGTTAACGTAAAGCAAAGCCGTTTATAGAGGAAGGACTCGTGGAACTCTCGCTCCTTGTTTGGTTGTTGCCAACCCTGGCCCTGGTCATCGGTGTGGCAGTCGGTTTCATTGTTGCCCGCCTGCTGCCCAATGCGGCACCGAGCAACACCCAGCGTCAACTGGACGACATCCAGAAGCGCTTCGACAGCTACCAGAACGAAGTGGTCACCCACTTCAACAGCACCGCCATGCTGGTCAAGAAACTGACCCAGAGCTATCAGGACGTACAGGATCACCTGGCTGAAGGCGCCAACAGCCTGGCCCTCGATGATGTCACCCGCCAACGCCTGCTGGCTGCGCTGCACTCCGATGCACCGCAAGGCCCGCGTGACCGCCTGACCCCACCTAAAGACACCGCCGAAGTGCCGCGCGACTATGCACCGAAAGCGCCTAACTCGCCGGGCATGCTCGACGAAAGCTACGGGCTCAAGCGTTGATCTGCTGAACATGCAAAAGGCCTCGCAAGAGGCCTTTTTTGTGGATGCTGCCTGTGCCGGCCTCTTCGCGGGTGAACCCGCTCCTACAAGGGCCGCGCAGGTTTCAGATATTGCGCGGGACCTGTGCGGGCGTGCCCGCGAAGGGGCCAGTGCAGGCAACCTAACGGCAGGCCAGCAATGCCTGTTCGACATCTGCCAGCAGGTCCTCCACATCCTCCAGCCCCACCGACAGACGTACCAACCCCTCCGATATCCCGTGATGCGCCCGCTCCTGCGGGGTATAGCTGGAATGGGTCATGCTCGCCGGATGCTGCGCCAGCGACTCGGCATCCCCCAGGCTCACCGCCCGGGCAAAGAGCTGCAGCGCATTCATGAAGCGCCGCCCCGCCTCAATGCCACCCTTGAGCTCAAACGCAATCATCCCGCCAGGCAAACGCATCTGTCGCTTGGCCAACGCGTACTGGGCAAAAGACGGTAGCCCGGGGTAATGAATCAATTCCACCTGCGGCTGGCGAGCGAGAAACTCGGCCACCTGCTGGGCATTGGCGCAATGCCGATCCATGCGCAGGGCCAGGGTCTTGATACCGCGCATCAGCAACGCCGCGTCATGCGGTGACAGCACCGCCCCGGTCATATCCTTCAGCCCTTCCAGGCGGATACGGTCTACCAACGCCTTGCACCCCACCACCAACCCGGCAGTGATATCGCCATGCCCACTGAGGTACTTGGTTGCCGAGTGCACCACCAGGTCCGCTCCCAGTTCCAGTGGTCGCTGCAGGTACGGCGTACAGTAGGTGTTATCGACCACCACATGCACATCATGCCCCCGCACCGCCTCCACAACCGCCGCAATATCCACAAGTTGCATGTTGGGGTTGGCCGGTGTTTCGAAGTAGATCATCCGTGTTTTGCTGCTGATCGCCGCTTTCAGGGCTTTGGCATCGTTGAGATCGACATGGCGAACTTTCACCCCGAACTCACCAATACCGTGGTGCAGAAAAGCGAAGGTACAGCCATACAAGGTGCGCCCGACAATCAGCTCATCGCCAGGCCTTAGCAGGGTCCAGATGGTTGAGGTAATAGCGCCCATCCCCGAGGCCAACGCCAACCCCGCTTCACCGCCCTCCAGCGAAGCCATGCGCTGCTCCAGCAATGCCAGCGTGGGGTTGGAAATGCGGCTGTAGAAATGCCCAGGCTCCTCCCCGGCGAAGCAGGCAGCACCGTATTCGACAGTGGGGAAGGCATAGGTAGCCGTCTGGTACACCGGTGGCACCAGGGCGCCACCATGGGAAAGCGGGTCATAGCCATGATGAATGGCCCGCGTGGAAAAACCGTTGTTGTGGTGGGAGTCGCGCATGGCAACAGCCTCTTGTGGTTTGCTATAAGCTTATGCCACCGAGCTGCCCGATTTTTTCCAAAATAGCCTACGTATACACGTGCTTGTTGGAACAAAAACAATAATCAACGGACAAGGAGGGCAAAAAATGCCTTCAAGCCTCGACCGCACCGACCGCGCCCTGCTCGCCGCCTTACAGGACAATGCCCGTCTCACCGTTGCCGAACTCGCCGACCAGGTGGCACTGACCACCTCGCCCTGCTGGCGACGGGTCAAGTTACTGGAGGAAAACGGCTACATCACCGGCTACCAGGCCATCCTCTCGCCCAAGTCGCTGGGGTTTGGCGTGACCGCGTTCGTCAGCATCATGATGGACTCGCACACCAAGGACATGGCGCTGGCGTTCGAACAGCGCCTGATGGAAATCCCCGAGATCGTCGCCTGCCACAACATCTCCGGCCGCTATGACTTTCTGCTGGAGATCCTGGCACGGGACCTGGAGTCGTTTGGGGAATTTACCCGGGAGGTGCTGCAGCGGTTGCCGGGGGTGA
This sequence comes from Pseudomonas sp. 2,4-D, assembly GCF_030418155.1. Taxonomy (NCBI): domain Bacteria; kingdom Pseudomonadati; phylum Pseudomonadota; class Gammaproteobacteria; order Pseudomonadales; family Pseudomonadaceae; genus Pseudomonas; species Pseudomonas sp. 2,4-D. Next base: position 4,607 of record NZ_JAUHUI010000068.1, read on the forward strand.
AGGAGATCTATTCGAGTTTTTCGTACAAAGCGGTGAAGGAAAGACGGGTGATACCGGTGTCGGAGAAACATATCTGAGACGGTCTTTCCGAGCATTGAGAAGGATCCTGAACGCGAGACAAAAAACCCCGCCGAAGCGGGGTTTTCCTTGCAGGCTAGCGCTTAAATCGCGCCACGCTGACGCAGCACGTCCAGCACCTGTTTCACGCCCTCGTCCACGCTGGTGGCCTGGGTGTCGATCACAAGATCAGCATCCAGCGGCACATCGAACGGGAAGCTTTCACCCGGGATGTTGTCGCCACCGGCAGCGTACAGGCCTTGCGGGTCACGCTCGCGGCAAACCAGCGGCGAGGCCTGGACGTAAACGGTCACCAGGCGTTCCTTGCCGATCAGCGCCTTGGCCTGTTCGCGGCCTTCGGCATCCGGGGCCACGAACGCAGCCAGGGTCAGCATGCCGGCTTCGTTGAACTGGCGCGCCACATGGGCGGCGCGGCGCCAGTTCTCGGTACGGCCAGCGCGGTCCTGTGGCAGGCCCTTGTTCAGGTCGTGACGCAGGTTCTGGCCATCGAGCACGTACACCGCACGGCCCATGTCGAACAGCTTGCGCTCAACGGCATAGGCCAAGGTGCTCTTGCCAGCACCCGACAGGCCGCTGAACAGCACGGTGGCTGGCTGCTGGCCGAAGCGCAGGGCGCGCTCTTCGGTGGACACGTGGGCCTGCTTGCCATGATGGCCGGTGCTGCCGTGTGGCAACACGGGCGGGGCGATGATCATGCCGGCGCCAACGGTGCCGTTGGTCAGGCGGTCGATGACGATGAACGCACCGGTGGTGCGGTTACTGTCGTAACCGTCGAGGGCGATCGAGGTGTCCAGGGCTACCTTGACGCGGCCGATCTCGTTCAGCTGCAGCGCGCTGGCAGCGCCCTGCTCCAGGGTGTTCACATCGACCTTGTGGGTGATGCTGGCAATCGAGCCTGGCACGTAGCTGGTGGCACGCTTGATGTCGTATTTCTTGCCCGGGAGCATTGGCTCCTCGGCCATCCACACCAGCATGGCGTCGAACTGGTCGGTGACCGGCGGGACGTTGTCGGCATGTACCAGCAGGTCGCCACGGGAGATGTCGATCTCGTCTTCCATGGTCAGGGTCACGGCCTGGCCTGGGCCGGCGTTTTCCAGTTCACCTTCGTAGGTGACGATGGACTTGACCCGGCTGCTCTTGCCCGACGGCAGCACGACAATCTCGTCACCTTTGTGCACCACGCCGCTGGCGATGGTGCCCGCGAAGCCGCGGAAGTTCAGGTTGGGACGGTTGACGTACTGCACCGGGAAACGCAGGTCGGTGAAGTTGCGGTCGGCCGAAACCTCGACGGTTTCGAGGATTTCCATCAGCGTCGGGCCGGCGTACCACGGCGATTGCTCGCTGTGGTTGACCACGTTGTCACCCTTGAGCGCCGACATCGGCACGAAGTGCAGGCTGCTCGGAGTCAGATTGATGGCTTCGGCAAACTTCAGGTAGTCGGCCTTGATCGACTCAAAGACGCCTTCATCGAAGCCCTTCAGGTCCATCTTGTTGACCGCGACCACGATGTGCTTGATGCCCAGCAACGACGCAATGTAGCTGTGGCGGCGGGTCTGGGTCTGCACGCCGTAACGGGCATCGACCAGGATGATCGCCAGGTCGCAGGTGGACGCACCGGTGGCCATGTTGCGGGTGTACTGCTCGTGGCCCGGGGTGTCGGCGATGATGAACTTGCGCTTGGCGGTGGAGAAGTAGCGGTAGGCGACATCGATGGTGATGCCCTGCTCGCGCTCGGCCTGCAGGCCATCTACCAGCAGTGCCAAGTCGACTTCTTCGCCGGTGGTGCCGACTTTCTTCGAATCGCGGGTGATGGCTTCGAGGTGGTCCTCGTAGATCATCTTGGAGTCGTGCAGCAGGCGCCCGATCAGGGTGCTCTTGCCGTCATCCACGTTGCCGCAGGTGAGGAAACGCAGCAGTTCTTTACGCTCGTGCTGAGCCAGATAAGCGAGGATATCTTCGCTGATCAAATCGGATTGGTGCGACATGGAGTAACCCTGAAAATTAGAAGTAGCCCTGACGTTTTTTGTCTTCCATGGAACCGGCGCCATCGTGGTCGATGACCCGGCCCTGGCGCTCGGAAGTGCGCGTCAGGAGCATTTCCTGAATGATGTCGGTGAGCGTCTCGGCTTCCGACTCGACAGCGCCCGTCAGCGGGTAGCAGCCGAGGGTACGGAAACGCACCTTCTTCTTGACGATGCGGGCTTTTTCTTCCTCGGAGAGGTGCTCGAGGATGCGCTCGTCGTCGATCATGATCAGGGTGCCGTTCTTCTCGATGACTTCACGCTCGGCGGCGAAGTACAGCGGCACGATCGGGATGCCTTCAAGGTAGATGTACTGCCAGATGTCCAGTTCGGTCCAGTTCGACAGCGGGAAGACGCGGATCGACTCGCCCTTGTTGACCTTGCCGTTGTACACGTTCCACAGCTCGGGGCGCTGGTTCTTCGGGTCCCAGCGGTGCTTGCTGTCACGGAACGAATACACACGTTCCTTGGCCCGCGACTTCTCTTCGTCACGGCGTGCACCACCGAAGGCAGCGTCGAAACCATGCTTGTCCAGCGCCTGCTTCAGGCCTTGGGTCTTCATGATGTCGGTGTGCTTGGAACTGCCATGGGTGAACGGGTTGATACCTTGTGCCACACCCTCGGGGTTGACGTGGGTGATCAGCTCCAGGCCCATTTCCTCGACCATCTTGTCGCGGAAGCTGTACATCTCCTGGAATTTCCACTGGGTGTCGACGTGCATCACCGGGAACGGCAGCTTGCCCGGGAAGAAGGCCTTGCGCGCCAGGTGCAGCATCACGGCGGAGTCCTTGCCGATCGAGTACAGCATCACCGGGTTGTCGAACTCGGCGGCCACCTCGCGGATGATGTGGATGCTCTCCGCCTCCAGCTGTTTCAAGTGCGTCAGTTTGTCGACCATGGCTACTCACGAAAAACGATCTTATGGACGGCCTGCGGGCCGTGTTCGAGCGAGCCACTTTATCACAGCGGCTGCTTCTATTTAGGAGGCTGGCTAGATCGAAAAAGTCTAACGATATGACTGGGGGTTTGGGCTGGCAGGGCCGGCCTCTTCGCGGGTGATCCCGCTCCTACGAGGCCCGCGCGTAGGAGCGGGTTCACCCGCGAAGAGGCCGGCCCTGCCATCAGATGGGATTCGGGCAATCGATGAACAGGTGCTCCACGGCAAACCGTCGTGCCAGGTAATCGCCCAGCGCCTGCACCCCATAGCGCTCAGTGGCATGGTGCCCGGCAGCAATGAAGCTGACGCCATTCTCGCGCGCACTGTGGTAGGTCTGCTCGGACGCCTCGCCGGTCAGGTACAGGTCGACCCCGGCGGCAATCGCCGTGTCGATATAGCCCTGCCCGCCGCCGGTGCACCAGCCCACCCGGCGGATCATTTGATCGCCTTCGACCAGCAACGGCTCACGCCCCAGCACCTCTTGCACCCGCCGGGCAAAATCGCGCGCGGTCATGGATTCGGCGAGCGAACCGATCAGCCCGACCACCTTGGGGTTTTCCGGGTCAAGTGGCCCTTCGACAGTGATCTCCAGTTGCCGCGCCAGCTGCACGTTATTGCCCACTTCCGGGTGCACGTCCAAAGGCAGGTGGAACGCCAACAGGCTGATATCGTTATTCAGCAAGGTCTTCAGGCGACGCTGGCGAATGCCGGTGATGCACGGGTTCTCGCCCTTCCAGAAATAACCATGATGCACCAGCACCAGATCGGCCTCGGCCTCGACTGCGGCATCCAGCAATGCCTGGCTGGCGGTAACACCACTGACAATGCGGCTGACCTGCGGCCGGCCTTCGACCTGCAGGCCATTTGGGCAATAATCCTGGATCTTCGCGCTGCCCAGGTAACGCTCGGCTTCCTCGACCAGGGTGTTTAGAGCGACGGCCATGAAAATCTCCTCGAAAACTGCGCTTTTCTCGGGCGCAACGCCTGACGAACGCCCGTATAATGCCGGCCATTATGGGCCGTCGCTGTCACTGGGGGAACCGGTGTATGATCGCGCGCGCTCATGCCCCACTGCCAGGCCGCTGGCCCCTGCTCTTTCCAGGATTCGTTCATGTTCAAGGCTTTGCGTTACTTCGGCTGGCCCCTGCTTACCGGCATACTGATCGCCATGCTGATCATCCAGCGTTTTCCGCAATGGGTCGGGCTGCCCAGCCAGGACGTCAACCTGCAACAAGCGCCACAGACCACGCGGATCATGCAAGGCCCGGTGTCGTACGCCGACGCCGTGACCCTGGCCGCCCCGGCGGTGGCCAACCTGTACACCACCAAGGTGGTGAACAAAAGCGCCCACCCACTGTTCGAAGACCCGCAGTTCCGCCGCTTCTTCGGCGATAACCTGCCCAAACAGCGCCGCTGGGAATCAAGCCTGGGTTCGGCGGTAATCATGAGCCCAGAGGGCTACCTGCTGACCAACAACCATGTTACCAGCGGCGCCGACCAGATCGTCGTAGCCCTGAAGGATGGCCGCGAAACCCTGGCCCGCGTGATCGGCAGCGACCCGGAAACCGACCTGGCGGTGCTGAAGATCGACTTGAAGAACCTGCCGGCGATCACCATCGGCCGTTCCGACACCATTCACATCGGCGACGTGTCGCTGGCCATCGGTAACCCGTTCGGCGTCGGCCAGACTGTGACCATGGGCATCATCAGCGCCACTGGCCGCAACCAGCTGGGGCTGAACAACTACGAGGACTTCATCCAGACCGACGCGGCGATCAACCCGGGCAACTCCGGTGGTGCGCTGGTGGATGCCAATGGCAACCTGATCGGCATCAATACCGCGATCTTCTCCAAGTCCGGTGGCTCGCAGGGCATCGGCTTCGCCATCCCGGTAAAACTGGCACTGGAGGTGATGAAGTCGATCGTCGAACACGGCCAGGTGATCCGTGGCTGGCTGGGTATCGAAGTGCAGCCACTGAGCCAGGAGCTGGCAGAATCGTTCGGCATGAAGGACCGTCCAGGCATCGTGGTGGCGGGTATCTTCCGCGAAGGGCCAGCGGCCAAGGCCGGGTTGCACCTGGGTGACGTGATCCTGAGCATCAATGGCGAGCCGGCCGGCGACGGGCGCAAGTCGATGAACCAGGTAGCGCGGATCAAACCCAACGAGAAGATCACCATCGAGGTGATGCGCAACGGGCAACAGTTGAAGCTGATCGCCGAGGTGGGGCTGCGGCCGCCACCGGCGCCGGCTGCCAGCCAGGAAGAGAAATAAACCCAGGGCCGCGTTGCGGCCCTTCGCGGGCACGCCCGCTCCCACAGGAATTACGCAGGCTCCAAAGCAAGCGCTAAACCTGTGGGAGCGGGCGTGCCCGCGAAGGGCTGCCGCGCAGCCCAAACAGCATCAATGCAGGATCTGGCTGAGGAACAACTTGGTCCGGTCACTGCGCGGCCGGTCGAAGAAGTCATCCGGCGCGGCCTGCTCCACAATCTCGCCCTTGTCCATGAAGATAACCCGGTTCGCCACGGTACGGGCAAAGCCCATTTCGTGGGTCACGCAGAGCATGGTCATGCCATCCTCGGCCAGGCCCACCATGGTATCGAGCACTTCCTTGACCATTTCCGGGTCCAGTGCGGAGGTCGGTTCGTCGAACAGCATGATCTTGGGCTTCATGCACAACGCGCGGGCAATGGCCACACGCTGCTGCTGGCCGCCAGACAACTGGCCAGGGTACTTGTGTGCCTGCTCCGGAATCCGCACACGCTCCAGGTAGTGCATGGCAATTTCCTCGGCCTTGCGCCGTGGCATCTTGCGCACCCACATCGGCGCCAGGGTGCAGTTCTCCAGAATGCTCAGGTGCGGGAACAGGTTGAAGTGCTGGAACACCATGCCCACCTCGCGGCGGATGGCCTCGATCTGCTTGAGGTCGTTGGTCAGCTCCACGCCATCGACCACGATGCGCCCTTGCTGGTGCTCTTCCAGGCGGTTAAGGCAGCGGATGGTGGTGGACTTGCCCGAGCCGGACGGGCCGCACAGCACGATGCGTTCGCCCTGGCGCACGTTCAGGTTGATGTCCTTGAGCACATGGAACTGCCCGTACCACTTGTTCACACCCTGCATCTGGATGATGCCTTCGGGGCCAGCAGGCTGCTTGATCGCTTCACTCATTTCGAAACTCCTAACGCTTGTGGCCAGTGTCCAGCTTGCGCTCCAGATGCATGGAGTAGCGGGACATACCGAAACAGAAAATCCAGAACACCAGGGCGGCGAACACGTAGCCCTCGGTGGCCATGCCCAACCAGGCCGGGTCTGCGGCTGCTTGCTTGACGCTGTTGAGCAGGTCGAACAGGCCGATGATGATCACCAGGCTGGTGTCCTTGAACAGGGCAATGAAGGTGTTGACGATGCCGGGGATCACAAGCTTCAGCGCCTGCGGCAAGATCACCAGCCCCATCGAGCGCCAGTAGCCAAGGCCCATGGCCGCGGCGGCTTCGTACTGGCCCTTGGGGATGGCCTGCAGGCCGCCGCGCACCACCTCGGCGATGTACGCCGACTGGAACAGGATCACACCGATCATCGCCCGCAGCAGCTTGTCGAAGCTCATGCCTTCCGGCAGGAACAACGGCAGCATCACCGACGACATGAACAACACGGTGATCAGCGGTACGCCCCGCCAGAACTCGATGAAGGTCACGCACACCACTTTCACGGCCGGCATCCTCGAACGCCGGCCCAGTGCCAGCAGGATGCCCAGCGGCAAGGCGCCGACGATGCCCACGGTGGCGATCACCAGGGTCAGCATCAGCCCGCCCCACTGGCTGGTCGGTACGCTTTCCAGGCCCAGATACCCCCCGTGCAGCAGGGTGTAGGCCAGCACCGGGTACAGCACCAGGAAGCCCAGGCCGTAGAAGGCCTTACGTGGGAAACGCTTGATGAACAGCGGCGCGGCGCCGAGCACGGCAAGCCACACGGTCAGGTCCACACGCCAGCGCAGTTCAGTCGGGTAATAACCGTACATGAACTGGCCAAAGCGCTGCTGCACGAACACCCAGCAGGCGCCTTCCTTGGTGCAATCGGCACGCGTGGTGCCAACCCAGTTGGCATCGATCAACGCCCACTGCAGTAACGGCGGCACGATCAGCCACACCAGGTAGATGGCGAACAGGGTCAACAGCGTGTTGAGCCAGCTGGAGAACAGATTGGCACGCATCCATGCGAGCACGCCGACGGTTTTCACCGGTGGCGGCATATCGGGTTTGAAAACATGGGCATTCACGGGCGTATCCTCACCGCTCGATCAGCGCAATGCGCTTGTTGTACCAGTTCATCAGCAGCGAAATGCTGATGCTGATGGCGAGATAGACACTCATGGTGATGGCGATCACCTCGATGGCCTGGCCGGTCTGGTTGAGCACGGTACCGGCGAACAGCGAGACCATCTCCGGGTAGCCGATACCGGCCGCCAGCGAAGAGTTCTTCGCCAGGTTCAGGTACTGGCTGGTCAGCGGCGGAATGATCACCCGCAGTGCCTGGGGGATGATCACCTTGCGCAGGGTCGGGCCCTCGCGCAGGCCCAACGAGCGAGCCGCTTCGGTCTGGCCATGACTGACCGAACGGATGCCGGAGCGCACGATTTCGGCGATGAAGGCTGCCGTATAGATAGTCAGCGCCAGGGTCAGCGCCAGCAGCTCGGGGATCAGCACCCAGCCCCCGACGAAGTTGAAGCCCTTGAGCTGCGGCATGTCCCAAGTTACCGGGCTGCCGAACAACAGCACGCTCAGGCTCGGAATGGCGATGAACAGCAACAGCCCCGCCCAGAACTTGTGGAACGGCTCGCCCGTCTCGTTGAAACGCTTGTTGGCGTAGCGCACCATCAGGGCAATAGCGGCAATGGCCAGCGCCAATGCCACCACAAATGGCCAGAAGCCATCGGCCATGGACGCGCCAGGCATGTTCAAGCCACGGTTGCTGATGAAGAACATGTCCTGGATGTTGATGCTGCCCCGCGGTCCCGGCAGGGTCAGGAACACGGCAAAATACCAGAACAGGATCTGCAACAACGGCGGAATGTTGCGGAAGGTTTCCACATAGACGGTCGCCAGTTTGTTGATCATCCAGTTCGGTGACAGGCGAGCCACACCGATGATGAAGCCCAGTATCGTCGCCAGAATGACGCCGATGAAGGTCACCAACAGCGTATTGAGCAGGCCGATGACGAACACCCGCGCATAACTGTCGGATTCCACATAGGGGATCAGGTGCTGGGCGATACCGAAGCCGGCACTGCGGTCGAGGAAGTCGAAGCCCGAGGTGATGCCCCGGTGTTGCAGGTTGGTTTGCGTGTTGTGGAACAGGTACCAGCCCAGACCGACCACGAAGACGATCGTGAGAATCTGGAACAGCCACGCGCGCACACGCGGATCGTTAAGGGACAAGCCCTTGGGTGCGCCGATTTGATTTTGCATGAAGTGCCCCGGACAGTAGGGATTCGAACAGCCTGCGGCGGCGGAATGCCGCCGCAGGGTGCAGCCATCAGCGCACTGGAGGCGCGTACTGGATGCCGCCGTTGTTCCACAGGGCGTTCATGCCACGGTCGATCTTCAAGTCAGTGCTCTGGCCCAGGTTCTTCTCGAACACTTCGCCATAGTTACCCACTTGCTTGACGATCTGCACTACCCAGTCTTTGGGCAGTTTGAGGTCCTTGCCATACTCGCCATCCGCGCCCAGCAGTCGGGCGACATCCGGGTTCTTGGTGGCCTTGGCCTCGGCCTCGACGTTCTTGGAAGTGATGCCCGCTTCTTCGGCATTGAGCATGGCGAACAGGGTCCACTTGACGATGCTGAACCACTCCTCGTCGCCTTTACGCACTACCGGGCCCAGCGGCTCCTTGGAGATGGTTTCCGGCAACACCACGTAGTCGGTCGGCGCGGCCAGTTTGGAGCGCTGGGCGAACAGCTGCGATTTGTCCGAAGTCAGCACGTCGCAACGGCCCGACTCCAGCGATTTGGCGCTCTCGTCAGAGGTGTCGAAGGTGATCGGGGTGTACTTCAGGCCATTGGCACGGAAGAAGTCCGACACGTTCAGCTCGGTGGTGGTACCGGCCTGGATGCAGATGGTCGCGCCATCGAGCTCTTTGGCGCTGGAAACGCCAAGCTTCTTGTTGACCAGGAAGCCGACGCCGTCATAGTAGGTGACACCCGCGAACACCAGGCCCATGCCGGCATCGCGCGAGCTGGTCCAGGTGGTGTTACGCGACAGTACGTCGACCTCGCCCGACTGCAGGGCAGTGAAGCGTTCCTTGGCGTTGAGCTGGCTGAACTTGACCTTGGTGGCATCACCGAACACGGCGGCGGCCACGGCGCGGCAGACATCGGCATCGATGCCGACGATCTTGCCCTGCGCATCAGGTACCGAGAAGCCTGGAAGACCGTCGCTCACGCCACACTGGACGAAGCCCTTCTTCTTTACCGCATCGAGGGTGGCGCCGGCCTGGGCAGTGCTCACGGCGCCCAGCGCGGCGGCAGCGGTCAGGACTGCCAGGGTGGTTTTCAACATCTTCATTCACAACCTCCAAATCGCTCTTGTTGTATCGAGCCGGAATTGCACCGCACCCTTTTGAGGCGTATCCGACCCGTATTGGCTTGTTATTGGGTCAATTGGCGCAATGGACTGTTCTGTGACAGCCTTCGCGTGCAGAGGGTGTTACCGTCACGGCCTGCCCTTTGCATCACAGATTGAGTTGCAAACCGCGTACCAAATTTTCTGGCTGTAGCGTTTAAGCGCTCGTCAAGTAGGAAAAGTTGTATCGTTGCGACATTCTTTTTCCGACAATCATTTCCGGTGCTTTCTTTTCACGCACGCCATAACAAGACCCGCACACTTTCGGAGCAGTCATGACCAACCCGCTGATTCTCGAACCACAGAAAACCGCTGACGCCTGTGTGATCTGGTTGCACGGTCTGGGGGCCGACCGTTACGACTTCCTACCTGTGGCCGAATTCATGCAGGAGCGCTTGCTCAGCACACGCTTCATCATGCCCCAGGCACCGACCCGCCCCGTGACCATCAACGGCGGCTATGCCATGCCCAGGTGGTATGACATCAAGGCCATGACCCCGGCCCGTGCCATCGACGAAGCGCAGCTGGAAGAATCTGCCGAGCAGGTGGTTGCGCTGATCAAGGCCGAGCAGGCCAAAGGCATCAACCTGTCGCGGATCTTCCTGGCCGGCTTCTCCCAGGGCGGCGCGGTGGTGCTGCACACTGCCTATATAAAGTGGCAGGAAGCACTGGGCGGGGTGATCGCCCTGTCCACCTATGCCCCCACCTTCAATGACCAGCACCAGTTGAGTGCCTGCCAGCAGCGCACACCGGCCCTGTGCCTGCATGGTGTGCATGACCCGGTGGTAATACCGTCCATGGGCCGTACCGCCTTCGAGTACCTGAACACCTGGGGCGTCGCTGCCCGCTGGTACGAATACCCGATGGAACACGAAGTGGTGGTCGAAGAACTGAACGATATCCACGACTGGCTGAGCAAGCAGCTGCAATAGGCAGCCTCGCTTGTAGTTGTGGGCGTATTCCGCTACGCCGCGCCCGGATCTTGCATTACACTGCCCGGCGTACATTCCTTAATCAGTTGATGAGACGACCGTGCTCAAAGCACTCAGAAAAATATTCGGCAAGGGAGAGGCCACACCACAAGCCGCCGCTCCTGCTGCCAGCGTGACGCCGGAAGCCCAGCCCGCGACCAAACCGGCTGCACCACAGGCCAACCCCGCCCCCAAGGCTGAGCAACCTGCCGCCGCTACGCCACCTGCCGAACAACCGGCCAAGGACAAACCGCGCCGCGAACGCAAGCCCAAGCCGCAGGCCAGCCTGTGGAAGCCCGAAGACTTCGTGGTCGAGCCACAGGAAGGCAAAACCCGCTTCCACGACTTCAAGCTGTCCAACGAGCTGATGCACGCCATCCACGACCTGGGCTTCCCGTACTGCACGCCGATCCAGGCGCAGGTCCTGGGTTACACCCTGCGTGGCCAGGACGCCATCGGCCGGGCCCAGACGGGCACCGGCAAGACGGCCGCCTTCCTGATCTCGATCATTTCCCAGTTACAGCAGACGCCACCGCCTAAAGAGCGCTACATGGGCGAGCCGCGCGCGCTGATCATCGCCCCCACCCGCGAGCTGGTGGTGCAGATCGCCAAGGACGCCGCTGCCCTGACCAAGTACACCGGCCTGAACGTGATGAGCTTCGTCGGTGGCATGGACTTCGACAAGCAGCTCAAAGCCCTGGAAGCGCGCCACTGCGATATTCTGGTGGCCACCCCGGGCCGCCTGCTGGACTTCAACCAGCGTGGCGAAGTGCACCTGGACATGGTCGAGGTGATGGTGCTTGACGAAGCCGACCGCATGCTCGACATGGGCTTCATCCCCCAGGTCCGCCAAATCATTCGTCAGACACCGCCGAAAAGCGAGCGCCAGACCCTGCTGTTCTCCGCCACCTTCACCGACGATGTGATGAACCTGGCCAAGCAGTGGACCACCAACCCGGCCATCGTCGAGATCGAGCCGGAGAACGTGGCCAGCGAAACGGTGGAGCAGCATGTGTATGCGGTGGCCGGCAGCGACAAGTACAAACTGCTGTATAACCTGGTGACCCAAAACAAGTGGGAACGGGTGATGGTGTTCGCCAACCGCAAGGACGAAGTGCGGCGCATCGAGGAAAAGCTGGTACGCGACGGTATCAATGCGGCCCAGCTGTCGGGCGACGTGCCGCAGCACAAGCGCATCCGAACCCTGGAGAGCTTCCGCGAAGGGCGCATCACCGTGCTGGTGGCCACCGACGTGGCCGGGCGCGGGATCCATATCGATGGCATCAGCCACGTGATCAACTTCACCCTGCCGGAAGACCCTGACGACTACGTGCACCGCATTGGCCGTACCGGCCGTGCCGGCACCAGTGGTGTGTCGATCAGCTTTGCCGGTGAAGATGACTCGTATCAGTTGCCGGCGATCGAAGCGCTGCTGGGGCGCAAGATCAAGTGCGAGATGCCGCCGGATGAACTGCTCAAGCCGGTGCCGCGCAAGCACCACTGACCTTCAGCGGGCTCCCTGCGCGCTGGGAGCAACTGTCTTGCTCAATTTCTAAAAGCTGGCGCGGTCCACCCTGTGGGAGCGGCCTTGTGTCGCGATTGGGCCGCGCAGCGGCCCCGGGATTTCGGCTTTGATGCGGAGTTGTCGGGGGCCGCTACGCGGCCCTTTCGCGACACAAGGTCCCCCTGTAGGAGCGGGTTTACCCGCGAATACGGTAGTGGCGGCAACGGTGAACGGCGGGTGGAGATTGGCCAGCAGGGCCGGCCCTTTCGCGGGTAAACCCGCTCCTACAGCCGACCGCTGGCGCCTTGATTACCAGCGCCCCGCCGCATCCTGGTCACTCTGCTTCCCCTCC
>NZ_JAUHUI010000069.1:0-16735 GCF_030418155.1 Pseudomonas sp. 2,4-D
TGTGTAGGAGCGGGTTTACCCGCGAATACGGTGGCGGCGGCAACGGTGAACGGCGGGTGGAAATTGGCCAGCAGGGCCGGCCTCTTCGCGGGTAAACCCGCTCCTACAGGCGGCTGCGCAGGTCTTTCAAATGTTGAGCAAGACAGTTGACCCAGGGGCCATTAGCTCAGCCGCGGCGATCCGCCACCACGCCAATCAACACCAGCACCACCAGCAACACAGGTGCCAGCGCATAGTTGTTGAACTGGCTCAGGCCTTTCACCACCCATGGCGTGGCATAGATCAGCGCAGCACCGCTGCCGATCATCACCATCAGCGCCATGAACGGCACGCGCAGGGCGCCGGCGAGGCCGCCCAGGCGTTGCTCGGCCCAGGCTTTGACATCGGTGCCGAACAGCACCAGCAGGCAGCCTACCAAGGCCAGTGAAATCTCCGACAGGTTGCTGCGGCTCCAGCGGGAAACCGTCGCGAGCAGATCAAGTACCAGATCCATGGGTCATCCTTAGGTCAAGAAATACTGCAGCAGGTCATTGAGGAACAACTGGCCCCTTGGGGTGGCCACCAGTCGATCCGGTTCGACCTGCAAAAGGCCTTTTTGTTCGGCGGCACGGCGTGCTTCCTGCAGCTGTGACAGTGGTAAGCCGGTGCGCTGGGTGAACAGTTCGGCTTCCACGCCATCGGTCAGGCGCAGGGCGTTCATCAGGAACTCGAACGGCAGTTCATCGACTGGCAGCAGCTTCTCGCCGGCCCTGAACGGCTTGGCCAGGTTCAGGTAGTCCTTGGGCAGGCGGGTCTTCCAGGTACGCAGAATGCGCCCGTCGGCGAAGGTGAGCTTGCCGTGGGCGCCGGCACCAATGCCGATGAAGTCGCCGAAGCGCCAGTAGTTGAGGTTGTGCTGGGCGGCGCGGCCTGCCTGGGCGTAGGCCGATACCTCGTACTGGCGGTAGCCGTGCTCGGCCATCAGCGCTTGGCCGGCTTCCTGAATATCCCAGAGGATGTCGTCTTCGGGCAGCTCTGGCGGCTGGTTCCAGAACACCGTGTTCGGTTCCACGGTCAGCTGATACCACGACAGGTGGGTCGGCCCCAGATCGATGGCCTGGCGCAGGTCACCCAGCGCGTCGTCCAGCGACTGGTCGGGCAGGCCGTGCATCAGGTCCATGTTGAAATTGTCGAAACCGGCCGCGCGCGCCATGCCGGCGGCTCGAACCGCTTCGTCGCCATTGTGGATGCGCCCCAGAGCTTCCAGCTTGGCTGGCTGGAAGCTCTGCACACCGATAGAAAGACGATTGATGCCGGTCTGCCGGTAGGCCTTGAACTTGTCCTGCTCGAAGGTGCCCGGGTTGGCTTCCAGGGTAATTTCGATGTCTGGCGCAAACGGAATACGTTGCTCTACGCCACGCAGTAGCCGGCCAAGGGCGCTGGCACTGAACAGGCTTGGCGTACCGCCACCGAAGAAGATCGAGCTGATCGGGCGGCCTTGTACGGCAGCCAGTTCCTGGTCGAGGTCGTCGAGCAGGGCTGTGACGTAGGCATCTTCCGGTAGCTCAGGCCCGGCAGCGTGGGAGTTGAAGTCGCAATAAGGGCATTTGCGTACGCACCACGGAATGTGGATGTACAGCGCCAGCGGCGGCAGGCTGCTAAAGCCTGCCGCGCCGGGGGGCGACAGCATTTCGATCATGCCAGGCCCAGACGTTTGCGCAGCAGGGCCATGGCACGGGCGCGGTGGCTGAGCTGGTTCTTGTCTGCTGGGGCTAGATCGGCGCTGGAGCAGTTGCGCTCCGGTACCCAGAACAGCGGGTCGTAGCCAAAGCCCTGGTCGCCGCTGGCCTCGAACAGGATGCGCCCGTGCCACAGGCCTTCGCACAGGATCGGCAACGGGTCGTCGGCGTGGCGCACCAGCGCCAGAACGCAGACGAACTGTGCACTGCGCTCAGCTTCAGGCACGTCTTTCAAGGCCTCGAGCAGCTTGGCGTTGTTTGCCGCGTCACCTTTGCCATCGGCATAGCGCGCCGAGTAGATGCCCGGCGCGCCGCCGAGGAAGTCCACCGCCAGGCCAGAGTCATCGGCCAAGGCCGGCAGGCCGGAAATGCGGGCGGCATTGCGCGCCTTGAGGATGGCGTTCTCGACGAACGACAGGCCGGTTTCTTCCGGCTCCACCTGGCTGAACTCACCAATCGAGTGCAGCTGCACGGAATGGCCGAGCATGGCCTGGAGTTCCTTGAGTTTGCCGGCGTTGTGGCTGGCCAATACGAGTTGCTGGAAATTCATCATTCGCCTGGGAACACTTCCTGGTTGAAGCGGAGAGAGTTGCTGATGCCGCCGGTTTCGATGTTGAGGTCGAAGGTGACGGTTTCTGGCTGGTCGATCTTGAACTGGGCGATGTAGTACACCGCGCCCTGTTCGGTAATCTGCTTGAACGACAGCGGGCTGCTGCGCCCGGTCAGGTCCTTGATCGTGCCGCTGATCACCGCCGTGGCAGGTTTGCTGGCCTTGAGGACGGTAATGTTGAGCACGCCCTGGTTCTTGCTGCGAACCAGGCCGGTGGCCGCGGCCACCTCGGGTGTGAGCATGCTCGAGGTGAATGCGCTGTAGTGCACCGTCACGTCGCCAAATACCTCCTTGCGCTCGGGGCGTGCGGCATCGGCAGCCAGTACTGGCAGGGCCAGGCACAGGCTGATCAGGAACAGGGCTAGGCGACGCATGGGGCGATTCCTCCGGTGGGCGTCAGACCGCGAGCTGGTGCTCTTGCAGGCCCGGACTGCTGACGCGGTAGATGCCGATCTCACCTAGAAGATTAGGCCATAGCCGGCCACCCCACCCGTTGCGGTGCAAGTGGTCGACCGCCAGGCGGTCGAGTACCTTGGCTCGGCGTTCATGCACAAGTTCTTCGAAGTCGGCGAAGGTGCAGAAGTGGATGTTCGGCGTGTTGTACCAGGTATACGGCATGAAGTCCGATACCGGCATGCGGCCTTTGGTCGCCAGGTACCAGCGGCAGCGCCAGTGGCCGAAGTTGGGGAAGGTGATGATGCACTGACGGCCCACTCGCAGCATTTCGTCGAGGATGCGGTCGGGGTATTCCACGGCCTGCAGGGCTTGGGTCATGATCACCACGTCGAAGCTGTTGCTGGCGAAGTTGCCCAGGCCTTTGTCCAGGTCTTGTTCGATGACGTTGACGCCCTTGGCCACGCAGGCGGCGATATTGTCGGCGTCGATTTCCAGGCCATAGCCGGTGACCTGTTTGCGGTCACGCAGCGAGGCCAGCAGTTCGCCGCTACCGCAGCCCAGGTCGAGTACCCGGCTGCCGGCGGGGATCCAGTCGTGGATGATTTCCAGATCGGCTCTCATGCTGTCCTCAGATGGCAATGCGGTTCATGTAGTTCGAGAAACCCTGCATGTAGCGAGGTGTGGGGATCAGGAAGGCATCGTGCCCGTAGGGCGAATCGATCTCCAGGTAGCAGACGTTCTTGCGCGCGGCCATCAGCGCATCGACGATCTCGCGCGAACGGGCCGGAGAGAAGCGCCAGTCGGTGGTGAACGACATGATGCAGTAGTCTGCCTTGACGTGGGCCAGGGTGGCGGCCAGATCACCACCGTGCGTGGCGGCCGGGTCGAAATAGTCCAGTGCCTTGGTCATCAGCAGGTAGGTGTTGGCGTCGAAACGGCCGGAAAACTCCTCGCCCTGATAGCGTAGGTAGCTTTCGACCTGGAACTCGACGCTGTGGAAGTCGTAGTTGAGCTTGTCGCTTTTCAGCTCTCGGCCGAATTTTTCACCCATCGAATCATCGGACAGATAGGTAATGTGGCCGACCATGCGTGCCAGCATCAGGCCGCGCTTGGGGATCACGCCCTGGTCCTGGAACGAGCCGCCATGGAACTCAGGGTCGGTGAGAATGGCCTGGCGCGCCACCTCGTTGAAGGCGATGTTCTGCGCCGACAGCTTGGGCGCCGAGGCAATGTCGACGCAATGACGCACACGCTCGGGGTAGCTGATGGTCCATTGCAGTGCCTGCATGCCGCCAAGGCTGCCGCCGACGACAGCGGCCCATTGCTGGATGCCCAGGCGCTCGCCCAGGCGCACCTGGCTGTGTACCCAGTCCTCTACGGTCAGTACAGGGAAGTCGGCGCCATACGGTTTGCCGGTGGCAGGGTTGACGCTGCTGGGGCCGGTGCTGCCGTTGCAGCCGCCGAGGTTGTTCAGGCTGACCACGAAGAAGCGGTTGGTATCGATCGGCTTGCCGGGGCCGATGCAGCTGTCCCACCAGCCCGGCTTGCGGTCGGTGGCGGCATGGTAGCCAGCGGCATGGTGGTGGCCGGACAGGGCATGGCAGATCAGCACGGCGTTGCTCGCGCTGGCGTTCAGGGTGCCATAGGTCTCGTAGACCAGTTCGTAACTGGCCAGTGAACGGCCACAGGCCAGTGCCAGCGGTTCATCGAACCGGGCGGTTTGCGGTACTACCAGACCGACGGAATCTTCGGGAAAGACAGTTGACATCGACCCTGCTCACGCTTGACGGAGGCGTAAGTCTAAAGAGCGCTACCCCCAGCGGCAAGCAAAGGCTTGCGACTGGGGGTACGCTGGCTCTGGCGAGCCTCAGATCATTCGCCACAGCTCTTGAGGCATGCCAGCGTAGGCGGCCAGCGGGGGCATGACAAACGACTGGACCACCTGGATCGCCAGGAAGGCGAAGATCGGCGAGATGTCCATGCCACCGAGATTTGGCACCAGGCGGCGGAACGGCGCCAGCACTGGCTCGCTGATCTGGTAGGCCAGTTCGGCCGCCGGGTTGTGGCTGTTGGGTGCAACCCAGGAAACGATCACCATGACGATCATCGCCACCCAGAAAATCTTCAGGAACAGCGAGGTGATGCCGATGATCGCCCACATCAGCAGGTGCAGGACGTCGCCGAAGGTACCGTAGGTGACCATCAGCACGAAGCCCATCAGCAAGGCCTGGATGACCACCGCCAGCAGTAGCGACGAGGTATCCAGCCCGCCAACGCTAGGGATGATCCGGCGGATCGGCTTGAGCAGCGGTTGGGTGGCACGAACGGCGAACTGGCACAGCGGGTTGTAGAAGTTGGCCTTGACCAGTTGCAGCACGAAGCGCAGCAGGACGATTACCAGGTAAAGGCTGACCAGGGTTTGCACCACGAAAATCGCGGCGCCTGATAGTGCATTCATCTAAGGCTCCTTATTTGCCCAGTTGTTCGGCCAGCTCGGCAGAGCGCGTGGCTGCAGCCTGCAGCGCCTGCTCGACGATGGCTTCGAAGCCGCTGGCCTGGAACGACTTGATCGCCGCTTCCGTGGTGCCGGCGGGCGAAGTGACGCGGCGGCGCAGTTCGGCGGCATCGACATCGCTTGCAACTGCCATGTGTGCGGCGCCCAGGGCCGTCTGCAAGGTCAGTTGGGAGGCCGTTTCACGTGGCAGGCCGAGTTTTTCGCCTGCTGCGGTCATGGCCTCGATCAGCAGGAAGAAGTACGCCGGGCCACTGCCGGACACAGCTGTCACGGCGTCCAATTGCTGTTCCTGCTCCAGCCACAGGGCGGTGCCCACGGCCGACAGCAGTTGTTCGGCCTGCTGACGCTGTTCGCCGGACACTTCAGCGGTGGCGTACAGGCCGCTTACGCCTTGGCGCAGCAATGCCGGGGTGTTGGGCATGCAGCGCACCACCGGGCGAGCGCCCACCCAGCTTTGCAGGCTGGCGCACGTGATGCCGGCGGCGATTGAAACGATCAGTTGGCCATCCTGCAGGTTGGGTTGCAGTGCCTGACATACGGTTTTCATGACTTGTGGCTTGACCGCCAGCACGATGACGTCAGCGCCATCGATGGCCTGGGCGTTGTCCTCGAAGGCTTCAATGCCGTGCTCGGCCTGGATGCGACTGCGGGTCTCGGCGCCCGGGTCGCTGGCGCGGATCTGCGAGGCGTCCAGGCCCTGGGCACGCAGACCACCGATCAGGCTGGCGGCCATGTTGCCGGCGCCGATAAAGGCAATACGTGTCTTGCTCATGTCAGGTCCTTGTGGAAAAGAGTGAGTGAAGCATGGAATCAGGTGTTGCCGTAGTCGCGGGCTCCGAACAGGGCCGTGCCAATTCGTACCCACGTCGCGCCCTGGGCGATAGCCGCTTCCAGGTCGTGGCTCATGCCCATGGACAGGGTGTCCAGGCCAAACCCCAGGCCTTCCTGCAACTTGCGCAGGCTGGCGAAGGCGGCCTCCTGGGTGGCGCGGTCTTCGGTGGGTTCCGGGATTGCCATCAGCCCGCGCAGGCGCAGGTTGGGCAGTGCGGCTACGGCTTTGGCCAACGCGGGTAGGTCGGCCGGGGTGCAGCCGGATTTACTGTCTTCGCCGCTGACGTTCACCTGCAGGCAGATGTTCAGCGGCGCCAGCCCGGCAGGGCGTTGTTCCGACAGGCGTTGGGCAATTTTCAGGCGGTCCACGGAATGTACCCAGTCGAAATGCTCGGCGATGGCTTTGGTCTTGTTCGACTGAATGGGGCCGATGAAGTGCCAGATCAAGGGCAAGTCGCTGAGGGCCTGCTGCTTTGTCAGTGCTTCCTGTAGGTAATTTTCCCCGAAGTCGTGCACACCGGCGGCATGGATCTCGCGGATAGCGCTGGCAGGCTTGGTCTTGCTCACGGCCAGCAACTGGACGCTGGCCGGATCACGCCCGACTGCCTGGGCAGCACTGGCGATACGGGCGGAAATCGCGGAAAGGTTGTCTGCTAGGGTGGACATGGATCGATGCCGGCAGCTGTAGGGTCTGCGGCATTCTACCTGCTTGAAGGCCTTTGGGGAGTCTCATGGATGTGACCGACCTGTTGGCCCGAGCTGTGGATGCGGGGGCTTCAGACCTGCACCTGGCGACGGGCCAGATTCCGATGCTGCGCCTGGATGGCGAGTTGCAGCGTATGGGCTTGCCGCCCTTGAGCCAGGGGGCCTTGATCGAGGGCATGGCGAGCGTGCTGGATGACGACCAGCGCCGGCAGTGGGCCCAAGACGATGAAATGGACCTTGCGCTGGAATTGCCGGCGCTTGGGCGCTTTCGGCTGAACCTGTTTCGCCAGTTGAATGGCCCGTCGGTTACCTTTCGGTTGATTCCGGGGCGCATTGCGACGGTGAGTGAGCTGGACCTTGTGGATGTGTTTCAATCTGTTGCGCAATGCCGAGATGGTTTGATCCTCGTGGGCGGGCCGACCGGCAGTGGCAAGTCCAGTACCCTGGCAACGCTGCTCGACCAGCTGAACCGCGAGCGGGCACTGCACATCATTACCCTGGAGGACCCTGTCGAAGTCATCCATGCCAGCCAGCGCAGCCTGGTCAACCAGCGTGAGATGGGGCGCCATAGTCGCGGCTTTGCTCAGGGGCTGCGCAGTGCGCTGCGCCAGGACCCGGACGTGATCATGATCGGCGAGTTGCGCGACCTGGAAACCATTCGCCTGGCCCTGCGCGCGGCCGAAACCGGGCACCTGGTGCTGGCAACCGTGCACGCGCGTTCGGCGACCAGCTGCATCGACAGGTTGGTGGAGGTTTTTGCTGCCGAGGAAAAGCCGTTGGTGCGGGCGATGCTGGCCGAGTCGCTGCGCCTGGTGGTCACGCAGGTGCTGGTCAGGCGCGTGGGGGGTGGGCGGGTGGCTGCGCGGGAAGTGCTGGTGGCGACGCCGGCGGTGCGTAACCTGGTTCGGGAGGGGCGGTTGGCGCAGTTGTCTTCGGTGATGCAGGGCGGGGCAGCGGAGGGGATGCGGACGATGGAGGGGGCGTTGCGGAGGCTGAGGGAGCGAGGGCTGATCAAAGGCTTGTAGTACCTGCAAAGGCCCTTTCGCGGGCGCGCCCGCTGCCACGCTGCCCGCGAGAGCGACGCGGTACCTGTGGGAGCGGGCGTGCGCGAAGGGGCCGGTACCGGATAGCGCCGATCAGATTAACGCTTGGCCAGACTCAGCTGCTGCTCTTTCGGCAGCACCCGCTTGGCCACCACGTAGTGCTTCTGCCAGTAAGGCTTGCTCAAGGTGTCGATACTCACCCGCTTGCCACGGCGTGGAGCGTGGATGAAGCGGTCGTTACCCAGGTAGATGGCTACGTGATTGACCCGACGGCTCTTGATGTTGAAGAAGATCAGGTCGCCAGGCTTCAGATCACCCTTGGCCACCTTCACTCCGTGGCCCTGGGCCATGGCATTGGAGGTGCGCGGCAGGTCGACGTCGGCGACGTCGTTGAAGGCGTATTTGACCAGCCCGCTGCAGTCAAAGCCTTTTTTCGGGCTGCTGCCGCCCCAAACATAAGGAGTACCGAGCACATTTACCGCACGGCTGAGCACATCGCTGCTTTGCTTTGGCGACATGGCGGCGACATTCGCACCGCGGCTGATGGCGGTATTGCTTGGGCGGGCGCGTAGCGCAGTCTGTTTGACTGGTGCGCGTTTCACCGAGGCGTTGGTCGTGTAGCCGGTGAAACCATTGGGAAGACGTTGCTCACGATTGGTGGCGTGGGCGGCCAGGGGCAATAATAGGCAGAGGGTCAGCCATGTCTTGATCAAAGGCGGCATAGATGAAGCTCTTATGAATAGTTATGTGTTGGGCGCGCAACTTTATAACAGCTTTTTGATCAGTTATTGATCCGTTGGTCGATTGCCCAGGTGCCGTATGTCGGCTTGCGACGAGAAAGTCACATTTTTTCTTAGAAAATTTTCGGATAACCCACAGGGGCTATGAATGAACAGTTATCAACAGGGGGCGCCCTTTCACGACACCCACAGCAAAACCATTGGCTACCTGCTGTGGATTTTCGGCTTCACCGGTTCCCATCGTTTCTATTACGGCAGGCCGATTACCGGGACCATCTGGTTCTTCACCTTGGGCTTGCTGGGCATTGGTTGGTTGATCGACCTGTTCCTGATCCCGTCCATGGACCGTGAAGCCGACCTGAGGTTTCAATCGGGGCGTATCGACTACAACATCGCCTGGATTCTGCTGACCTTCCTGGGGGTGTTTGGCCTGCACCGGCTGTATCAGGGCAAGTGGATCACCGCGATCATCTACTTCTTTACCGGCGGATTGTTCCTGGTGGGGGTGCTGTATGACTTCTGGACGCTGAACAGCCAGGTGTCCGAAAGGAATGCGGGGCGGGGTTGACGGTAGTGGGGCTGCTTTACAGCCCCTTAACGGGTAATGCTGTCCATATAAAGAAGGCCTTGTCGCACCGCTGCGGCAAGGCCTTCTTCGTTACTGACGGGTCTGCCGCTGTTGCAGCAACAGGTTGCTGAACCCGGCCCCAGCCAGCTGCTTCTGTGCCCCGGTCAACTGCTCGCGGTTGCTGAACGGCCCGACCAGCACGCGGTACCAGGTTTCTTCCTTGACCGTGCCTGACTCCACTTTCACAGACTGGCCCAGCAGGATGATCTGTGCCCGTACCTTGTCGGCATCGGCCTGCTTGCGGAACGAGCCGGCCTGAAGGAAGTACTGCGTGGTCGCCGCCGGCTTGATCACGGGTGGTGGCGGTGGCGGGGTCTGGCCGAGCAACGCTGCCTGGGCCCTTGCCGTGTCGATTTTCGCCGCTTCTGCTGGTGTCACCGGGGTTACCGGCTGGGCCGGCACCGGTGGGGTTTTCTCCGGTACGGCTTCCGGCGGCACGATCACCTCAGACTCCGGCAGCAGGGTGTAGAAGTCATACTTCGGCTTCACCGGCTGTTGCGCAGTAGCTTGCGCGGGCTTGCCGGCTTCGGCCGCTTTCGCCGGCTTCTCCTGCTCGGGCTTGGTGCGCTTGATGTCATCGCCACCGGGTTCGAGCTTCATCAGGAACACGATGAACGCGCCTACGGTCAGGCCGACCGCCAGCCATACCCAGCCGGGGATCGGCTGTTTGGCCGGTGCCGTCTGGCGGCTGGCGCCGCGTTTCGGGGCAGGTTTTTTCTTGGCAGCCAACTTACATGCGCTCCAGGGTTTCCAGGCCGAGCAGTTCCAGACCTTGTTTGAGGGTGCGGCCAGTCAGGGCGGCCAGGCGCAGCCGGCTCTGCTGCTGCGAAGGGGTTTCGGCGGCGAGGATCGGGCAGTTCTCGTAGAAGCTGGAGAACAGGCCGGCCAAGTCGTACAGGTAGCTGCACAGCACGTGCGGCGTGCCTTTTTCGGCGACGTTGTTGAGGATTTCGCCAAACTGCGCCAGGCGCGCGGCCAAGTCCTGCTCGTGGGCAGCTTGCAGCACGATTTTGCCGTCGACTTCGTCAAAGCCTTTGCCCAGCTTGCGGAACACGCCGGCTACGCGGGTGTAAGCGTACAGCAGGTAAGGCGCGGTGTTGCCTTCGAAGTTGAGCATCAGTTCGAAGTTGAAGCTGTAGTCGCTGGTGCGGTGCTTGGACAGGTCGGCGTATTTCACCGCGCCAATGCCCACCACCTCGCCGATGTGGCGCAGTTCGTCGTCTGCCAGGCTCGGGTTCTTTTCCTTGACCAGCGCGTAGGCGCGCTCCTTGGCCTCGGTGAGCAGGTCGATCAGCTTCACGGTGCCGCCGTCACGGGTCTTGAACGGGCGGCCGTCGGCGCCGTTCATGGTGCCGAAGCCCATGTGCTCCATTTGCATCGGGTGGCCGACGAAGCCAGCGCGGCGGGCCACTTCGAACACCTGATTGAAGTGCAGGGCCTGGCGCTGGTCGACAAAGTACAGAGCGCGGTCAGCCTTCAACACGTTGCTGCGGTAACGCACGGCAGCCAGGTCGGTGGTGGCGTACAGATAGCCGCCGTCAGCCTTCTGCACGATCACCGGCAGGGGGTCGCCTTCGCTGTTCTTGAACTCGTCGAGGAACACGCATTGGGCGCCCTGGTCTTCGACCAGCAGGCCCTTGGCCTTGAGGTCGGCCACCACGTTGGCCAAGTCGTCGTTGTAGGCACTTTCGCCCATCACGTCGGCCATGGTCAGCTTGACGTTGAGCAGCTCGTAGGTCTTCTGGCAGTGTGACAGCGAGATGTCCTTGAAGCGTGTCCAAAGGGCCAGGCACTCGGGGTCACCGGCTTGCAGCTTGACCACCAGGCCGCGGGCGCGAGTGGCGAACTCCTCCGATTCATCGAAGCGTTTCTTCGCCGCGCGGTAGAAGTTTTCCAGGTCCGACAGCTCGTCGCTGGTGATCGGGTTTTCCTGCAGGTAGGCCATCAGCATGCCGAACTGGGTACCCCAGTCGCCGACGTGGTTCTGGCGGATGACGTTGTCGCCCAGGAACTCCAGCACGCGCGCAACGCTGTCGCCGATGATGGTCGAGCGCAGGTGGCCGACGTGCATTTCCTTGGCCAGGTTGGGTGCCGACATGTCGATCACCACCTTTTGCGCCGGGCCGGCTTTGCGTGCACCCAGGTGGGCGTCGGCCAGGGCGGCATCCAGGCGATTGGCCAGGGCGTCGGTGTTCTGGAAGAAGTTAAGGAAGCCGGGGCCTGCAATCTCCACCTTGCTGATGTCGGCGCTGGCCGGCAGGGCGTTGATCAGTTTTTCGGCGAGGTCGCGCGGCTTCATGCCGGCCGGCTTGGCCAGCATCATGGCGATGTTGCTGGCGAAGTCGCCGTGGGTCTTGTCCCGGGCGTTTTCCACCTGGATCGCCGGCGACAGCCCTTCAGGCAGCACACCGTCGGTGACGAGTTGGGTGAGGGCTTGCTGGATCAGCTGGCGAATGGTGTCTTTCATGGGGATCTCTTTTCGACCGCAAGCGCGGTGAGCGCCTGGATGCGCAGGTGGAAAAACTGGGCATTATCCGTTGCCGGGAGCAGGTTGCCAACCTTTGGGCGGCAAGCTGGGGGCCACAAGCGGCAAGAAAAAGCGGCATCGCACCCGCCCGGCGCTTGCTTACGGCTGGTCACTCGCAGCTTGTAGATCAATACAGGTCTACCGGGTCGACATCCAGCGACCAGCGCACCTGGCGCCCGCTCGGCAACTGTTCCAACACTAGCAACCAGGCGCTGATCAGTCGATGCAACGGCGCCCGGGTATTGGCCTGTATCAACAATTGTGCGCGGAATCGTCCGGCGCGGCGCTCCATGGGCGCCGGTACCGGGCCCAGCAGTTCGATGCCCGGCAGGTGCTGTTCGGCCACCAGGCGCTCGGCGGCGGCACAGGCTTCGTCGAGGAAACCTTCGGCCTGCCCCGGCTTGTGTGCTTCGGCACGCAGCAAGGCCAGATGCGAGTAGGGCGGCAGCCCGGCGGCTCGGCGTTCGTCCAGGGCCTGTTCGGCGAAGGCGAAGTAGCCTTGCTCGGTTAGTTGGACCAGCAGTGGGTGGTCGGCCAGATGGGTCTGAATGATGACCTTGCCGGGCTCTTCGGCCCGCCCGGCCCGCCCGGCCACCTGTACGATAAGTTGTGCCATGCGTTCGCTGGCGCGGAAGTCGCCGGAAAACAGCCCGCCATCGGCATCAAGGATGGCCACCAGGGTCACCCGCGGGAAGTGGTGGCCCTTGGCGAGCATCTGGGTGCCGACGAGGATGCTCGGCTGGCCGCGCTGGATAGTGCTGAACAGGTTGTGCATGGCGTCCTTGCGCGCCGTGCTGTCGCGGTCCACGCGCAGGATCGGGTAATCCGGGAACAGCACCTTCAGGCGCTCTTCGGCGCGCTCGGTACCGGCACCGACCGGGCGCAGGTCGACGTGGTTGCATTGCGGGCACTGGTGCGGCAGGCGTTCGTCATAGCCACAGTGGTGGCAGCGCAGCACGCCGGAGCGCTGGTGCACGGTCATGCGCGCATCGCAGCGTGGGCATTCGGACAGCCAGCCGCAATCGTGGCACAGCAAGGTTGGGGCAAAGCCGCGGCGGTTGAGGAACACCAGCACTTGTTGGCCAGCCTCCAGGGTCTGTCGGATAGCCTGCTGCAGCGGGCCGCTGATGCCGCTGTCCAGTGGCAGGCTCTTCACATCAAGGCGCAGCATGCGCGGCGGGCGTGCCCCTCCGGCGCGTTGGTTCATACGCAGCAGGCGGTAGCGGCCGGTCAGGGCGTTATGCAGGGTTTCCAGCGACGGTGTGGCGGAGCCGAGCAGGATCGGGATGTTTTCCTGGTGAGCGCGGACCAGCGCCAGGTCGCGGGCGTGGTACCGCAGGCCTTCCTGCTGTTTATAGGAGCCGTCGTGCTCTTCGTCGATGATGATCAGGCCGGGGTTTTTCATCGGCGTGAACAATGCCGAGCGGGTGCCGATGATGATATCGGCCTCGCCGTTCCGTGCCGCCAGCCAGGCATCCAGGCGTTCGCGGTCGTTCACCGCAGAGTGCAGCAGGGCAATGCGCGCGTTGAAGCGTTGCTCGAAGCGGGCCAGGGTTTGCGGGCCGAGGTTGATCTCCGGGATCAGCACCAGCGCCTGCTTGCCGGCTTCCAGGGTTTCGCGGATCAGTTGCAGGTAGACCTCGGTCTTGCCACTGCCGGTGACGCCGGCCAGCAAGAACGCGCCGAAACCGCCAAAACCCTCGCACACGGCGTCGAAGGCTTCGCGTTGCTCTTCGTTGAGCGGCAGTTCCGGCTGTGCCAGCCAGTGCTCATGACGTAGTGCCGGCAAGTGGCGGCGCGTCTCGATCTGTACCAGGTCCTTGGCCAGCAGCAGGTCGAGGCTGTCCTTGTTCAGGTTGAGTTTGGCCAGCAGGCTGTGGGCCACGCCGTGCGGGTGCTGAGCCAGGGTTTTGAGTGCGTCGCGCTGGCGCGGCGCGCGGGCGATGCGCGGGTCTTCCAGGCGGGCGCCAGGGGCTATGTGCCAGAAGCGTTCCTGGCGCATTTCGGCGGCTTCGCCCTGGCGCAGTAGCGTGGGCAGCGCCCAGCTCAGGGTATCGCCCAGGCTGTGCTGGTAGTACTGGGCGGTCCACAGGCACAGCTTGAACAGCGACGCGGGGATGGGGGACACCGGGTCGAGCAGGGCGCTGGCAGGCTTCAGTTTGTCGGCGGGCACTTCGCTCTGCGTGCACACCTCTATCAGCACGCCGATCATTTCGCGGCGGCCAAAGGGCACGCGGATGCGCATGCCAGGGGTCAAGGTCTGGCGCGCCATGCTCGCCGGCGCCTTGTAGTCGAACAGGCGCCGCAGCGGAGAGGGCAGGGCAAGGCGCAGGATGACGTCGGACACGCGGAAAGTCTCGGAGGGCGTTACAAGGACTGGCGAGCCTAGCAGACGACGGTCGGTGCAAGCGACATCTTGCGCTGACGGTGTGCTCTGGTATTATTCGCCGCCTAATTACGTGCGGTATTCAACAATTGGTGTTGGGTGGCGGCACGCAGCTCGAGGAAGTGACCATGAAAGAAGGTATCCACCCGAACTACGAAGTAGTTGCAGTCACCTGCAGCTGCGGTAACAAGTTCGAAACTCGTTCGACCCTGGGCAACGTCCTGTCGATCGACGTTTGCAACCTGTGCCACCCGTTCTACACCGGTAAGCAGAAAGTTCTGGACACCGGTGGTCGCGTACAGAAGTTCGCCGATCGCTTCGGCATGTTCGGTGCCAAGAAGTAATCATGCGCATGGCGAATCCTTCGGGTTTCGCATTGTTGCTGAAGAAGGCGTCCCTTGTGGGCGCCTTTTTTGTGGGCGTTATCTGGCATTTCCCGGTCCTGGCGTTCTGCCCACTGCCGGATAAGCCCCAATGGGTAGCGGTACGACAGGTGGTTGATGGCGACACCTTGCGTCTGGTCGATGGCCGCAGTGTGCGGCTGATCGGTATCAATGCCCCGGAAATGGGTCGCAAGGGACGTACCAGTGAGCCCTATGCCGAAGCTGCCAGGCGGCGATTGCAGGCCTTGGTCAAGGCCAATGATGATCGCGTCGGGCTGGTGCCTGGTATTGAAGGTAAAGACAAGTACGGTCGCACACTGGCGCACATCTACAGCCGCAATGGCGACAATCTGGAAGCGCAATTGCTTAGCGAGGGCTTGGGCTACCGCGTGGCTATTGCCCCTAATGTACGTCTCAGCGGTTGCCAGCAGCGTGCCGAACAAGCTGCGCGCCAGGCTGGCGTTGGCCTGTGGCGGCATTCGCCCGTAGTGGCTGCAGGCAATGTCAGGCAGTCAGGTTTCGCTGTTGTGCGTGGTCGTATCGAAGGTATCGAGCGAAATCGTGGTGGGGTCTGGCTGCCACTGGGCAGTACCCTGGTGCTGCAGGTTCCCGCTCGTCTGCAGCGCAACTTCCCCGCCAGCTTCTTCGATAACCTCAAGGGACGCCAGGTCGAAGCGCGCGGCTGGGTGCTGGATCGTTCCCGCAGGGGTGGCCTCAAGCCCGGGCAGCGACGCTGGGTGTTGCCATTGACCGACCCGAGCATGTTGGAGCGCATTTCAGGCTAAAAGATGTAGACATTTCGCTACTAGATTGTACACACTGTTGGTCGTATGCCCCGTGGGTTGTAGCGTAAAGTCGTAGGCTAAAGGCCTTGACACAAGTGACCGGCCAGTCTTGTGGCTCCCCGGCTCTTTGCGTATCCTCGGCGGTCCGTCAGAACAGTAAATAGCGGAATGCCCACCATGTCAGACCTGAAAACCGCCGCTCTCGAATATCACGCTCAACCTCGTCCGGGGAAACTGAGCGTTGAACTCTCCAAGCCCACTGCCACCGCCCGTGACCTCGCCCTGGCCTACAGCCCAGGTGTTGCAGAGCCGGTGCGCGAAA
This sequence comes from Pseudomonas sp. 2,4-D, assembly GCF_030418155.1. NCBI lineage: Bacteria > Pseudomonadati > Pseudomonadota > Gammaproteobacteria > Pseudomonadales > Pseudomonadaceae > Pseudomonas > Pseudomonas sp. 2,4-D. Next base: position 15,590 of record NZ_JAUHUI010000069.1, read on the forward strand.
TTGGCCGTGATCCAGAGCTGGCTTACAAATACACCGGCAAAGGCAACCTGGTTGCGGTGATTTCCGATGGCACTGCCATCCTCGGTCTGGGTGACCTCGGCCCACTGGCTTCCAAGCCGGTCATGGAAGGCAAGGGTGTTCTGTTCAAGCGTTTCGCCGGTATCGATGTGTTCGACATCGAAGTCGAATCGGAAAGCCCGCAAGCGTTCATCGACACCGTTCGCCGCATTTCGATCACCTTCGGTGGCATCAACCTTGAAGACATCAAGGCTCCTGAGTGCTTTGAGATCGAACGTACCCTGATCGAACAGTGCGACATCCCGGTGTTCCACGATGACCAGCACGGTACTGCCATCGTGACTGCCGCCGGCATGATCAACGCCCTGGAAATCGCTGGCAAGAAACTGGAAGACGCCAAGATCGTCTGCCTGGGCGCCGGCGCTGCTGCCATTTCCTGCATGAAGCTGCTGGTAAGCATGGGTGCGAAGGTCGAGAACATCTTCATGATCGACCGTAGTGGCGTGATCCACGCTGGCCGTGACGACCTGAACCAGTACAAGGCGCAGTTCGCCCACGCCACCGACAAGCGCACCCTGGCCGACGCCCTTGACGGTGCCGACGTATTCGTAGGTCTGTCTGGCCCGAACCTGCTGAGCCCGGAAGGCCTGAAGTCGATGGCTGCCAACCCGATCGTGTTCGCTTGCTCGAACCCGGACCCGGAAATCTCGCCAGAGCTGGCGCATGCCACTCGCAACGACGTGATCATGGCTACTGGTCGTTCCGACTACCCGAACCAGGTCAACAACGTACTGGGCTTCCCGTTCATCTTCCGTGGTGCTCTGGACGTTCGCGCCAAGCGTATCAACGAAGAAATGAAGATCGCTGCCGCTATCGCCCTGAAAGACCTGGCCAAGCTGCCAGTGCCTAAGGAAGTTTGCGAAGCCTATGGTGTTGAAGGCCTGGAGTTCGGCCGTGAGTACATCATTCCGAAGCCGCTGGATGCACGCTTGATCACCGTCGTTTCCGATGCTGTGGCCAAGGCTGCCATCGAATCCGGCGTGGCTACCCTGCCTTATCCGAAGCACTACCCGCTGACCAGCGTGGATGAAGTGTTCAACGGCTGATTGCCACAAGCGACATAAAAAG
>NZ_JAUHUI010000006.1:0-165141 GCF_030418155.1 Pseudomonas sp. 2,4-D
CGAGTGCTGCAGCGTGGGGAAGCCTTGTTCCAGGTTGAAGCCTGCATCGGCATAGCGGCAGGCGGGGGCGTCGCCGGTGCGGGGCACGATGGCGTAGCGCACTGGCAGGATGGGCACGCGTGCGCTGCAGGCAGGGCCGGAGGTGGCGCTGCTTACGGAGGCGTTAGTCATGGGCAGGCTCCTTGCTTTCGACCAGTGCCTGGAGCTCGCGAAGGCGGGCCTGGGGCGACTCTTCGAGGTTGGTGTAGATTTTTCCCGCCTTGTCATTGCTCATCAGCCACATGTGCCCGGCTAGCAGCCGAATGAATTGGCCCGCAACTTCCTCGCTCCGGAAATTGAGTGCTCTCAGTTGCGGCAGGAGTGTTTCTATCCATAGGCGTATGTCCGCCAAGGTATGGTTGGCATGGGGCGGCATGGCCAAGACCTCATGCGCCAATGAGAGGACAAAGTGCTCGTGCATGCCTGCTTGCAGCCGATCAAGTTCAAGCTGCTGGAGGGTCAAAGGCAGTTCTGATTTTGAGCGGGCAGCAATCGGCTTGTTTTCGTGTGTTTTCCACTCATGAGCCGGCCCCCAGTTGACTCGCCATGCCAACCGAGACACCGGGCCAAGCCAGGCCTTGCGATGGTCGTCGTCCAGCGCATTCAGCCAGGCTGCAAGATGGTCCGGTGTGACATGGTGAGTGGCAACGCTCTGGTCAGGGAGCACGACCTGCACCAGGCTGGTGAAGTGGTCTGCCAGCGCTGTCAGGCCAACCTCGGCATCCAGCGCGATGGCTCCACCGATAGGCATCCAGGTCGTGATTGCATGGGCAAGCAGCTCGTGAGCGCCTGCAACGTCCACCAGCAAAGGCCCAAACTCATGACGGTCATCCAGGGCGCTGCTCTTCCATAACCATGCCTTTTGAGTATTCCGGCTGACAGCGTTGATAAGGTCGATTACCGATGGGGCATAAGCAGGAACCAGTTCACCCTCCTGCGGGATGGGCCGATAGGCCCAGTACTCGATTGTTCTGGTCATGAGCAGCAGAAAGCGGCAGTTATGAGCGAAGTCTTCGCTGCGCGGAGCAGCTGATGACGGTGTAGTCATTGGCCTGACCCTCGGATACAGCGGCAATCGGGCAGGGGGCAGGAACCATCAGGGCGGCGCCCACACAAGCGCTCCAGAGGCTTGCCGGTGTTCGGTGCACTGCTGATGGAAAAGGGGCTTGTCGTCCCATTTGCCGACTTGAGCATCTGGCCGGTGATGCGAATCGTCGGGCTGTCCAGGGTGATGCCTGTTTCGTCGATTCGAATGGAGCCACCAGGGCCTTGGATGACCACGGCTTCCGATGCTCGAAGTTCATAACGGCGAGTACGTCTACGGATATCCCCACGGGCTTCCAGCTCGGCATGCCCTTCGACCCGTTGCTCGAAGTTGCCACCGATACGGGTGTGGTGATTGGCGGCGATCTGGTCGTGACGGTGATTGCCGATGTTTTCGACACGGTCCTTGGCGATCCTGATCGTGTGGTTTCTGCCGATGTCGAGCGCGGCGTCCTGCCCGATGGTGATGTGCTCGTCATTGCCAACCGTTTCCGTACGGTCGTGGCCGATCAGGATCGATTCGTCGTTATCGACCTGCTCTTTGCGGTCATTGCCGACCTGCGTAGTCTCATCGTGCTTGACCACATTGTTCTGGTCCCTCTGGGCATGAATGAACACTTCCTCCTGGCCCAGTTCGTCCTCGAAGCGCAGCTCGTTGAAGCCATCGCCCTTGTGGGTCTGGCTCTTGATGGTCATGCGGGTCTTGTGACGGGGAAGGTCGTACGGTGGCAGCTGGTTGCCGCAGTAAGTACGGCCGGTGATCATCGGCTGATCGGGGTCGCCGTTGACGTAGTGGATGATCACGTCCTGGCCAATCCGTGGGATGGCCATCGAGCCCCAGCTGCCGCCGGCCCAGCCTTGGGATACGCGCACCCAGCAGGAGCTGAACGCGTTGTCCTGGCTTTCTCTGTCCCAGGGGAAGCTGACCTTGACCCGGCCCCATTCGTCGCAGTAGATCTCTTCACCGGGCGGCCCCACCACGGTTGCCATGTGCGGGCCGTCAACGCGGGGTTTGGGCAACGGAGCTGGGCGCCACTCGGTTCTGCCTGGCACCAGTACCGCCTTTTGCTCGTAACGTGTGCCCTGGTCGGCCCCGGCAGCTTCTTCCTGCAGGCTGGTGAACTGGCTGCCTTCGTGGCGAACCGTGCTGACCCGCCAATGCACATTCAGGTCTTCGCGCGGGTGGCCGGTCAGGGTGAAGCTCAGGCCTGGTTGCAGGCGCACATCGTCGCCTTGCACTTCGGCAATACGCACGTCATGGCGCAAGCCGGTGATGCGGTTTTCAGTGAACGGCTTGCCAACGGCATCGCGTTTGTAACGGCCGGGGTAGTCGAAGCACTCATAATCCGTGGACTGGTGCTCAAGATAGGGGCCCGAGGCCCTGTGTTCCTGACGATAGGCCGGGTGGGTGAAGGTGTAGTCGCGTTGAACCTGCCGTGCAGTACGCACTTGCTCGCTGTAGCGCAAGCGCCTTAGGCAAGGTTGAGGCTGGTCGCCGCCGTGGTTGGAATGGTACAGCACGGTGTCTGGGGCTGACGGTTCACGCTCACGGTAGAAACCTTCGGCGTCGTCCTCGTGTTTGATGACACCGTGACTTATCAGGCCGAGTGACTGCAGTCTGTCGGTGATGATCAGCTTATGGCGCTTTTCGTTGTGCTCGAAGCGATAGACGAAGCCTTCTTCGGCCGCCAGGCGGGCGATGAACGCCAAGTCCGTCTCACCGGCCTGAACGCAGAATTCGCGCACCTGGTGGTCCAGGCTGGCGCGTATTTCGTACTGGTCGATGCCCTGGCGCTTGAGCATCAGCTCGAGAATTTGCGGGGCGGTCTTGTGCTGGAAGATGCGCCAGTTCGAGCGCAGCCTGGCGCGGGCCAGTTGCGGTTCGACCAAGGCGTGATAGTAAGTACGGTAGAAGCCACTCTCGCCTTGGCTGAAGCTGCTGACCAGGCCATGTACGTAGCGTACGGGGCGGCCATCGTCCCAGATGGTGAACAGCACGGGTTTGTCGAGCAGGTGGCCGAAGTCGACATCGTGTTCGAAGCTGATGAGGTCCAGGGTCAACGTGAACGGTTGACTGAGCGCCTCCTTGAGCTTGAACGACACCACTTCGAACTCAGTGTTGCCCACGAGTGGTTCAAAGCTGTAGCGTAATTCAGATTGGCTAGGCATAAATATCCTTTCGGCCTTCTGAGTATTCGAAAAGCCCAGGCAGCGCGCCTGCCTGGGACGTTTCAGTTAGATCAGGCGATCGGATTGCGCCAGTCGTCAGAGCCTTCGGTATTGGCTACATCGTGAGCCCACGTGATCTTTCGATAAGCCAGGGACACTTCAATCAGTTGGGTGTAGTTTTCATTGTCTTTGTCGAGTGCGTGGGGAAGCACGGTATTGATGCTGACGATGGTGGCGTCTTCGAGCGTGGTGGTGAAAAAATGCTCTTGTTTGCCTTCCGACGAGGTGCGATACCAGCTGACCTCGACCGTTGGCAGCATTTCGCCGGTGGCAAGTGCCTGATACATCAGGGGGGTAGCTTTGTTCAGTGAACTGGTGAATATGAAAGGCTTATGCACGCGCTGGCCACTCGGTTGACCGCTCTGGGGGTCAGTGGGCGTAGTCACCTCATGCTTGATTTCCTGAACCAGAATTTGATCTTCATGGCCTTGTTGGAACACGTTGCCGACGGAGTCAGCGGTGAAGGCGCCAGCGGTGATGTTGCCTTGGGTCTGGCCTACGATCTTGATGTAAGCGGGTGTTGGCATGGCAGTTACTCCTGCGTCCATGTGGGTAAAGCACGCGCACCACGGGTGGCGTGGCCATCGGAAACGATGGGCTTGTCAGCGAGGCAAAAACCTCGCGAATTCGTTGAATTCAGTGGTGCTGTGTCACGGTTGGCTATTGCTGCAAAATGCCGTTCAGCGACTCCAGCACCTCGGTTGTGATCAGGTGCAGGCGGTAGCTGTAGATCCCGTAGGCCACCGCCATGGCGATGGCGGAAATCACCAAGGGGCTCCACCAGGGCCATTGCCGGCTCATGCGGAAGTTGCGTGGGGCCACATTGGTGTAGGGGTCGCAGACTTCTTCGGGGGTAGGGCCGCGCAGTTCGCGGATGATCCCGTGCAGTTGGTGAATCAGTGCGTTGAGTGTTTCTTCGCCTTTCGGCGCGAGCGCGTACTTGCCCTTCAGCCCAAGGCACAGGGCGTAGTACATGAACTCAAGTACGTCCTGGTAACGCTTGGGCTCCTGCATCAGGCGGGTAATCAACGTGAAGATTTTTTCCCCACCCCAGGTCTCGTCGTGGAAGATGCTGAGCAGCGGCTCCTGGCTCCAGCAGCTGCTCTTGCCCCAGGGGCGCTCCATAACGGCCTCGTCTATGAACAGGCACAGACCGTAGGAGTACGCCAGCAACTGAGCCGGCTCGTAACCGTGCTGGCGCAGTTCTTCCTGAATGTTGTCGATCTGGCTGCGTACTTGCTGGTGCACGTCCTGGATGTTCGGCAGCTCGTCCAGCGTACGCAGGCGTATAACCAAGCCGAACAACGGTGATGCGGCATCCAGCATCAGGTTGGCGAAGCCGCCCCGCAGCTGAAATTCCGGGTCAGCGGGGTAGCCTTCGGAAACGGGCTCTGGCTCGGGTTTGTCCGTGGATGCTTGCCCATTGGTTGCCGCAGCCCGGGGGGCGGGTACTGGCTGTTCAAGGGTTGAATCAAGCGCGTTGACTGCAGCGTTGTTTTCATCGGTGGGCGTGTTGTTGTCTTTTCCCATGTCACTCACTCCTGATCGCCCAGAACTGCAGTTCAAGCCCTGGGAAGTCGCCCGCAATGTGGATGCCGAAGCCATTCGCCTTGCTCATGCACGCCCAGGCCGGGTCACGTCGGTCCAGCTCGAAGTAGCTGAAGCCCGCATGGAAGGGCAGATCGCGGGGCGCTACCGGTAAAGGCAACAAAGGGATGCCTGGCAATTGCAGCGGCACCAGGTCATTTAGTGACTCAAGTGAGGTGATCTTTGCTTTCTGGATGAACATCTGGCGCAACGCCTGTGGTGGCATGCTGGCGCGCACGGCGAGGATGAAGTCGGCTTCGTCGATCAGCCGGCGGTCTTCCAGCGTGGTCGTCATCACGCCGAATTGTTCGCTCTCCAGCGGCAGTGAAACAGCGCGCGGCCGCAAGACGGTGCTCAGAGACCGGCGCAAGGTGTCTTCCAGCGGTTTGAAGGAGGTGCGCAGTGCGGTGTGGTGATAGGCGGGGTACTCCTGCGGCAGCCTGTTCTGGTCGGTGAAGGTGACGAATTCGCCGCAGGCCTGGCTCATGCACAGGTACAGCTGCTCGGGGTGCGTTTGCGCTTGCCTGGCCAGATGCTGGAAGCATGGCCACCAACGGTTCATGGCCTGCAACAGGTTGAAGTCGCGAATGTCGGCGATCCCGGACTGGCCCGATGCACCAATCCGCGTGGCAAGGCCGCGCGCCCGCTCGCGCAAGGTATTGGTGATTTCTTCAAGAAACCGCTGCAGCGCTGGCACCGCCCGCACCGAAACGCTGGTGGGGTAGAACGCTTCGTCCAGTTGCAGGCTGCCGTCGGGGCGCCGTTCCAGAATACGTGCCAGGGCCAGGCGGGTGTATGCGCTGCTGTCTTCGGTCTTGCGTTTGAGCTGCAGGTTGGGCACCGCAAGGTCTACCTGCACCAGGTCACCGTCAGCGGTGTGGGTATCCTTGATTTCCTGTGCCTGGGCGGTATAGCGGAAATTGGCTGCATTGTCGGGCCAGCTCACTTCGCGGCCGCCATCGGTACGCAGCGGCAGGCACAGATACACCTCACTGTCTTTGCACGCGTCGTCGCCGATTTCCAGCGGCGGCGGTGGCGGCAGGTCGGCGGGAATGTCGAACACCGTGCCGTCCGGCATCACACCTCGCGCCCGGGTGATGGCGACTTTGCCCAGGCTCAGGTATTCGTCGTTCAACTGAAGTTCGCTGAAGCCGTAGAAGGCTGCATTGAGGCTGGCGAGGCGCTGGTGCAGTGCTGCTTCGCTGGCTCTGGCCGCTTGTTGGAAATGCTGTGGTTTGACGAACAGGCCTTCGGGCCAGAGAACGGGATTGCGTGAACTCATGGGCGCTCCGTGTCAGCGTGAGTAAGCAGGAAGGGCAAAGGGTGATGAGGCGCCATCAGTCTTCTTCCTTGAGCACGATGTGCGTGTCGTTGACCAACACCGACAGCATGATCTGGCGGCCACGCGGCGGAATGCGCAGTACTTGCCGCCAACTGGCGTCTTCATGGCCTCGGTAGTCGGCAATCACCGCAACGAAGCGGGTTTCGGCGTGGATGGGTTCGAACGGGATGTACTTGAACTGACCAGGGCGCAGCAGGTAGTCGTCACTACGGATATAGGTACTGCGTAGCGCCTTGGCCGGGTCCTGCTCCAGTAGCTGGTACACGGTGTTGCGCAGCAGTGAGTCGTCACGCAGTTGCAGGATCGTGATGGCAATGGGCGTAGCGACCAGCGCTGAGGCAACGCTTGTGGTGCGCGGCAAGGTCAACGCCACCTGAGGGTCGTCGTAGCTGCCGGGGCCGCTTTCCTCCAGAGGCGAGCGCGCCGGGTCGCTATCGTCTTCTTCGTCCAGCTCGACGGTGGACATGGCCGGGAATTGCGCTTGCAGGTATTCGAACAGAACCCCGATTTTTTCGGTCAACGCATAGGGGTCGCCAGCACTCAGGGTCACAGCGTAGGGGCTGGGCTCCAGGGCGCTATCCTGTTCGGCTGCGACCTCAAGGCTGTTCGGATTGCCGTTGAGGGTAGGGCTGGCATTGATGCTGAATGCGATCTCGGTCGGGTGATCCTTGGGCGGCCCGATGGGCAACGAGTGGTCCATGGCCACCTGGCTCATTCTGCTCAAAGAGGTGCAGCCGGTGGGCACGACCAGCGCAAGCAGCAGGGTGGCGAGCAGAAGTGGATGAGGCTTCATGGGTATGCTCCGGCAATCAGGCGCTGCAGCGGGCTTTCTCGGAGTGCCCCTTCACCGTCTGCTGCGTCCAGCGCTGCCAGAGGGTCATTCCCCATGGCTGCTTTGAAGACCGAGCAGATCTCGACGGCTGGTTGTGGGGTAGAAGGCTGTGCCGGGCAAGCGGGTGCAGGCCCTTCGGCTAGCAGGCGGTCGAGCATCCTCGGCTCCGGGTTGAACAGGTCCTCCAGCGAGCGTGTGCAGGCCTGACCCTGGGAGTACTGAACCTGTAGGCGATAGGCACCAATGAGAAGCTGGTCACCCTCAACCAGGCGCCTGGGTGGAAGCGGCCCCAGGCTGTTGGCACTGCCATTGACGTAGGTGCGGTGGCAGTGGTCGATCACACAGAAGCTGCCTTCGATCCAGCGGATTTCGCAGTGGATGGGCGCAACGGCCTGATCGCGGTCATTGATCCGCCAGTTTGCTCGCCCGCTGCCGATGGTGCCGCCCTTGCAATCGAACAGGTAGCGAGCAGTAACGCCGTGCTGCAGTTGGTCGAGGTTGGTGATGCTCAAGGTGACTGTGCTCATGTGCGCCCCCGGATACGTACAACCGGGCTGATCTGGCCATGCCGGTCGTCGACGAAGCTGGTCCAGCCCAGGTATGCGGCCTGGCTGCGGTGCAAGCAGAAGGGTGACAACGTGCTCTGCTTGAGGCGCAGTTCCAGGTCATAGGCCAGCCCGTCACGCAGCAGAAAGTCGATCAGTGCACGCAAACGGCCGAAGTTGATGCCGCTGGGCAGCAAGTCCCGCAGCTGCGTCTGGTCGAGTTCGCTGATCACGATGGTGAACTTGCTGCTGCGAGTGCGCGTGCGGCTGCCAATCATGAACGTGCTGCCCAGCTGGCCGTTGGTCCGCCCCAGCCTTGCAAGCTGCCTGGACGGCGTGCCGACTGATCGCGTCTCGAACTCGCGGATGTGCACCTGCTTGAGGTCGAAGCAGTGCGCAATGATGCCGGCCACAGTGCCCGGCGCACGGCTGCGGCTGGCGATCACGCCGGCAAAACTGAGCAGGCGACTCCAGGGCAGCGCCGTGTCGCCTCGCAACTGCTTGTCGTTAAGCCCAAGCAGGGCAAACACGTACTGCGAGAACCCGTCACTGGCACCTGGCTGGAAGCGGATGTAATAGCGGTACTTGCGCCAGATACGGTGCAACAGGCTGAGCAGGTAGTGGTTGAAGAAGTCGAAGAAGGCCGGCCGTACACCGATGCCATGCGCATGTTCATACGCCACCTGTTCCAGGTAATAGGTGGGCAATGGCGAATCGGTGCCGTGCAACCCCAGGAACGTGGCAACGATGCGGTAGCGCTCGTCCTCAGCGGGCATTCGCTGGGCTTTGTACACGTCCGATACAGGAAAGGTCAGCCGTGGGTCGCAGGCCAGGCGCACGCGCAACCGGGTGGCCTTGTCCGGCCAACGCGGCTCCAGGTCATCGCCATGCAGCCCGTGCAACCGCTCCAGCAACTGGAAGAAGTTATACTGGTGCGCTTTGCAGAGCAGCTTGTCGGCTAGATCAGCGGTTGCTTGCCGGTCTGTATTGGCCATGTGTAGTGCTCATTATTGGTGGTGTTGATCACTTCCAGCTGGTGGAAGGAATTGATGCTGGCGTACAGGGCGAAGAAGTGCGCGAGCACACAGCTGAACAGGTACAAATCGCCTTCGCAGAGAAAGGCGGTCTGGTCCAGTTTCAGCCGGGTGTGCAGGCCGCGAATGGGTTGCCCCTTGAAAAGCCAATCCATGGGCTGCGTATGAATGTCGCGCATACCCTCCAGGCGTTTACGGGTGGTGCGAGCCTGCTGGATGTCGTGCAGGGCCATGAAGTCGTAGGCGCGGATCACCGCTTTCAGCGGCTCTACCGAGAGCATGGACAGGTAGTTGAGCGACATGTTGGAGATCAATGCCCACTGCAACTGGCCGTCCAGCACCGGGCGACAGGGGCGGGTGGGGATACAGAGATTGGTGTAGGTGGCCAGCGGCGGCGTAAGTTCGCTCAGGACGTTGATGTCATCCACGCCTAGCGCCAGCGGTAGGTCCCGATTGGTGCAGGTGAGGTCGATGGACGCGGTTTCCAGCTCGCCTATGTAGCTGTTGGCGTCGGCGCGGACAAAGGCGATTCGATGCATGACGCCATTGCCGTGCAGGCATTCTTCCAGCTGGCAGCGGTAATACAGCGCCGTGCGCCCCTGGACGTGCTCGATTTCATGGGCGAATGACTCGAAGGGACGGAAGGTCCGAAGGTGCTCACCCGTGTTCCCGTCAGTCGTCGTTCGGGTGCTGATCACCTGGTCGACACTGAAGATTTCGTAGCTGTGCGGCGCTGTGCCCTTGGGCTTCAGTGGAACCATGGCGTCCTTGCCGGACAGGTCGATGGGCTCGGCGCTGTGCTGGAACAGGTTGACCGCAGGTGCGCAGAACAGGTTGAAATCTGCTTTGCCGACACGCAGCGAGTCGGGTAGCTGGCGCGTGAAGTGAAATTCAAGGTGTACCTGCTGGCTGTCATGAGCTGGCCAGATTTTTTCCAGGCCGGTAACGCTGAAAAAGTGGAAGCGTTGAGGGAACGCGAAGTATTCCTGCAGGATGCGATAGCCATCAAAGACGTTCTGTGGGTAAGGCAGCAAGGCGTCGTTGGAGCTGAACCCTGGGAATGCGATGCTGTTTGCCGGCAGCCGACGAACCTCGCCATTGATGGTCACGCTGACATGGTTGAGATATTGAGAAACCCACAGGTATAGCGTGCGAGCGGTTCGGGTATCGCCGCTGAGGTAAAAGTCGAGGCTGGTACAGCCCAGGCTGTTCAACGGCCGCTCAACCAGTGATTGAAGGCCGATGCAGATCACAGAACTGTCGGATGTCTGGGTGGCTGCCACCGTGTCGATCTCGAACGGATGAATGTTGACCGCTGTACAGGTGCGGAACTCGCAGGCCACGCCGTCTACCGGTTTCGAGAACAGCCGCGACCCCTTTGGGATGCGTTGTGACTGGCTGAGGGATTGCCTCACCGGGCTGAACTTGATGATCGTCGCGCTGGGCAGTGGGCGCAGGTAGTTCGGCCAGAGCAACTGCAGCATGGGATGGGTCAGCTCTGGCAAGTCGTCTTCCAGCTTCAGCCGTAGCTTGGCGGTCAGGAACGCGAAGGCTTCCATCAGGCGTTCGACATCGGGGTCGCTGGCACCTTTGCCAAGTAACCGCGCGAGTTGTGGGTTGTCCTTGGCAAAGTCGTTCCCCAGTTCGTGCAGGTAACGCAGTTCTTCACTGAAACGGTCTCTCAGAGACATCGGTCACCTCACGCGCGTGTAGCGGTTGTGGCCATCGACCAGCAGCTCGAGTTGCAGCTGCTCTGCGTGGTTGTTGACCTGTACCAGGCAATCCAGCCTGAAATGCAGCTCCAGCGGGGCATGGGTATCGGGCACTGCGTTGAGCGTGCGTACCTGTATGCGCGGCTCGAAGCGCTGGAGGGTGCGGCGGATATCCGCGCTCACCTGCACAAGCAAGTCGCCGTTGCTCACGTCATGCCCATTGAAGTCGCGCAGGCCCAGCTCAGGGCTGCTCTGGGAGCACCCCTGACGGGCATTCAGCAGCGTTTCGAGGTGGCGCTTGATGGCGGCGAACTTGTGGGAAGCGCTCTCGCGTCGGGAGGCCTCCCGGCGGGTGCACTGGTCCACCATCAGGCGATCAAAAAGACCACTCATTGCGTATCGAGCCGCCCGACCAGGGAAATCTCGAAGTTCGCGCCCATGTACTTGAAGTGCGGACGTACGGCGAGCGAAACCTGGTACCAGCCCGGGTCACCCGCAACATCCGAGACCTCAATACGGGCGGCACGCAGCGGCCGGCGGCTGCGAACGTCCGCAGACGGATTCTCCTGGTCGGCGACGTACTGCTTGATCCATTTGTTCAGCTCGGACTCAAGGTCACGGCGCTCTTTCCAACTGCCGATCTGCTCGCGCTGCAGCACCTTGATGTAGTGGGCCAGCCGGTTGACGATGAACAGATAGGGCAACTGGGTACCCAGCTTGTAGTTGGTCTGGGCCTGCAGCCCCTCAGGGGTTTTCGGGAAGTGCTTGGGCTTTTGTACCGAGTTGGCGGAGAAAAACGCGGCGTTGTCGCTGTCTTTGCGCATGGTCAGGGCGATGAAGCCCTCTTCAGCCAGTTCGAATTCCTTGCGGTCGGATATCAGCACCTCGGTAGGAATCTTGGCCTGCAACTGGCCCAGGGATTCGTACAGATGGACCGGCAAGTCTTCGACAGCACCGCCCGATTGGGGGCCGATGATGTTCGGGCACCAGCGGTAGCGGGCGAAGCTGTCGTTGATGCAACTGGCTAACAGAAAAGCAGAATTGCCCCATAGGTAGTTGTCGTGCTGCCCGGCGATGTCTTCGTTGTAGTTGAAGCTCTCGATCGGTTGTTCCTGCGGGTGGTAAGCGGAGCGAAGCATGAAGCGCGGCCCGGTCAGGGCGACGTGGCGGGCGTCTTCGCTTTCACGAAAAGCGCGCCACTTGGCATGCCGAGGGCCGGCGAAGAGGTCTTTTATTTCCTTGAGGTTAGGCAGCTCCTCGAAGCTGTTCAAATTGAAGAATTCGGGGGCCGGTGCAGCAAGAAAAGGGGCATGGGACATGGCGCCAACGGAGGCCATGTAACTTAGCAACTTGATGTCAGGGGAAGAGGGGCCGAAGTTGTAGTTGCCTACCATGGCCGCAACCGGCTCTCCCCCGAATTGGCCATAACCCGCGGTGTAAACATGCTTGTAGATACCGCTGCAGGTAATGTCAGCAGCATTTTCGAAGTCGTCGAGCAGGTCCTCTTTAGTGACATGCAAGACTTCAAGCTTGATGTTCTCCCTGAAGTCCGTGCGGTCGACCAGAAGTTTCAGGCTGCGCCATGATGATTCAAGCTGCTGGAACTCAGGCTGATGCAGAATGGCATCCATCTGTTTGCCGAGCATTCGGTCGATCTCGGCAATCATCTGGTCGGCCCGGTGCTTGTTGATCAGTTGATCCGGGTCATTGCTCTTGAGGATTTCGGTGATGAAGGCAGATACGCCCTGCCTGGCAATCTGGTAGCCCTCCTGAGCAGGCACCAGCTTGGTTTCTGCCATGATCTGGTCGAGCAAGGTGGCATTGCTCAATGTGTCGGCCGTTGCGTCTGTGGTGATGGCGGTGCTGCTTGGCTTGGGCATGTGGACGCTCCGTTGTCTCAATCTTGTTCTGGCGCCTCTAGCACCAGGTCCAGTTCTTGGGCGAGCTGCTTACGCGCCTGCTCGTTGTTAAGCAGGTGCTGCAATTGCTTGCGGAAGGCCGGGACGTTACCCAGCGGGCCTTTCAGGGCGACCAGTGCTTCGCGCAGCGCCAGCAGCTTGTTCAGCTCGGGCACCTGGCGCGCGATCCGGTCCGGCCCGAAATCGTTGATGGACCTGAACTGCAGGTGGACGGCCAGTTCGGTATCCGGGGCGGTGCCGAGCCTGGACGGTACCTTTACGTCCAGGCTCACGTTGGCGTCGTTCAACACGCTGTTGAATGTATGTTTATCGATGCGCATGACCTGACGGTCCTCAAGCGCCCGGTTGTCATCCAGGCCGAAGTCGCCCAGCACCAGCATCTTGTGCGGCAGCTCCACCTCAGCCTGCTCATCGCTGGTAGCGGGGACATACTTGATATTGACGCGTTCTTTCGGCGCAACGGATCCCGTATTTTTAGACATCGGTACGCAACTCCCTGTTGGGCTGTAGGATGTTCATGTGCTAGTTGTGTTTATTATTGTCTCGGTCTTGTAGGAAGATTCCCACATATGTTCAATGGGTTGGGTTATTTGTCCAATTTCTATAAAAACCATGCACGCAAGAGTGATCTTTGGTCGAGCATTAAGATGTAAGGAAATATTTGTTTGTGTGCATTAGGTGCTGTGTAATAGGCTTCTGCTGGAATTGTTTTAGTTGGTCGAGCGGGTGCATGGGTATCGCTATCTATTTGTAGGAAAGTTCTTTGCTCTATATAGGCCGTTAGTACTTTTCGGAGAGTAAATTCAGGATGATTAACCGCTGTGCATATGGCGCCGGTCTCTCGTTGCTGTTTTGTCTGCAGCCGGTGCTGGCAGGCTCCACGCGGGACTGTCCCCGGATCGTGTCCAACGTCGAGCGACTGGCCTGTTTCGATCAGGCTGCTGGCACCCCGGCGTACACGCCAAAACGGCAGTGGTCTGCACCGGAGCAGCAGGCCCCCACTGTGTTACGTGTAATGGCAAATGAAGCTGAACGGGCGCCGGATGACCTGACGTTTCGCATCGGGAGCCAGCCCCAGGACGGGGCAGGCGCACCAGCGCTTGTGATTTCGGCGCCCGCCATCGCATCGGGTGATGAACGTGCCTACATGGCAATCAGTTGCATTCAGGCCATCTCCCGGCTACAGCTGATTTCCAGGCGCCCGATCGAAGCAAGCTGGGTCAAGGTACGCCTGAGCGGGGAGGGCTGGTCGACCCGTGAGAGGCCCTGGCAGGTGATGGAGAACGGCCAAGTGCTCGATGCCGGGCGGGGCCTACCCGCCATTGAGCAGATCAGGAAGCTGATCGGTGCCCAGCGTATCGAGGTTGTGAGTGATCACGGCGAGGTCGACGGGCTGACCTTCGATGCGCAAGGCCTGGACCCCTTGATCAGCCGGGCGCGAAGCACATGTCGGTGGTAGCGCAGGTATCCGGGGAAGAGGTCACTCGGTTGCTCGCGCCGATTGATCCGGCAGTTCCGGCTGGCCTGTTCGATGTCGAGGACGAAACCTACCAGGCCATTGATCAGGAGATGGTCAAGCTGGGTGGGCTGCAGGAAGCCTCGATCGACTGGGTCTACATCGAAGACGCGTCCCGTCAGTACCTGGGCCTGCAGTGCAAGCACTTGCGAATCGTTGCGCACCTGAGTGCCGCATGGTTGCGTAGCGGCTGCTGGGAGCGGTGGGGGTGCACTTTGGCGTTGCTGGCCGGCATGCTCGAGTGCTATTGGGAGGCCGCTCATCCCAAGCCGGGACCGAAAGGCTTCCTGGGCAAGCGCAAGCTGGTTGCCCTGGTGATCGATCGCTTGGCCGAGGCGCTCCCGCGTCTTGATCGTTTTACCTACACCCCGACCCACGCAGCGGCAGCGCAGGCTGCCTTGAAACGCTTGCAACAACAGGAAACGGTGCAGCTGGACACGGCAGCACTGGGCGAACTTGAGCGCCTGCTAGGCAAATACTCGGAACTTGCCAGCGGTGGCGGCGAGGCTGCTGTGCCCAAAGCGCCGGCTGCAACCGAGAAGCCTGCACCGTTGGCCGATGTCATCGCCACACCCGTGTCACGCATGTCGATGGGCAATGAGCGTGAGACACGCCGGGCCGTGCTGTCCATGGCCGAGCTCATCAACCAGCAGGATCCTTACGACGCTACCGGCTACCAGTTACGGCGTTTCGGTCTGTGGGCGCACATTCAGGTTGCTCCCCAAGTCAGGCAGGGCAACCGTACGGAATTGATGGCGGTGCCGCTGGATATCACGCGGGTCTATGAAGAGGCCATAGCCAGTCAGGTGGTTGACCCCGCCTTGCTGCAGCGCATTGAAAAGAGCCTGACGGCTTGCCCCTTCTGGATTCGTGGCAGCTTTCTGGCTGCGACCGTCGCCACACAGCTGGCGATGTGCGAGGTGGCCGAGGCCATCCGTTGTGCCACCGCCCGGTTTGTACAGCGTATGCCGTCGCTGCAGCAGTTGTGCTTCAGCGACGGGCTGGTATTTGTCGACGACCAGTGCCTGGCCTGGCTCAAGGGCACGCAAGGGCCGTCAGGCCAAGGTGCAACCCCCCAGGAGTTCAGCGGTCTGCGCGAGGAGCTGGTCAGCCAGCTGGAAACCGGTGGCGTAGAACCGCTGCTCCTTCGGCTGCAAGGGCTGCAAGCGGGCTTTCGTGCTCCCCGTGAGCGTTGCCACACCACGGTGATTGCAGCCGATCTGCTGGCCGCGCGGGGCGTGTCCTGGCTGGCCCAGGACCTGTGCGCCAGCGTTGCCCGAACCATGCAGCAAACCACCGCCAGTGCGTGGGAGCCCGAGGTATTTCAGCGGCTTCAGCAGTACGCCGCATCCCCAGCGCTGGCAGTTCAAGACAAGGATCAGGAGCCTCGATGAAACAAATATGGACGCAACTCAAACGTTGGGGCTGGCCGTGGGTAACGCGCATTGGCCTGGCGCTGCCGCTGCTGCTCGGGTTTGGTGCCTTGCTGATGCTGGTCGCTATCTGGTGGCTTGGACCGCAATGGACGTGGCGTGAGCAGCAACCGCTGGCAAGTGTGGCTCATCGCAGCGTGGCAAGCCTGGTGCTCGTGCTGGTGCCGCTTCTGTGCTGGCATTGGGTGCTGCGCACGCGCTTTCGCCGCCTGCAAGCGGAGCGCCGCCAGGCACTGGCTGCCAAACAGGATGTCGCGCTACCGTTCGTGCAGGCGCAAGAGAGGGCGTTGAGCCAGGGGCTTGAGCGGTACCTCGATAATGCCGGTGGGCGACGCGCGTTGTACCGGCTGCCCTGGTACCTGGTGTTGGGCGACGAACAGTCCGGTAAAAGCAGCTTCATCGATCGCACCGATCAGCGCTTCACCCTGACGCGTATCGACCAGGCCCAGGCACGGGGCCGACAGGCTGAAGCACTGGCCTTCCCGGTAGGCTGGTGGGTCAGTGACGATGCTGTGATCATCGATCCGCCCGGTGTTTTCATCAGTCAAAAAGCACCGGCTGGCTCGGCGGCCAACGACCCCACCAATGCCTCCGCGCCGCCCGGTATCCAGGCCCGTTTGTGGGAGCACCTGTTGGGCTGGCTGCAGCGTAAGCGAAGCCAGCGGGCGCTCAATGGTGTGTTGCTGGTGGTCGACCTGCCGGCGCTGCTGCATGGCAAGCCTGAGCAGCGCGTCGCGCTGGCCCATGGGTTGCGCACACGCCTGTACGAAGTGAGCAGTCAGTTGGGGGCGCGCCTGCCGCTGTACGTGGTACTGACCAAATTCGATCTGCTGGACGGCTTCGACCAGTTCTACAGCCAGCTTCCGGCCGCCAAGCGTGAAAGCCTGTTGGGGTTCACCTTCAAGCTGGATGCGGTTGACGCGTTCGACGCCTGGCTGGATGAGTATGACGAGCACTACGGGCGGCTTCTCACCCAATTGCAGGAGCAGGTCATCGACCGGCTGGATGTACTGGGCAAGACAGCGCCGTGCGGGCGCCTGTTCTCACTGCATGCACAGTTGATCGGGTTGCGCCCCATACTGCAGGCATTCCTGCGCGAAACCTTGGCGAGTGACCGGTTCACCACGCCACCCTTGGTACGTGGTGTGTACTGGTCGTCAGTGGTACAGCAAGGCGACATGCGCAATGCCTTTGTCCGAGAAGCGGCTCAGCCCTACACGACGAAGCTGCCCCTGCGTGAAGGTAAGGCACAGGGGAAGGCGTTGGTCTATTTCATCCAGCAAGCATTCAGGCGTGTTATTTATCAGGAAGCCGGGCTGGCGGGCGACAATGTTCGGGTTGCGCGCAGCAAGCGCCACTTGCTGTGGGTGGGCTCTGGTGTAGGCATCCTGGCGTTCAGTATCGCCATTGCCAGCTGGCAGCGTTACGCCGATATCAATGGCACCAAGGCTGCCAGTGTACTCGCCAAAAGCCAGGAGTACAGTAGTCACGAAGTCGATATGCGTCTTGATCCGACCGGGCGCAACCTGCTGGCGCCACTGGACCTGATTCGCGATGCGGTGGCGGTGTTTGGCGACTATCGTGCGGCCTGGCCGCTGGTTGCCGATTTTGGCTTGTATCAAGGGCGCAACATTGGTCCCTTGGTTGATGAGGCGTACCTCAGCTTGTTGTCCAAACGTTTCTTGCCGGCCTTGGCCAGTGGTGTGATCGATGCCATGAACGCAGCACCACCTGGCAGCGAGCAACAAATGGACGCGCTCAGGGTTTACCGGATGATCGAGGACCGTAACAGCCGCCGGCCCGAATGGGTCGAGGGCTGGATGGCCCGTCAGTGGCAACGGGCCTTTCCTGGCCAGGGGCAGTTGCAGCGTGACCTCATGCAGCACCTGAAATACGCCTTGGCCTATGCCGATACCGATTTGCCGCAGTACCGCCAGCGGGTCAGCGAAGTGCAGCAGGCGTTGCGCAAATTGCCATTGCCACAGCGGGTCTATGCAGCGCTGAAACAACAATCGTACCAGCAGTTGCACGCCGGGCTGGACCTGCGTCATCAGGTAGGGCCTGCGTTCGACGTGGTGTACCAGCCGTCTTCCGGGGCCAGACAAGGGGGTGAGGATGTAAGGCTGGCCGCCATGCTCACCGCCAAAGGCTTCAGGGAATACTTCGAGCCGCACAGCCAGCGCTTCGCTGAAATGGCGATGGTTGATCAATGGGCATTGGGGGAGCGCAGTCAA
Organism: Pseudomonas sp. 2,4-D; assembly: GCF_030418155.1. Lineage (NCBI taxonomy): Bacteria > Pseudomonadati > Pseudomonadota > Gammaproteobacteria > Pseudomonadales > Pseudomonadaceae > Pseudomonas > Pseudomonas sp. 2,4-D. The sequence goes on from NZ_JAUHUI010000006.1 coordinate 17,467, forward strand.
CTCGACTATTCGGACGTCGACCGCGATGCGCTGACCGAGCGGCTGTATAACCTCTACAGCGCCGATTACATTGACAGCTGGCGGCGCGCCCTGAACGCGTTTACGGTGGCTGACTTCCGTGATCTGGACCATGGTGTCGCGATCCTGGAGCAGTTGACCGGCCCCGCAGCACCGTTGCAGCGGCTGCTGGACACGGTCAGGGATAACACCTCGCTTGCGTCTTCAACAGCTGTTGAATCCCCAGGTGAGCTGAGTACGCTGCGGGTAGCAACCGGAAAACCCGAGCAACAGCAAGCGTTGGCCATCCAGCGGGCGTTTGCAGGCCTGGGCGCCATGCTGCAGGCGACAGGAGAAAAGCCGAGCTACTACGATGAAACCCTTGGCGCTGTTGCGGCCGTGCTGGACTACGCCAAGGCCGTACAAGACAGCCCGGACCGCGGCAAGGCTGCGTTGCAAGCCGTGCATCAGCGCTTTGCGATGACAGGGCAGGACCCGATCGGCACCCTGCAACGTATTGCTACAGGTTTACCGGAGCCTATCAGCCACCAGGTCAGAAAGCTCGCCGACCAGACTGCCCAGGTGCTGAACGTTGAAGCACTGCGCGAACTGGAGCGACGTTGGGATGCTGACGTGTACAGTTTTTTCCAGCAACGCCTGGCAGGCCGCTACCCCTTTGTGGTGAAGGCACCCGATGCTTCGCTGGATGACTTCGAGGCGTTCTTCGGACCGAAAGGGCGCCTGCAGCAGTTTAATGATCGGTATCTCAAGGTTTTCCTGAAGGACAACCTTGAGGCCTTGCAGTCCGCTCAGCACGGGCAATCCCTGATTCGTGACGACGTGATCGAGCAGCTCGAGCTGGCGGAGCGCATCCGCGAAACATTCTTCGATCAGCGTGGCAAGCTGAGTGTGCAGTTCAGCATCGAGCCCTTGGGGCTCAGTGCGAACCAGCGTACCAGCCTGCTGGACCTGGATGGCCAGTTGATTGCCTACACCCATGGGCCAAGCCATATCACGGGTATTGTCTGGCCCAATACCTTTGGGCAGCAGGTCCGCAGCAATCTCACCTTGCTAAGGCAAAATGGCAACAGCAGCAGCCTGGAGTACCGTGGCCCGTGGTCGATGTTCCGCTTGCTAAGCCGCGGCGCGCTCAATGGCCGGACGGCGACCAGCGTGGACCTGAGCTTCAGGACCGGAGATGGCGTGATGCGCTATCGGCTTAACGCTGAAAAAGCCTTCAATCCCATTACCCAGCAACCTTTCAAAGGCTTCCGCTTGCCCCGAGGCTTGTTGCAACAGCCAGCCAGTGTGGTGCAGGCGGTGCTACCGGATGGGCAGCGACCATGAGCATCGTCAGGGGCGCAGTTCATTGACTGGGCAGGCTTTCGAAGCCTGGGTATACGCTGGCTGCCCCCGGCCTCTGCTTACTCCACAGCCTCGGCCACGCCCTGATCCTCACCCAGGAACCCGCCACTCTGATGCTGCCACAACCGTGCATAGGTACCCTTTTTCGCCAACAGTTCGGCATGGGTGCCTTGCTCGATGATGCGCCCTTCATCCATCACGATCAGCCGGTCCATGGCGGCGATCGTCGAGAACCGGTGGGCGATGGCAATAACGGTCTTGCCTTGCATCATTTCATCCAGGCTCTCCTGAATGGCCACCTCCACCTCCGAGTCCAGCGCGCTGGTGGCTTCGTCAAGCAGGAGGATCGGTGCGTTCTTCAGCATCACCCGGGCAATTGCAATGCGCTGGCGTTGGCCGCCAGACAGCTTGATGCCGCGTTCACCCACCAGGGTGTCGTAACCGCTGTTGCCCTGGCGGTCGCTGAGCTGGCTGATGAAACCATCGGCCTGGGCACTGGCCGCAGCGGCACGGATCTGTGCTTCGGTAGCATCGGGGCGGCCATAGGCAATGTTGTCGCGAATCGAACGGTGCAACAGCGAGGTGTCCTGAGTGACCATGCCGATGGCGCTGCGCAGGCTATCCTGCGTGACCTTGGCGACGTTCTGCCCGTCGATGCGTATTTCCCCCTTGTCCACGTCGTAGAAGCGCAGCAGCAGGTTGATCAAGGTGGACTTGCCGGCGCCGGAGCGGCCGACCAGGCCGACTTTTTCGCCCGGACGAATGTGTAGCGTCAGCTCATTGAGCACCTGGCGCTCGCCGTTGTAGTTGAAGCTGACCTTGTCGAAACTCACCGCGCCACCCGTGGTTACCAGCTCTGCAGCACCCGGCACATCCTGCACCTTGGGGCCGCGGGTGAGGGTGGCCATACCGTCCTGCACGGTGCCGATGTTTTCGAACAGCGAGGTAATTTCCCACATGATCCAGTGCGACATACCGTTGACGCGCAAGGCCATGGCGGTAATCGCCGCCACGGCCCCCGTGCCGACCTGGCCCTGGTGCCACAGCCACAGTGCGTAGCCACCGGCACCAAAGATCAAGCCCACCACCAGTGCCTGGTTGACGATTTCGAACTGGCTCACCAGGCGCATCTGGCGAAAACCGGTCTGCTTGAAATCTTCCATGGCTGCGCGCGCAAAGTGCGCTTCGCGGTTGGAGTGCGAAAACAGTTTTACCGTGGTGATGTTGGTGTAAGCGTCAGAAACCCGCCCGGTCATCGACGACCGGGCATTGGCCTGCTCCTGCCCGACCTTGCCCAGCCGGGGGACGAAATACAACATGGCCAAGCCGAATAGCACGACCCAGGCAATGAAGGGCAGCATCAGTTTCAGGGCAAAGCCGCCGGCCAGGGCAATGATCGCGATGAAATACACGCCAATCCCGGGCAGGATTTCGATGAAGGTAAACAGCACATCGCGTACTGCCAGCGCCGTCTGCATCACCTTGGTAGTGACCCGGCCAGAAAACTCGTCAGAAAAGAACGACAAGCTCTGGCGCAACATCAGGCGGTGAAAATCCCAACGCAGCCGCAGCGGCAGGTTGATCGCCAGCACCTGGTGCTGAACCATGGTGCGCAGCGCCACCAGCCCGATGCTAACCACTAGGACGATGCCGATCCCCCACAGCACACGGCTTTCCTCGGGGCCAACAGTACCGCCTGCCTGCCAGGACGCGAGCAGGTCGACCACCTGGCCCAGGAACGCGAATAGCCAGGCTTCGTATATCGACACCCCGGCACTGAGCAGTGCCAGCGCCAGGATGTAGCCACGAGCGCCGCGGGTACAAGCCCACATGAAGCGCAACAGGCCAACGGGCGGCGGTGGTACCTCGTCGGGTGGGAAGGGGTCGAGCCGACGTTCAAAGATACGCAGCATGCTTGTCTCCGGTAAACGGTTCTTGCTTGGCCAATGCCCTGCCGGCTTGCCTTTGGCGACTTTTGTTTTTAACCCGAAAAAGTCCGGCCTTGGGGTGTTTGTTAACAAACCTTTGCAACTCATTACATTTCAGATTGATTTCATTCTGCCTTGATGCTGTATAATTGACGCAGCTTTGTGTTCCGCATCATTTTTGTCGTTTTTTTGACATAAGTCATAAAGCGTCAGCAGAGGATGTGACACATTCCGCCTTCAAACCGTTTCAATTTACCTTTTGCAGAGCCAGTGTTTTGACTAATGGAATGCAGTTGTTGGCGATTTCCGGCCTGAGCGTCGAGAGCAGCCAGCTTCATCAACAAGGACTGTACTGGTTAGCCTGTGACGCCGCCGAAGACGCCTCCTTGCTATGCCGCCAGGTAGTCGAAGGCATGCCCGATAATGCCAGGGCAGCCCTGATCGCCGATGCGCAAGCCATGGATGACGTGCTGGGTGCACTCGACGCGACGCGCGGTCCGGCCGAGCTGGCACTGTATGAGGCCAACCCGCAAGCCACCCGTTATCTGGTTGAAGACCTGCCTCGTCTTGATGCCCGTGGGCGTGTGCTGGTGCTGCTGGCACCGGCACACGCCTGGGCGGATACCGAAGTCGAGCACTGGTGCAATGCGCTGCGCCCGGCATTGTTGGCTGAAGCGGCGTTGCTGCTGGTCGTCAGTGGAGGGCAGAGCACTGCCTTGGTCGAGTGCCTGCGCGTTTTCAACCAGTGCCTCGACGGCCTTGGGCAGGTGTACCGCGGCAAAGGTGGGGTACGTTACCTGCAGCATTTCTGGAGCAATCCGCTTGGCAAAGCAGCCACCCGGGACATGGAGCTGACTCGGCTGAGTGCGGGCTTTGCCGTTGCTGCCGCGCCTCAGGCACCCAGCGACACCGGTGGTGACGAGTTGCTGTGCCTGGCCCAGCGCCCGGTACTGGAAGGCGCGCCAGCCTTCTCCGAACACTGGCAGGTCTGCGAAAGCTTTGAGGAACTGGGGGGCAAAGCCAGCCGGGCGGTGTCTGCCACGGTGATCTTTGCCATGGACGGTGGGCAGCGTCTGGATAGCCTGGCGCGCCAACTGCACCACCTGCGGCAGTCGCGTGGCAACGCCTTGAAGCTGGTGGTGCGCGAAATGGCGCCGACCCTGCGTTATCAAGACGAACAGTTGCTGCTGGCTTGTGGTGCCAGCCAGATCGTGCCGTTCGGTGCCAGCTTGTCACGCTTCCTGACCATGGTGGAGAGCATCCAGGGTTACGTCTGGCGTCGACACCTGCCAACCGACTTCGATGCCTTGCTGGCACGCCTGCGGCCGCTGGCCATCTGCGGGTTGGTAGCGCCACGGGCGTTCGCCGATGCTGTGCAGAGCATGTGGCACGGGGTGCGCAACGGCGAAATCGTCCATCAGTTGCTGGTGTTGCGTCCGGCGCCTGGCCTGACCCCGCTGCAGGCTTGCTCGCGTACGGTATTCCGCCGTGATGGCGACATTGCCTGCGTGGTTGGCGAGGTGCTGTTCCTGTTCCTGTTCGCCTGCCGCTCCGAAGGGGTCGAGCAAGCGCTTGACCACATCTTCCAGCTGTCATGGAAAGAGCTGTTCATCAGCCAGGAGGTACTTGCCGGCGTCGACAGCCTGGCCACTCCGGCCTTCCTCGACAGCAACCTACCGCAGCCACCCCGCAGCAACACGGCGGCGCAACTGCCTGCACAGGCATGTTCGGCGCTGGCACCGCGCAAGGTCGGCCTGGCCAAGCGGGGTAGCGCATGAACTTCGTGCAACTGCTGCAGGTGGTCGGCATTACCGCACTCGTCACGCTGGGCCTGGCCTTGTTGCTAGTGCGCCTGTGTTCGGCATTACGTGGCGTGCTGCGCCGTCGCCTTCCCCCCCGTTACCTGAAACCGCTGGGCGTACGCCGCCGCGCTGCACGCCAGGAACCCCAGAATGACTAATACCACCATCACCCTCCCGGTACTGGCCCGCTGGCCTGGACTGGGAGGGTGGAACCTCTATTTTTTTGCAAAGTTTCTGCTGGTCGCGCTGGGCATGCTCGACTTCCAGGCGCTGCCGAACCTGTTGTTCGCTGCATTTCTGCTTGTCCCTTTGCCGGGCAAGTGGCTGCGTATTGCCCGGCAACTGCTGGCGGTGCCAATCGGTATCGCGCTTTTCTACCAGGACACCTGGCTGCCACCCTTCAGCCGCCTGCTGGCGCAGCCGGGGGTGCTGGACTTCTCGTGGGACTATCTGCTCGAGCTGCTGGGCCGCTTCATCAACTGGAACCTGCTGGGGGCGCTGGCAATGTTGCTGGTGGGTTACCTGTACCTACGCCATTGGCTGCGCCTGAGCACCCTGAGCCTGCTGGGGTTGGCATGGCTGTCGGTCGGCGGCTTGCCGTCGCTGGGTGCAGGCCAGGCGCCCAGCGTGGCGGCGCGCACCGCAGCCGAACCTGCGCCTGCCTCTGCAGTAGCCGACAATGCTACGCTCGACAGCTGGCTTGAGCGCTTCTTCGCCAGTGAGCGCGAGCGGGTGACGGCGTTCCCTGCCGTGAATGCCGATGAGCAACCGTTCGACCTGCTGGTAATCAACATCTGCTCGCTGGCCTGGGATGATCTGTCTGCCGTGGGGCTGCGGGACAACCCGCTGTTGTCGCGCATGGACGTGATCTTCGACCAGTTCAACTCGGCGACCTCCTACAGCGGCCCGGCCGCCATCCGTATGCTGCGTGCCAGTTGCGGACAGTCGTCGCACACTGGCCTGTACCAACCGGCTCCGGAGCAGTGCCTGTTGTTCCAGAACCTGGCCCGGCTGGGTTTCCAGAGCAACACCTTGCTCAACCACAGCGGCCGGTTCGACAACTTCATCGGCGACATTACCCAACAGCACATGCCGCAACCGGGCATGCGCAATACCGACTTTCCACGGGCGCTGGTGGGCTTCGACGGCTCGCCGATCGCCAGCGACCTGGATGTGTTGCGCCGTTGGTGGGGGCAACGCAAAGGCACCCCGGACGAGCATGTGTCGCTGTTCTACAACAGCATCAGCCTGCATGACGGCAACCGTATCGTCACTGCCGACGGCGGTACCCGCGTGGCCGACTATGCCACCCGCGCCAATCGCCTGTTTGGCGAGCTTGGCACCTTCCTTGATGAACTGGAGCGCAGTGGCCGGCGGGTGGTGGTGGCCATTGTTCCTGAGCATGGGGCCGCGTTGCATGGTGACCGCATGCAGTTATCTGGCATGCGCGAAATTCCCACACCGTCGATTACCCATGTGCCAGTTGGCCTGAAGTTCATCGGCATGGGCCAGCCTGCCCGACACGCGCCGCTGCGGGTCACGGCAGCCACCAGCTACCTGGCGTTGTCCGAGCTGATCTCGCGTGTGTATGCGGGCCTCGGCCAGCAGCAGGTGCTGGATGTACCCGGCCTGCTGACCGACCTGCCAACCACCGAGCAGGTTGCCGAAACCTCTGGCGCACAGGTGCTGAATTACCAGGGGCGTGCCTACATGCGCCTGCAAGGCCAGCCTGACTGGCAGCCCATCCCCAAGGAGCGCCCATGATCACTGGCAAGTCAGACCCGTCCGACCGTAGCGATGATATTGCCCAGTTGCGCCAGCACCTGGACATGCCAGAGCTGAACTACCAGGACATCTCGATGCTGGTGGGCGTTCAGCAGGCCCTGCAGCGCTGGCCATTGCTGGGTGAAAGCTGCAGGGCCAGTAGCGACGATGCGCTGTACGCGGCTGTCACCCAGCGCGAGAGGATCGCGCCATGACCAGCCTGGCATTGCATGGGGTGCGCGGAGGCCTGGGGCGCAGCGCCTTGCTGGCTGCATTGGGCTACGCGCTACAGGGCGTGGGCGAGCGGGTGCTGCTGATTGACCTGTGTCCAAGCAACTTGCTCGGGTTGCACTTCAACCTGCCGCTGCATACGTCCGAGGGCTGGGCGCTGGCCGAGCGGGAAGGGCGGCCGTTCAGTGATGCCGTGTACGAGGTGCTCGATGGCCTGTTCCTGCTGCCGTACGGCAACCTGCCTGGCGGTGCGCAGCACCGTGTGCCCGATGCGCAGTCATGGCGCGCTCGCCAGGTCGAGCTGGCCGAGCATTTTGACTGGCTGTTGTACGACCTGCCGCAATTGCCGGGCGATACCGCCGGCAATGGCATCGAGACTGATGTGCGGGTATTGGTGGCAGAAGCCGAAATGGCCAGCCACCTGCTGCTCGGGCGACGCCCGCTCGAGCACTTCGACATGCTGCTGGTCAACCGCTATGACCCGGCCAGCCGCTTGCAGAGCGACCTGTTGATGGTGTGGCGTGATCTGTTTCGTGATCGCTTGCCGATCCAGGTGGTCCATCGCGACGAAGCCTTCCTCGAAGCGCTGGCGTACAAGGCTCCCCTGGGTCTTTACGCACCGCAGAGCCTGGCCTGCCGTGATGTGCAAAGCCTGGCGGTGCGCTGTCTGACGAGGCGCCAGCCGTGACCCTGACCCCTCTGTCGGCCTATACCTGGTTCACTGTCCGTGGCGCGCGTCTGCCGGTCGCATGGCTGTTCACCCTCGGCGTGTGGCTGGCCTTCCTGTTTCTGCGCCTGGAGTCACCCGCCTGGCAGGCGCTGCTGGCCGAGCGCCAACGCCTGTACCCGCAGCTGGCGGGCAAGCGCCCAACCCTGGGTGACCCGCTGCGTCTGTTGATCCAGAGCCTGTGGTTGTTGCTGCGGCGCCAACCGCAGGCACGTACAGCAGGGCCTGGCCGCCGCGCGTTGGGCGCTGTGCGCATGCACCTGCGGGCGGCAGGCGGGGTGGCGCGCCACTACCGCGGCCTGCTGATCGATGCATTGCAACAGGTACCCGCGCGCTACCGCGCCAGTGTTTTCAAGCACCAGGCCTCGGCACGCCTGCGCGGCCTGAGCGTGTTTGCCCGGCGGGCGTTCTATAGCGTGCTGACGGTATTCGCCCTCAGCCTCGCCCTGCTGTGCGTGACCGAGCCGTTCGGCTACCTGGCGCAGCTGATGTTCATCTGCCTGCTCCTGGTTATCGCCATGCTGGTGCGACACATGCCGGGGCGTTTCCCGACCCTGATGCTGATCGTGCTGTCGACCATCATCTCGTGCCGCTATCTGTGGTGGCGCTACACCTCGACCCTGAACTGGAACGACACCACCGACTTGGTATTCGGGGTGATCCTGTTGGCGGCAGAAACCTATTCGTGGTTCGTGCTGATCCTGGGTTACATCCAGACCAGCTGGCCATTGCAGCGCAAGCCGGCAAACCTCCCGGCCAACGTCAGGCACTGGCCAACCGTCGATTTGCTGATCCCTACCTACAACGAAGACCTGTCAGTGGTGCGCACCACGGTAATGGCCGCGCTGGGCCTGGACTGGCCACGCGAGTGCCTGCACATCTATATCCTCGATGATGGCCGCCGCGACGCGTTTCGTGCCTTTGCCGACGAAGTCGGGGTAGGGTATATCGTGCGGCCCGACAGCAAGCATGCCAAGGCCGGTAACCTCAATCATGCGCTGGGCGTCACCGACAGCGAGTTGATCGCCATCTTCGACTGCGACCATGTGCCGGTGCGCTCCTTCCTGCAACTGACCGTGGGCTGGTTCCTCAAGGACGCTAAACTGGCGCTGGTGCAGACACCGCACCATTTCTTCTCGCCTGACCCGTTCGAGCGCAACCTCGGCTCGTTCCGCCGCCGCCCCAACGAAGGGGAGCTGTTCTACGGCCTGATCCAGGACGGCAACGATATGTGGAACGCGGCGTTTTTCTGCGGCTCCTGTGCCGTGCTGCGCCGCACTGCGCTGGAAAGCATCGGTGGTTTTGCCGTCGAGACCGTGACCGAAGATGCCCACACCGCCCTGCGCCTGCATCGCCAAGGGTGGACGTCAGCCTACCTGAGCATTCCGCAGGCTGCGGGCCTGGCCACTGAAAGCCTGTCGGCGCACATCGGCCAGCGCATTCGCTGGGCCCGTGGGATGGTGCAGATCTTCCGCACCGACAACCCGCTGTTCGGGCGTGGCCTTAGCCTGTTCCAGCGGGTGTGCTACGCCAACGCGATGCTGCACTTCCTGGCCGGCCTGCCGCGGCTGGTGTTCCTGACGGCGCCACTGGCGTTCCTGTTGCTGCATGCCTACATCATCTACGCACCGGCATTGATGATTCTGCTGTACGTGCTGCCACACATGATCCACGCCAGCCTGACCAACTCGCGGATGCAGGGCAAGTACCGACAAACCTTCTGGGGCGAGGTCTACGAGACCGTACTGGCCTGGTACATCGCCCGTCCGACCACGGTGGCGCTGTTCGCGCCGAAAAAAGGCACGTTCAACGTCACCGCCAAGGGCGGCCTGATGGAGCAGGAACAGTTCGACTGGCGCATCGCCCAACCTTACCTGTGGCTGGCGGCGCTCAACGTGGTGGGTCTGGGCTTTGCGGTGTGGCGCCTGGTCACCGGCCCGACGGCAGAAATCGGCACGGTGATCGTCAGCTCGCTGTGGGTGATCTACAACCTGCTGATTATCGGTGCCGCAGTTGCGGTGGCCGCCGAAGTGCGCCAGGTGCGCCGCGCCCATCGGGTGCCGATGCGCTTGCCGGCGGGGCTGATGCTGGCCAGCGGTCATGCCTACCCCTGCACCCTGGTCGACTACTCCGACGGCGGTATCGGCCTGCAGGTACAGCCCGGTCTGGAGTTGAAACCGGGGGAGCAGGTACGCCTGCTGCTCAACCGCGGCCAACGCGAGTTCGCCTTCCAGGCGTGCGTCACCCGTACCGTCGGGCAACACGTCGGCCTGGTGTTCCGCGACCTCGCCCTGCAGCAGCGTATCGACCTGGTCCACTGCACCTTTGCCCGCGCCGATGCCTGGCTTGGCTGGAACGAGCAGCACGAGGTCGAGCGCCCGCTGCGCAGCCTGATCGATGTGTTGAAGCTGGGCGGCGTCGGTTACGTGCGCCTGGTCGAGCACATGCCGCCATGGCTACGGGCGTGGTTGCGCCCACTGCGTTCGCTGGCGCTGTGGCTGGCCAGCTACTGGCCCCGCACACCGCGGGCAATCCCTTCCATGAACCCTGTTGATCGAGACGCATGATGACTGGTTATCCCGCGCGTACCTGGGGCCTGGCGATGGCGCTGTTTACCGCCTTGTCGCAGAGCGCCGCTGCTGCTTCTGTAGCTCCGCTTGCCGAGCCTGCGGTACCCACACCTACGGTGCCAAACTGGCCGGTTGCGAAAACCTTCGAGCAGCTTGGGCATGCGTCCGACAGCCTGCTGCTGGGCGTACGCAACAGCGAGCATATCGAGTTTGGCCTGCGTCGCGATCGCCTGGCCACCGATGCCAGCTTGCAACTGGACTACACGCCTTCGCCAGCCTTGCTGCCGAACCTGTCGCACCTGCGCGTCTACCTCAACGACGAGCTGATGGGCGTAGTTCCGGTGGAAAAGGAGCAGTTGGGCCAGCGTGTGCGTCGCCAGTTGCCGTTGGACCCGAAACTGCTCGGCGACTTCAACCGGGTACGTCTGGAGTTTGTCGGGCACTATACCGATGTCTGCGAAGACCCGGCCCACAGCGGCCTGTGGCTGAACCTTAACCGCAAGAGCCAGGTGCAGTTGCACGAGCAGGCGCTGGTGCTGGAAAACGACCTGGCGTATTTCCCGTTGCCGTTCTTCGATACCCGCGACACCGGCAAGGTAGTACTGCCGGTGGTGTTCAGCGGCGTGCCGAGCCTGGGCGAGCAGCGTGCGGCGGCAATCCTGGCATCCTACTTCGGCAGCCAGGCCGGTTGGCGCAAGGCCAGCTTCCCTGTGCTGTACAACCGCCTGCCGGCCCGTGGCGATAAACCTGCACCGAGCATCGTGTTTGCCAGCAACGACCGTCGCCCGGCGTTCCTCGCTGATCTGCAGCAGTTCCCGCCGGTCGACGGCCCCGTGCTGCAGATGATCGATCACCCGGACGACCGCTTCAGCAAAGTGCTGCTGGTGCTGGGCCGTAACGACGACGACCTGATCAAGGCCGCCTCGGCGTTGGCGGTTGGCAACAATCTGTTCCGCGGCGCGCGCGTGAAGGTGGAGCAGATGACCGCGCTGCAACCGCGCCAGCCCTACGATGCGCCGAACTGGACGCGCACCGACCGGCCGGTACGCTTTGCCGAGCTGCTGGATTACCCCGAGCAACTGCAAGTCAGCGGCCTGCAACCGCGGCCGGTGACACTGGAACTGAACCTGCCGCCCGACTTGTTCGTCTGGCGCAACCAGGGTATTCCGCTGCGCACCCTGTACCGCTATACGGCGCCAGCGGTGACCGACGAATCGCGCCTGAGCATCAGCGTCAACGATCAGTACATCACCAGCATGCCGCTGGTGGGCAATGACCGGCGCGGCGGTACCCTTGAAGAAATGCGCCTGGCAGTGCTGTCCGGTGACAATACTGCATTGACCGAGAACTCGCTGGTACCGGCGCTGAAGATTGGCGACCGCAACCGCCTGCGCTTCGACTTCAGCTTTGCCAGTACCCTGGGCAGCGCCCAGCGCGATCGCTGCCAGACCTCGCTGCCGGTGGACGTGCGTGCAGCAATCGACGACAACTCCACCATCGACCTTTCCGGTTACCACCATTACATCGCCATGCCCGACCTGCGTGCATTCGCCCGCAGTGGCTTCCCGTTCAGCCGCATGGCCGACCTGTCCGAGACGCTGGTCATCATGCCGGCCAAACCTACGGCGATGCAGGTCGGCACTTTGCTCGACACGGTTGGCGGGTTGGCCGGACAGATCGGTTACCCGGCGCTTGGCCTGCAATTGATCGACGACTGGCAACAGGTCGCAGCGGCAGACGCCGACTTGCTGCTGATCGGCAGCCTGCCCGAGGCCCTGCGCGATGCGCCCGACCTTGGCCTGTTGCTCAGCGCCCAGCGTGACTGGTTACTGCAGGGCCGCAGCGCATCGTTGCCCGGTGGCCAGCGTTTCGATACTGAGCCGGTGGCTGCAAGCAGCCGCGTGGCGGTCAGCGCCCAGGCGCCGATTGCGGCCATCACCGGGCTGAAGTCGCCGTTCCACGAGCAGCGCAGTGTTGTGGCCTTGCTGGCCAACAGCGACAGCGATTACGCATTGCTGCGCGACGTGCTTGGCGATGTGGGCAAGCTCGATGCGTTGGCGGGTTCGGTAACGCTGGTACGCAGCAGTGGCGTGAGCAGCCAGTTCGTCGGCGAGCACTACTTCGTGGGCGCGTTGCCGTGGTGGCTGCTGCTGTGGTTCCACTTGTCCGAGCACCCTGTGTTGCTGGCGGTGATCGCGGCTGTTTGCGTGGTGCTGTTCGCCTTCTTGTTGTGGCGGGCACTGCGCTGGGCAGGCAAGCGCCGCTTGGGTGAGGCGGGGTGATGATGCGTCAGATGCTGGTAGGGCTGGTCGCCTTAGGCCTGCCCGTCTTCGCCAATGCCGGGTCGGTTTGCCCATGGCCTGCCTGGGAGCGGTTCAAGGCCGAGCTGGTGAGTGTGGATGGGCGGGTCATCGACCCGAGTGACGAGCGCCTGATCACCACCTCGGAAGGGCAGAGTTACGCGCTGTTCTTCGCCCTGGTAGGCAACGATCGGCAAACCTTCGCGCAGTTGCTGCGTTGGACCAGCAACAACCTCGCCGAGGGTGACCTGGTCCGGCATCTGCCTGCCTGGCTGTGGGGCCGTGACGGGCAGCAGCAGTGGCAGGTGCTGGACGCCAACAACGCCAGCGATGCCGATCTGTGGATCGCCTACAGCCTGCTGGAAGCAGGGCGGTTGTGGGACCAGCCGGCCTACACGCAACTGGGCCAGCACCTGCTGTGGCGTATCGCCGCGCAGACCGTGCGCAAGCTTCCAGGCCTTGGCGTGATGTTGCTGCCAGGTGACTACGGTTTCGAAGACGCCCAGGGTACCCGCCTGAACCCCAGCTACCTGCCGCTGCAGTTGCTCGACCGCTTCAGCGAGGTGGACCCCTTGTGGGGTGAGCTGGCGGCCAACACGCGGCGTTTGTGGTTGGCATCGTCGCCAAAGGGCTTTGCCCCGGACTGGTTGCTGTGGACGCCGGCCGGAAAACCAGCGGCAGACACGAAACATGGCAATGCCGGTGATTATGACGCCATTCGTGTATACCTGTGGGTTGGCATGTTGGCCGAGGGTGCTGCGCAACGCCGCGAACTGGTGGCCCATTATGCGCCGATGGCGGCATTGACCCAGCGCCAGGGGCTACCTCCTGAGCAGTTGGATGCACGCAGCGGTGAAGCCCGCGGCCATGGCCCGGCGGGTTTCTCTGCGGCCTTGCTGCCATTGCTTGCTGCCTCGCCTGAGTACGTGGCCGGCTTGGCGGCCCAGCGCCAGCGCTTGCGCGAACAGCCGGTCGAGGCCAAGGCGTATTACAGCCAGGTGCTGGCGCTGTTCGGCCAGGGCTTCGACGAGGCCCGTTACCGTTTTGACCCGCACGGCCGCCTGTTGCCGGCCTGGAGCGCGCCATGCAGCGAATGATCGGCGTGTTGATGCTGGCGGCAATAACCTGCCAGGCAGATGCGCAACCCAAGGATGTCGATGAACAGCGCCAATGGCTGCTGGACCAGGTACGCCGTGGCGAAGCGCTGCACCGTGACGACCTGGTACGCGATGCGCTGGGCCGTTTGCAGTTGCTTGAGCCGCGCAACCCGGACGTGTTGCTGGCGGCCTTGAGCCTGGCATTGCGCGAGAAGAACAGCAGTGAAGCCGAGCAGTTGAGTGCGCGGATCAGTGCCGTGGCACCTGGCAGCCTGCAAGCACGTCAGGCCGCACGCCTGCTTGAACTTCAACAACCGGCGCCTGCGCGGCGCCTGCAGCAGGCGCGTCTGCTGGCGGTTACCGGCCGTAATGAAGAGGCGCTGGCGGTGTACGAACAGTTGTTTGCCGGCGAACCACCCAGCCTTGAATTGGCCCTGGACTATTGGCGCGTGCGCGGCAACCTGCCAGGACAACGCCCTGAGGCAATCCGCCAGTTGCAGCGGTTGGATCAGCAGTATCCAGGCAGTGCCGGGCTGCGCCAGACCCTGGCCGGTTGGTTGTTCGCCGAAAAGCGTGACCGCGAGGCCTTGGCCGTGCTCGATCAGCTGGCGCGAGACCCTGGTGCACGGGATGCCGCTGCCCAGCGCGAGTTCGACTACCTGTCCGGGCAAGCCGTGAGTGCCACCAGCGCGGCAGCCTGGCAGGCCTTTCTTCAGCGTTACCCGGCTTCGCCGTTGTTGGCACAGGCCAGCGAGACCTTGCAACAACAGCGCAAGCTGCTGGCCGACCCGGCATGGCAGGCCGGTCAACGGGGTAAGGCATTGCTCGACAAGGGCCGTAATGCCGAAGCTGAAACGCAGCTGCGCCGCGCCCTGCGCCAGTACCCGGGCGATGCCGGCCTGTATGGGGCCTTGGGTTATGCGTTGATGCGCCAGGGCCGCCATGAAGACGCCCATGCGGCGTTCCGCGCGGCGAGCGCCAAGGAGCAGGACACCTACTGGATCAGCCAATGGAAGGACCTGGAGTCGTCCAGCCAGTATTGGGCCCTGCTGAAGAAAGCCGAGCAGGCCCTGGCGGCGAAAGACGTGCGCGGTGCGCGCGCACTTTACCGGCAGGCTCGCCAGCAACGGCCAAAGGATGAATACGCGTTGTTGGGCCTGGCAGATGTCTCGCTGGCCGAAGGCGATGTGGCGGCTGCCGAGCGGCAGTACCTGCAGGTAAGGCGTATGGCGCCGGATAACGAAAGTGCCGTGCGTGGCTTGATGCGCGTTTACCAGGCGCAGTCGCCAGGCAAGGCGCAGGCATACCTGGACAGCCTGCCACCACGGCAGCAGGCGCAGTTCGCCAGCCTGCGACGCAGCCTGGAACTTGCGCGGCTACGCCAGCAAGGGGACGAAGCCCTGCAGCGCGAGGACTGGTCGACGGCCAGCCACGTGCTGGGCCAGGCCGCGGCCCTGGCCCCGGATGAGCCTTGGCTGGTGTATCAGCTGGCCAACAGTCTGCGTCACCAAGGGCGCACTGGCGAGGCCGACGCGGCATTTGCCAGGCTGGTGCAGCACCAGCCACGTGATCCGGCAACGCGCTATGCCCACGGCCTGTTCCTGGAGTCCAGCGACCGTGATGCCTTGGCTCTGGACAGTCTGAGGGCGGTACCTCAGGCGACCTGGAGCGCGGACATGCACGCGCTGGAGCAACGTGTTCAACGGCGTATGACCCTGGCCTCTGCGCAGCAGTTGCAGGCACAAGGCCGCAGTGTCGAGGCGACAGCCTTGCTTGAAGCCGGCCTGGCGCGTGGTGAAGGTAGCCCGGACGACTTGATGCTGTTGGCTGACTGGGCAGCCGCGCGTGGTGAACATGGCAAGGCGCGCAGTTATTACCAGCGTGTGCTGGTCGCGCAGCCTGGGCGTCCTGATGCACGCCTTGGGGTGATGGAAAGCGCCGTGGCCGAAGGCAACCTGCAGCAGGCCCGGCACATGCTGGGCGTGAAGGTGCCAAAATTTGCCGCTGATGACGGCAACGCCCAGCGGCGCCTGGCGGCGGTGTGGACCGCGCTGGGTGAACACGATCAGGCGGCCAGGCTGCTTGACCGGATTGCCGCGCAGCAGACGCGACCCGATCCGTTGTTGCGGCGCGACGCAGCCCGCCTGGTAGCGCAGGATGATCCTCAACGAGCACTGGACCTTTACGCGGCAGCGATGGCCGATGCGCAGTTGCTGGACCGTGCTGCCGTAGCGCCACGGGATGACCGTGCATTGACCCTGGCCAGCCGCGAGCAGGATGGCGACGACTGGCTGGCCCGTAGCCTGCGCAGTGATGTGGACGCCCTGTATCGCCAGCGCAATACCCATGTGACGCTGATGCATGACTACGGCTGGCGCGAGGATGACGGTACGCCCGGCACGTCGGAACTGAGTACCCAGTCGACCTTGTTGCACGTCGACACCCCTTGGCAGGAGGGCACCGCGTTTGCGCGGGTAGAGCGCATTGGCATGGCTGCCGGGTCGTTCGAACCGAACGATCAGGGAAGCTACACCCCCGACTTCGGCAGCTGCCAGTTTGTTGGCAAGAGCGCTGACGGGGAAACACTGCCCGCGTGCACGGGGGGATCGCAGACTGCAAACGGCAGCCTGCTGGCGTTGGGTTGGCAGGGCAGCCGCTGGGCGTTCGACCTGGGCACCACCCAGGGCTATGCAATCAACAACTGGCTGGGCGGCGCAACGCTCAACGGTGACCTCGGGCAGGTTGGCTGGTCGCTGACCGCCTCGCGCCGGCCGATGAGCAATTCATTGCTGTCGTTCGCCGGCGCACGCGACCGCCCGACGGGCGTGCGCTGGGGTGGGGTCACTGCCAATGGCGCCACGCTCGGCCTGAGCTGGGACCAAGGTGGCGACAACGGGGTGTGGGCCAGCCTGGGGCACCATTGGCTGTACGGCGAAAACGTGGCCGACAACCAGCGGACCCGGGCCATGGCCGGCTTTTACCACCGCGTGGTGGAAAAGGCCGACGAGCGTGTACGTGTTGGCGTGACGCTGATGCACTGGCGTCACGACAAGGACCTGGGCGGTTACAGCCTGGGGCAGGGCGGTTACTACAGCCCGCAGCGCTACAGTTCGGTGGGCGTGCCGGTCAGTTATGCCTGGCGCAACTACGACTGGTCGTTGCTGCTGGAAGGTTCCGTCAGCTGGTCTCAGGCCCATAGTGGCAGTAGCCGCTTGTACCCGGACGCACACATCAACCGCAAGGTACTGGCGCACTATGGCGTCGACTCCAACATCGATGCGATGACCGAAGCCAGCGACAGCAGCGGGTTGGGCTACCGCCTGCGCGGTCTGTTCGAACGGCGCCTGAGTGACCAGTGGGTACTGGGCGGCGGCTTCGACTGGCAGCACAGCGATGACTATGCGCCTAGCCATGGCATGCTCTACCTGCGCTACCTGTTCGAACCGTGGCGAGGCAACCTGGCCCTGCCGGTGACACCGCTGGAGCCTTACAGCGAGTGGCGGTGACGGCAATCACTGCGTTGCAAGGGGCGGCCTGCACGGGGCGATGCGGGCCAAGGGTTGACACCAGGTACGCCGCCCCACCATTATCCAGCCATACCTACGCAACGGGCTTGCCAGCATGTCCACATCCAACCACGCCATTTCCGCTTCGGGCTTCATCGCTCAGGCAGACGCGTGCGTTGCCGTTGCCAAGAAATCCAAGAAACAGCCGCTCATCTGACCGAGGCGCGCTGTCTCGTCAGGTGGGCTGACGAGACAGAAGGCGCCAGGTATCCCTGCCACCACTTCCACTCTTTGCCCTGCTGACGCTGACTTTCGGTCAACATCAGGAGTTTTTGCATGTCGAATTTCCGTGGTATCTGGATCGCCCTCGTCACGCCAATGCGCGCCAATGAAATCGACTTCCCAGGCCTGGAAAAGCTGGTGAAGAAGCTGCTCGAAGACGGTGTGGCCGGTTTTGTGGTGTGCGGTACCACGGGTGAGGCAGCGGCGTTGTCCAAGGCCGAGCAACTGGCAGTGCTGGATGCCGTGCTGGCCTGGGTGGAGCCTGGCAGGGTGGTGATGGGCCTGTCAGGTTACAACCTGCGTGAGTTGCTGGCCTTCCAGGCTGAAATCCAGCAGCGTGACATTGGCGGGCTGCTGGTTCCCGCACCTTGCTACATCCGCCCTTCGCAGGCTGGCATCGAAGCCTTCTTCGCCACCGTGGCCGATGCCGCCAGCGTGCCAGTGATCGTCTACGACATTCCCTACCGCACTGGCGTACGCATGGAACGTGAAACCCTGCGCCGTATCGTGCGCCATCCACGCATTGCAGCGGTGAAAGACTGTGGTGGTGACAGCGAGACGACCATGGCCCTGATCGAGGACGGCCACGCCCAGGTGCTGGCCGGTGAAGACCTGCAGATCTTCAATAACCTGTGCCTGGGTGGGGCAGGGGCCATTTCAGCCTCCGCACATGTGCGCGCCGACCTGTACGTACGCATGGTGCAGCAGGTTGACAGCGGCGATTGGGCCGCCGCGCGTGGTACGTTCTACCAGTTGCTGCCCTGGATCAAAGTGGCCTTTGCCGAGCCCAACCCGGCCGTGGTCAAGGCGGCGTTGCAGCTGCAAAGCCTGATTGCAGACGAGCTGCGCGAGCCCATGCAGGCCTGCACGCATACCACCCGAGACAAGCTGCAAAGCGTGCTGTGTTCACTCGGCGCCTGAAGCGGCAACGGTTGATGGCGGGTTGACAAGCCGCCACACCCGGCATATACCGTTGGTTGTCAGGAGCCGCGCATCAATGGCGATGTCGCTGCCTCCACACCGAACCCCAAAGAGCAAATGAGCTCTCTCCGCATGCGGAGAGGGCTTTTTTTCGTCCCTGAAAAATAACAACAAGAGGTGTTCAACATGCGTCATGGTGATATTTCCAGCAGCAATGACACCGTCGGCGTTGCCGTGGTCAACTACAAGATGCCGCGCCTGCATACCCGCGATGAAGTGCTCGAAAACGCCAGGAAGATCGCCGACATCATTGTCGGCATGAAGCAGGGGCTGCCGGGCATGGATCTGGTGATTTTTCCAGAGTACAGCCTGCAGGGCATCATGTATGACCCGGCCGAAATGATGGAAACCGCCGTGGCCATACCCGGCGTGGAAACCGAAGTGTTCGCCCAGGCCTGCCGCAAGGCCAATGTCTGGGGCGTGTTTTCGCTGACCGGCGAGCGCCATGAAGAGCACCCGCGCAAATCCCCCTATAACACGCTGGTGCTGATCGACAACAATGGCGAGATCGTGCAGAAGTACCGCAAGATCATCCCCTGGTGCCCGATCGAGGGCTGGTACCCGGGCGACCAGACCTACGTTGCCGATGGCCCCAAGGGCCTGAAGATCAGCATGATCATCTGCGATGACGGCAACTACCCGGAAATCTGGCGCGATTGTGCCATGAAAGGCGCCGAGCTGATCGTGCGCTGCCAGGGTTACATGTACCCGGCCAAGGACCAGCAGGTGCTGATGGCCAAGGCCATGGCGTGGGCTAACAACTGCTACGTTGCAGTGGCCAACGCCGCGGGCTTCGATGGTGTGTACTCCTACTTCGGTCACTCGGCAATCATCGGTTTCGATGGCCGTACACTCGGCGAGTGCGGTGAAGAGGAGATGGGTATCCAGTACGCCCAGCTGTCGATCTCGCAAATTCGCGATGCGCGGCAGAACGACCAGTCGCAAAACCACCTGTACAAGATCCTGCACCGTGGCTACAGCGGTATGCATTTGTCTGGCGACGGCGACCGCGGCATTGCCGAATGCCCATTCGAGTTCTACCGCACCTGGGTGCTGGATGCCGAGAAGGCCCGCGAGAACGTCGAGGCCCTGACCCGGCGTACCTCGGGGGTGGCGCAGTGCCCGGTCGGCAGCCTTCCGTACGATGCCAAGGAAAAGGAAGCCCGCTGACGGGGTTGCCCGGCGTGCCTGCGGGCACGCTGTTTCACAAAGCGAGGGGAAGACCATGCCGTTCTTGAATGACCTGCTGGAGCAGACGCGTCGCGATGCGTCCTCCAGTGCTGCACTGAGTGCCGAAAACTGCCACACCCGGGCAATCGTCGAGACCCACCTGCGCAGTGAAGACACCCTGCAGTCGCGTTTCCGCTTCGATGTCGCTGCCGTCATGCAGGTAGTACGCAACGAAGTGCTGGGCCAGGACGAAGCCTTGCAGGCCATCGAAGATGTGCTCACGGTGGTGCGTGCGGATATTCTCGACCCGCGCCGCCCGCTGTTCACGGCATTGTTCCTCGGCCCGACCGGGGTCGGCAAGACCGAGGTCGTGCGTGCCCTGGCCCGCGCCCTGCACGGTGATGCCGATGCCTTCTGCCGGGTCGACATGAACACGCTGGCCCAGGAACACTACGCCGCTGCTCTGACCGGCGCACCACCGGGCTATGCTGGCGCCAAGGAAGGCCGCACGCTGTTTGACCAGGCGCTGCTGGACGGGAGCCAAGGGCGCCCAGGGATCGTGCTGTTCGATGAGCTGGAGAAGGCCAGCAAGGAGGTGTCCCAGGCGCTGCTCAATGTGTTCGACAATGGCCTGCTGCGCTTGGCCTCCGGTGAAAAGAGCTTCAATTTCCGTAACACACTGGTGTTCATGACCAGCAACCTGGCGGCAGACGAAATACGCCAGCACCGGCTGGGCCCGCTGGCGCCGCTGCGGCGTCTGCTTGGCCTGCAGGCAGGGCGCCGCGAGCGTTTGCTGGGGTTGGTGCGGCGGCGCCTGGTGAAGCGTTTTTCTGCCGAGTTCGTCAACCGCATCGACAGCACTGTGGTGTTCAATGCCATCGAACAGGAGGTGAGCGAGCGCATCATTGAACTGGAGGTGTCGCGCCTGAACCGGCGTCTTGCCAAGCATCACTGCCGCCTGCAGCTGGATGCGGCGGTGGTTGGCAAGCTGGCCAGCGAAGGCCATGACCTGGAGTTTGGCGCGCGTGCACTCAAGCGCTTTATCCGCCATGAGCTGGAAGTGCCACTGGCCGAGTACCTGCTTGGTAACCGCATCCCATGCCAGGCAGAAGTGACGTGCATGACGGTGGCCGGCCACCTTGAGCGCGGGCGCATCCGTTTTTCGTTGCCGACATGACAGTTGTCACAGGATGGTGTGATGAGTAGACAAGACAGGCAATTGAAGGTGGGCTTGCTGTTCGCCGAAACCGGCGTTACCGCAGCCATTGAACGCTCGCAGCGCTGTGGCGCGCTGCTGGCGGTCGAACAGGTTAACCGCGAGGGGGGCGTACTTGGCGAACCGGTTCTGACCCTGGTCGGTGACCCCGGGGGCGACCCGGACCGTTATCGCAATCTGTGTGACGACTATGTGCGCAACCACGGTGTGCGCCTGATGCTCGGCTGCTACATGTCGCACACCCGCAAAGCCGTGATGCCCGTCATCGAGCGCGCCGATGGCTTGCTGTTCTATCCCACGCCCTATGAGGGCTTCGAGTACTCGCCCAATATCATCTACGGCGGGCCGGCACCTAACCAGAATAGCGCGCCACTGGCGGCATACCTGACACGTCATTACGGCGCCAGGGTCGCCTTCGTCGGTTCCGACTACATCTACCCGCGGGAAAGCAACCATGTCATGCGCCACCTGTACAAGCAGCATGGTGGCGAAGTGGTGGAAGAAGCCTACATGCCCCTGTACCCCTCGGCCGATGACCTGGCCCAGGTGGTCGAGCGGGTGGTGCGTTCTGCCCCTGACGTGGTGTTCTCGACCGTGGTCGGTACGGGGACGGCAAGCTTCTACCAAGCAATGGCGCAGCGCTATGGTAATGGCCCTCGGCCGCCGATCGCCAGCTTGACTACCAGCGAGGCAGAAATTGCCGAAATGGGGGCCGAGGCAGCCCGTGGCAACATCGTCGTGGCACCCTACTTCACCAGCGTCGAGTCACCGCAAAGCAACGCATTCGTCCGTCAGTGCCGTGCGTTCTTTCCGGCCGATGTGCGGATCACTGCCTGGGCCGAGGCGGCGTATTGCCAGATGCGCATGCTGTGCCAGGCGGTAAATGCCACCGGCAGCCTGGAGGTGGAGGTAATCCGCAATCACCTGTACCACGCGAGCATGGATAGCCCCCAGGGCAGGGTGCAGGTGGAGCAGCAGAACAACCACTCGCACCTGTTTTCACGTATCGGCGAGATCGATGCGCGCGGGCAGATCTGCATCAAATGGCAATCGCCTACGACCATCCGCCCTGACCCCTATGTGGTGGTTCACAACCTGGACGACTGGACCGTGAGCATGATGGGAGGCGGCCCCTCATGAGCACGTCGAACATCCTGAACACGTTGCGTGAACTGCACGTGGGCATCGTTTGTCCGCCCAGTGAAATCACTGATGCCCTGGTGTTGCAACTGATGCGTATCGGCTGCTCGGTGAAGCAGTGCTGGCCACCGCCCAAGGCGTTCGACACCCACACCGACCTGGTGTTTTGCGGGGTGTTCGAAGGCCGCCACCATGCCGAGCTGGGCAAGCTGCTGGCGCAGGGCGGCGTACGCCTGACCGCCATCGCCTTGGTGGAGTACGAGAGCCCGACCATTCTTTCGCAAATCCTGGAGCTGGGGTGTCACGGCGTGATGGTACTGCCTCTGGACAACCACAAGGTGCTTCCGGCGTTGGTGTGCGCCAGAAGCAACAGCGAAGCCCAGGCCCGCTTGATGCAGAAGAATGCCCAGTTGCAGGAGCGTCTGGAGCACCAGGCCGACATCAACAAGGCCAAGGTCCTGCTGATGGCGGCCCAGGGCTGGCAGGAGCCTGAAGCTCATGCCTACTTGTCGAAAGAGGCGATGAAACAGCGGCTGTCGATGCTGGAAATGGCAAGAAAAACCCTAAAACAATTCGAATGAGAAGAGGTTGCCATGTTGTACGGACTGGTTCTGCTGTATGTGGGTGCAGTGTTGTTCATCAACAGCATCTGGCTGATGGGGCGTATCACTGACCGCGAAGTGGCGGTGATCAACCTGTTTGTCGGTTTGCTCAGCCTGTTGGTGGCGGTCTACCTGATCTTCGTGGTGGGCTCGGCCGAAGGCATCAAGGCCGGTGCCTTGACCCTCCTGTTCGCCTTTACCTACCTGTGGGTGGCCGCCAACCAGGTGCTGCAGGTTGATGGGCGCGGGCTAGGCTGGTTCTGCCTGTTCGTCAGCGTGACGGCGCTGGTGGTGACAGTCAGTTCCATCCCTGGCGCCGAAGGGCTGTTGAAGGTATGGGATGTGCTGAACTGGGCGGCGTGGACGGTGTTGTGGTTCAGCTTTTTCCTGTTGCTGGCGCTGGCCAGGAAGATCCAGCGTCTGGTGGCGGCAATGACTCTGCTGTGCGCGATCTTCACAGCTTGGGTGCCCGGGTTGCTGATCTTGTGGCAGCAGATGGGCTGACGACCGTGCGCACCCCGGCTGGAAGAGGCCTCCAGCACCTGGGTGTCGTGGTGCACGGCCTGGAACCATGGGTTCGCACTATCAGCCCGGCACGTAGGGCAGCAGCCGCTCGGTCTCTTTCTTCACTACGGCGTAGCATTCACAGCTCAGCAGTTCCAGGCGTGATCTGTCGAGCACCCTGATCTGCCCGCGGTTGTACTCGATCACCCCCAGACGCTGCAGCTTGCCTGCAGCATCGGTCACACCCTCGCGGCGAACGCCCAGCATGTTGGCGATCAGTTCCTGAGTCATGCACAGGCGATCACCCGGCAGGCGGTCAAGCGACAATAACAGCCAGCGGCACAACTGTTGGTCGATGGAGTGATGCCGGTTGCACACCGCGGTTTGCGCCATCTGGGTGATCAATGCCTGGGTGTAGCGCAGCATGAACGTCATCAGCTCGCCATGGCGGTTGAACTCGTCCTTGAGCCTTTGCACGGGCAGGCGATAGGCATGCCCTGCGCTTTGTACGATGGCCCGGCTGGGTGTGCTTTCACCACCCATGAACACGGCAATGCCCACTAGCCCTTCGTTACCTACCACCGAGATTTCGGCCGAGGCGCCGTTTTCCATCACATACAGCAGCGAAACGATGGCATCGGTCGGGAAGTGGACGTGGCGCAGGGTGTCCCCGGACTCGTACAGGGCCTTGCCCAAGGGCAGGTTCACATGCTCCAGGTCCGGCTCCAAACGGCTGAACGTCTCTGACGACAGTGCAGCCAACAAGTGGTTGCTTTGGGGTTTTTGCGTGGGTTGCATGCGTAGGACCGTAGACGGAGTCGTGTCGGTACAAGCTTAGCCTAGCGGGGCCGAAGCTTCCGTCTGCGCGGTCATGGCGCGCCCAGCGGTTCAGCAGGCAGGCATGGAGCAGCCCGACACTGGGCGATGACGTGGTGCATGCGCCCGTCGTCCTTCAGCTGAAGCTTGGCTTCGGCGAGCTGCTCGCCGTCCAGGCTCAGGATCAGCTCGCTGCCGCTGTCGCGTACCTCGATCCGGTAATGGGCGCTACCAAAGCGGTAATGCAGCACATAACCTGGCCAGCCTGCCGGCAACAGTGGCTGCAGGCGCAGGGTGTCGCCACTGCGTTGCAGCCCCAGCAGGTTTTCTACGATCAACCTGTACATCCAGCCGGCAGAGCCGGTGTACCAGCTCCAACCACCCCGCCCGGCGTGGGGCGCAACTGCATAGACGTCGGCGGCCATGACATAGGGTTCGACCTTGTAGGTATCGATCAGCGCGTTGCAGCTCTGGCGCACCGGGTTGATCAGACGCAGCAGCTCCCAGGCCTTGTCGGCCTCGCCCAGGTGCGCATAGGCCATGCTTGCCCAGATCGCCGCATGGGTGTACTGACCGCCGTTTTCCCGCACCCCTGGCAGGTAGCCCTTGATGTAGCCAGGGTCCAGGGTGCCCTTATCGAAGGGCGGGTCGAGCAGTTTGACGATGCCAATGTCGCGGCGCACCAGGTGGCTGTCCACCGCGGCCATGGCCAGACGCGCACGCTCGGGCGACGCGACGCCCGACAGCACTGCCCAGCTTTGCGCGATTGAGTCGATCCGGCATTCCTGATTGCTCGCCGACCCCAACACTTGACCATCGTCAAACCAGGCGCGGCGGTACCAGCCGCCGTCCCAGGCGTGCGCTTCCAGGTTTTCGGCGAGTGCGGCGGCCTGGATGGTGCAGCGCAGCGCAAAGGCGCTGTCGCCCTGGCGCAGGGCAACGCTGCCAAATGCCCGCAGCACCTCGTAGCCAAAAAAGCCCAACCACACGCTTTCGCCTTGCCCTTGTTCGCCAACCCGGTTCATGCCGTCGTTCCAGTCGCCGCTGCCCATCAACGGCAGGCCTTGGGCCCCGCACTGCAGACCGTGGTCGAGGGCGCGCTGACAATGCTGGTACAGACTCTCGATCAGGGCCGAGTGGCCAGGCAGGTCGTAGTAGGACTCTTCGCCGGCGTTGAGCGGGCGCCCTTCCAGGTAGCCGACCGGCTCGTCAAGCACCGCGTAGTCCCCGGTGGTCTCTACGTAGCGGCTGGCTGCCAGCGGCAGCCATAGCAGGTCGTCCGAGCAGCGGGTGCGCACCCCGCGCTGCAGTGGTGGATGCCACCAGTGCTGCACGTCGCCTTCGGCATACTGATGCGCAGCGCACGCCAGCAGATGTTGGCGCGCCGCCGCCGGAGCGGCATGGACCATGGCCATACTGTCCTGCAACTGGTCGCGAAATCCGATGGCACCGCCGGACTGGTAGAAGCCGCTGCGTGCCCAGAACCGACACGCGATCACCTGGTACATCAACCAGCCGTTGGCCAGCACATCCAGTGCAGGTTCTGGCGTCTCGATCTGCACGGTATCCAGTGTCCGCCGCCAGTAGGCGCTGACCTTGTCAAACTCGCCCAATGCGGTCTGCACGCCCCGGTATTGCTGGACGTAGCGGGTGGCGGCTTGGGCGTCCCGGGCGGCGCCCAGGCGGAACACCACTTCCCGACTTTCGCCAGGCTCCAGCTGCAGCGCCACTTGCAGTGCCGCGCATGGGTCCAGACCGCCGCCGATACGCCCCGACAGCCGTGACTGGCGCATGCCCAAGGGGGCCTGGCAATCGCCGTTGCGCCCCAGGAATTCGCCGCGATCACAGGTCAGGCCCT
The DNA here is from genome assembly GCF_030418155.1 of Pseudomonas sp. 2,4-D. Classification (NCBI taxonomy): domain Bacteria; kingdom Pseudomonadati; phylum Pseudomonadota; class Gammaproteobacteria; order Pseudomonadales; family Pseudomonadaceae; genus Pseudomonas; species Pseudomonas sp. 2,4-D. Next base: position 43,323 of record NZ_JAUHUI010000006.1, read on the forward strand.
GTATCGGCAGGTCGCAATCGAGAAAGGCCACTTGCGTGGAGTATTCCACTGCGTAGCTGTTTCGGGCAAACAGCGCACCACTGAAAGGATCGGTTTCACTGACCACGTGCATGGCGGTTTTGCCAGGCAGGTCGCCCAGCACCCACTCGACGAAGCAGGTCACCGACAACCGGCGTACCCGTGTCGAAGTGTTGTGCAGTTTGAGCCGGCTGAACTTCACCGGTGCATCCAGCGCCACATGCACCCAGAGCTCGCTGCGCAGGTCCTGCTCAGCATATTCGAACACGCTGTAGCCAAAGCCGTGGCGGGTGCAGTAACGGCCAGGGCCTGGGCAGGGCTGCGGAGTCGGTGACCAGTACTCGCCGCTGTCCTCGTCGCGTAAGTAGAGGGTTTCGCCACTGGCGTCGGTAACTGGGTCGTTGTGCCAGGGCGTCAACCGGTACTCGTGGGCGTTCTCGTACCAGGTGTAAGCGCTGCCGGCCTCGGAGACGACGCTTCCGAAGTACGGGTTGGCCAGGATGTTGACCCACGGCGCCGGCGGCGGTGAGCCGGGTAACTGCGCAATGACGTACTCGCGGCCGTCGGCGCTGAACCCGCCATAGCGGTTGCCCAGCATCTGCGTGGGTTGCTCGGTCGGTGAATGGCTGGCGGGTGCCGGCCGTCGGCTGGCCGGTTTGTCCTGAGGAGCCGGAGGCACCGCTGGCTGGCGACGCAGGTGCAGTTGCTCCTCCAGCGTGCCGAGATTGTCGTTGAGTACCAGCCGCGCTACCGACAAGGTCAATAGCCGGTCCTCGGCAGACAGTTGCTGCGCGGGCCGTACAAAAATGCCGCCGGGGCGGTCGAGCAGGGCCGCTTCGCTGCCGGAGACGACGATCCCCATGATCAGCTCCTGCAATTGCTGGCGGTAACCGGCCTGGTCTTCGTTCCAGATCAGCAGGTCGAGCGCCAGTCCTTTCTGGCGCCAGTAGGCATGGGCGAGCACCATCTGCTTGACCAGATGAATGTTGGCCGGGTCGCCGATCTGTACCAGCACGATCGGCAGGTCGCCTGACAAACCTTGGCCCCACAGGCCGGACTGGTTGCGCCGGTTGCTGGCCAGCAGCGCTGCGTTGGGCCGCAGGCTGGCGTTGGGATAGAGCACCGAGGCGGCCATCTGTTCGAACAGCCGGGCGTCGGCCAGCGAGCCGTTGAGCTGGTGCAGCAGCACCTGACTGTGCGGCCAGGCGAGGTCGAACACCCGATCGGCCAAGTGCCGGTCGCGGTACTTGCCGATCAGCTGCAGGCAGGCATCCCGGCTTTCGGCGACGCCTGTGACCAGGTCAACCGTGGCCGCATGGCCGGGCATCAGGGTGATGCGGCAGCGGATGGCCACGATCGGGTCCAGCACAGCCCCTGCGCTATCGGACAACACCGCGTTGTCACGGTCCATGGCCGCCGGCCTCGCCAGAGTGCGCCCTCGCCCGATGAAGCGGGCCCGATCGGTTTCGTAGGACAGCGCCTCGATATCGGCCCCGTGCACCGCGAGCACGTGGCACATCCACGGCACGGCGTCCTGCTGCGAGCGCGGACGCCGCGTGCAGAGAATGGCTTGCAGCGGGCGGATCAGTTCGGTCTGGATGAACAGCTTGCTGAAAGCCGGGTGCAGGGCATCGCTCAAGGCTGGTGCCAACACCACTTCGGCGTAGCTGGTCAGCTCCAGGGTGCGGGGCTGGTCGCCGTGGTTGGTCAGATGCAGACGTCGCAGTTCGATGTCGTCTTCCGGCGACACGGCAATTTCGGTGTGGCAGTCGAAGTCGCGCTCACGCACGCGAAACTCCGCGCGGCCGTCGCTGAAAATCGCTTCCTGGAGTTTTGTGCGGTGTCGTGTCGGCTGGTAGGTGGTGGACCAGTAGGCGCCGCTGGCGACATCGCGCAGGTAGCAGAAGTTGCCCAGGTCGTCGCGGCTGGCGTCTTCGCGCCAGCGGGTCACCGCCAGCGTGCTGCGCTGGCTGTAGCCACTGCCCACGTGGTTGACCATGACGTGGTAACGGCCGTTGGACAGCAGTTGCACGGCCGGATGGGCGCGGTTTGGCTCGCTGAACACCCGCAGCCGTGCTTCGGGGGCGCGCTCTGCGGCATCCTCGGCCGGGGTCTGGAGGGTATGCAGGTACGGCGCGGCGGTTTTCGGTACGCGCTCCTGCAACAGCAGCATGCTGGCCTGGAACTGCGGGTCGGAGGCGAAACGCCGTTGCATGGGCTTGTTCAGCAACAAAGCAGTCAGGGCCAGGAAACTCATGCCCTGATGGTGGGCCATGAAGGAGCGGATCACGACGGCGTCCTGCCCGGGGGGCAGGCGTGCCTCGCTGTAGTCCACGGCCTCGTAGAGTCCGAAGCGGCCAGCCAGGCCTAGCGTGGCCAGCCGCTGCAGGTTGTGGCAGGCGGCAGCGGGCTCCACCATCAGGGCCAGTGCGCTGGCATAGGGCGCGACCACCCGCTCTTCACCCAAGCCACGTTTAAGGCCAAGCCCCGGTACGCCGAACGCCCGGTACTGGTAATTGAAATGGGCGTCCAGCGCATTGTAGGCCGATTCCGAGACCCCCCAGGGCAGGCCCGACAGCCTGCCATGTTCGATCTGCCGTTTGACGGCGGCATGGCAGGTCTGGTCGAGTAGCGTGCCCTCATAGTTCGGCATCACCAGCAGCGGCATCAAGTACTCGAACATCGAACCGGACCAGGACAGCAACACGGGGACGCCTGCATTGCTGGTGAGCAGCCGGCCGAGGGCGAACCAGCTGTCCTGAGGCACCTGGCCCTGGGCGATGACGACGAAGTTGGTTAGACGCATCTCCGAAGCCAGCAGGTCGTAGAACGCGGCGTCCAGGCGTTGTTCGTCGGCGTTGTAGCCGATGGCGAACAGGTCGCGTTGGCTGTCGTACAGGAGGCTGAAGTCCATGCTGGCCAACGCTTCAATACGGCTGGCAAGGGCGTGTGCCTGGGCGATGCGCTGGCGGGCAACCGCCTTGACGTTGGCCACCGCCGGGCGCTCGGGGGGAGGCCACTGGTCTGCGTCGAGCTCTGCAAGCTGGCGCCAGGTCAGCAGCCCTTGGGGGGCTTGATCGTTGCCCGGGGGCAATTGCAGCCGCTGCAGTTCGCAACTCAGGTCCACACATTGCGCATGCAGGGCATTCAGCCAGAACGCCCGGTCTTCAGCAGCTTCTGCCTCCTGCGCAAAGGCCGCTGGCTGTGTGATCAGCGCCTGCAACTGTTCGGCCAGCCTCGGCAGCAGCGTGGCGGGCACGTTGCCCACCTGTCCATGAGCGTGCCATACCTGTTCGCGCAAGGCCTTGATCGGCTGGGCGTCAGCGTTTGTGCGGGTATAGGCGTCCAGCAGCGTATCGAAGGTGTCAAGCAACCCCTGGGTAACGCGCCGGTCTGTCTGGGGCGTGTCGGCCATTTCCAGCAGGCCGGGCCTGAGTGTCAACAGCAGGGCGGCCAGGTTGCCGCTGTCTACGCTCGAGACATAGAGCGGTGACAGCGGCTTGAGGGTCTGGGTGTCGTACCAGTTGTAGAAGTGCCCTTTGAAACGCTCCAGGCGGCCCATGCTGTCGAACATGCAGGCCAGGCGCTCGAACAAGCGGCCAGCACTGAGGTAGCCGAAGTCGTGGGCCGCCAGGTGCGAGAGCAGGGCCATGCCCATGTTGGTCGGTGAGGTGCGGTGAGCGATGCTGGCGAAGGGTGGCGCCTGGATGTTGTCGGGTGGCAGCCAGTTGTCGGCAGGGCCGACGTAGCTGTCGAAGAAGGCCCAGTTGGCGCGGGCAAGCCGATGCAGGAAGGCCAGGTCCTCTGCACCGGGCATGAATGCAGCGCGGCCACTCGAGCGGCCAAGCCACCAGGCCAGCGCCGGGCCGAGCAGCCACAGGGCAAGCACCGGCGAGGCAATCAGCAGTACCATCGGCTGCATCGCCAAGGCTCCGATCAGCACCGCCACCAGGGTCGCTTGCCCCCATTGTTCGCGATACACCGCTTTCAGGGTATCTGCACTGTTGCGCTCGTCCTCGCGCGAGGGGTTCCATTGCAGCAGGCGTTGTTTGCTGACCGCCAGACGCCACAAGGTGCGGAGGATGGCATCCAGGCTGTAGCAGGTCTCGAAGGGTAACCAGGCCAGCGACAGGCCGGCACGTACAAAGTGTTTACCCGAGGTGCGCAAAGCTGCCAGAAGGTGTTCTGACAGAGGTACATCGGTGGTCTTGCCCAGTACTTCAAGCAGCGAATCCAGCAAGGGGCGCGTCATCAGCAAGGCCAGCAGGGCGAGCGTCCAGGCGAGCGGCGTGGTACTGGCCAGCCAGCCCCACAGCAGCAGTGCCAGCAGCGCGGCCGGCTCCAGGCTGCGGCGCAGGTTGTCGAAGATCTTCCAGCGCGACAAAGCGCTGAGTGGGCTTTGCACCTGGCCTTGGGTGCCGGTGTGCAGCCAGGGCACCAGCCATGGCAGCAGTTGCCAGTCGCCGCGTATCCAGCGGTGTCGGCGTTTGCTGTCAGCGCTGTAGCGGGACGGGTAGGTTTCGAACAATTGCACATCGCTGAGCAGGCCCGAGTGCGCGTAGCAACCTTCGATCAGGTCATGGCTGAGTACACGGTTGTCGGCAAAACGGCCCTCCAGTGCCTGCTCGAAGGCGTCCACCGCATAGATACCTTTGCCAATGAAGGAACCGCTGAGAAACAGGTCCTGATAAACGTCCGAAACCGCCCGCGTATAGGGGTCTACACCCGCGTCGCTGCCAAACAGGCGTGCATAGCGCGAGCGCGAGACGCTGGGCAGGCTGATGCCCACCCGCGGTTGAAGGATCGCGTAGCCTGCATGGATGCGCCCTGTGTGCGCGTCGAACCGTGGACGGTTCAGTGGGTGCTGCATGGCGCCGATGAACTGCTGGGCGGCACCGCGAGGCAATTGGGTGTCGGTGTCCAGGGTGATGACATAGCGCACGTGGCCGAGTGTTTGCAGGTCGCCGATGATACGCATGAAGCACGCGTGGCCGTGGCCGCGCAACACCATGTTCAGCTCGGCGAGCTTGCCGCGCTTGCGCTCGCGGCCCATCCAGCAGCGCTCGGCGGCGTTCCATACGCGTGGCCGGTGAAACAGGAAAAAGCGCGCGCCGCCCAGGCTTGGGTACTTATGGTTGAGGCCTCGGATGCCTTCGCTGGCCAGGTCGAGCAGCGCCTCGTCATTGGGCTGGCTCTGTTCACGGGCATCCATGAAGTCGCTGAGCAGAGCGAAGTGCAGGTGGTCGTCACGGTTGGCCAAGAAGCGTACTTCCAGCCCTTCGACCAGCTCTTCGACATCGCCGGCATTGGCCAGCAGAGTAGGCACCACCACCAGCGTGCGGGCGTCTGCGGGAATACCGGTCGTGTAGTCCATCCGCGGCAGAAAGGAGGGCTTGACGGTCAAGGTCACCAGCCAGTTCACCAGACCGATGACCAGACGGCTGGTGCACAGCAGAACCGGCAGGGCCATGGTGACCAGCACCGCGAAGGGCCACCCCGCCAGGCCAATGGCGCGTATGAAGCCCCACGCCAGCAGGCAGGAAAGCAGTGTCACAGGCACCAGATAGAACGTCAGTGGCGCCCGGTGCAGCAGGCGTTGCCAGCGCTCGGCCATCGGCACCCGCGCGGTTAGTCGCTGCTCCAGCAACGGCAGGCCGGCACCCGCCAGGTAAAAGCCCACGTGCTCAGCCGGTTCACCTGGGGCGGCGCCTGCTGCCAGGGCCAATTCGATGGCTGTGCTCGCCACCGCGGACTCGCTGAATGTGCTGTGACGCGCCAGGCGCTCGACGCTGTGCCGGTAATGGTCACGGCTGGAGAAATCCATGGCTGGATAGATGGCGGCCGGGTCGCGGCGCAGTATCTGTTCGACATGACTAAGTTGCTCGACGAACAACTTCCAGTCGATGGTCGACAGCAGGCGCAGACTGCCGATGCTGTTGCTGATGGACACCTGGTCGATGGCCTGCTGTTGGGCATCGAGCTGGACATGATGCTCGATGCTGTGCGCCGACTCGCTGAGCATCTGCTCCACCCAAAGCAGCGGCTGGGACAGCGAAACACTGTGCCCCTGCAGCCGCCTGGCCAGCTCGGCGACGAAGGCGGCCGTCATCGGCGGTTGCGAGCGGGCCATGTCGGCGACCACCAGCACCACGCTCTTGGCGTCGCGCTCGGCGGTTTCGCCAAGCCGGTCGGCCCAGACATTGGCCAGGTCTCGGTCAGCCCAGTTGGCCATGACCCGCGCCGCGACTCGGCGCAGGTTTTCTATCAGGGCCAGGCGCAGCATGATCGGGATAGCCCAGAGCTCACCCAGGGTCAGGGTGCTGGCCTGCTGATAGGCCTCGACGAAACGGCTGAAGCTTTCGGCATCGATCCGCCCGTCACCGTGGCAAATCGTCTCCAGGGCAATGTCGTAGACACGCGGCAGACCGGTCGAGGGGCCATTGTCCAACTGCGGCAGCTGCAGGCTGTAGTTGGCTGGCAGGTCGTGTTTGGCAATGCGGATGTGTGTTTCGACCAGATAAAAGTTGTCGAGCAACCACTGCGCGGCGGGTAACGCGGGGCGGGAGCTGGGCAGGGCGCCTGCGAGGGCGGTGCAACTGGTCGACAGCATCCGTTCGTTGTCGGCCAGGCGTTCAAGCAGGGCGTCGTTGGCTGGCAGCTCGCTCAAGCGGTGCTGCTGGGCCAGCCGTAGGCCGTGCTCGGCCATCTGGTCGGCGTTGTACAGCTCCGAGCGCAGCAGGCTTTCATAGGTGAAGGTATGTCGGGGCGAGCGCCAGCGCCCCGCAAGTGCGTACAGGCGTCGAATGTAGCTGCGCGCAAGAAGCCAAGGACTGTCCATGGTAGGTCGGGTTGCTGATCTGGCCTTTCAGCGTTCAGTCTGCGGGGGCGCCCGAGCAGCGTCTGTGCGTTAGCGAACAGACCCGCCGCCGCCTTGCGCCCATTCTGAATCGGCGCCGCTTGTCATGTCGCACGGTGCTTTTACCCCGGTCGACCCGGCAAGGGTGGCAACACTCGCACGCAGGAGACTTTACCTTGAACGCGTTTTTTAATTCTGCCGCAACATCCGTATGCGCCTGCACGGATGTTGCGTCACATATACGTGAGGACACTTCCGGTTTCGGGTTGCTGCTGACATCGCAGAACGGGCAGATCGCCAGCGCCAATGCGGCGTTATGTCGAATGCTGGGCTACAGGCACGAAGCCTTGGTTGGCATGCGTTTTCAGCAACTGCTTACGAGGGAAGCCAACACCCTTCATCAGCTGTACTGGCAGCCATTGATTGGGCAGTTGGGGGCGGTGGCGAGCGTCAAGTTCGATTTCGTACACCGTCTGGGCTTCACTCTGCCGCTGATGTCCAATGCCATTGCCTGCCCACGTTTGAACGGTATCGTTCATGAGCTGACCGTTTTCAACCTTGAAGGTTCGCGTTATGAGCATGATCTTCTGTGCGCGCGTCTCTTGGCAGAGCGTTGCCTGGCCAAAAATCTCCAGGCACAGCGCGCCTTGCTGTCTCGCAGCAGTCCCTGCGTGTTGCGGCGCCCGGAGCCTTCGCAATCCTTACTGGAGGCGCAAATGCTGGCGATCGTCAGCCATGACCTGCGTACGCCGTTGCACGCGATCGGCATGGCTGCCGACCTGTTGGGGAGACGCTCACATGCGGCCGATAGCCCCAGGTTGCTCAGAGTGATCAGCCACTCCGTGACGCGCGCGCAGCGGTTGGTGGCGGCCTTGCTGGACTTCACGCTCATCCAGGCCGGGCGCGGTATCACCATCGAGTCCAAGGAGGCTGACCTGCCGCATGCCGTGGAGGGGTGCCTGGACGAGTTGCGGCTGACATTCCCAGGCCGTCAATTCAATTATCAGCATAGCGGCGGGCGCAGTGTCTGGTTCGATACCGACCGCCTGTACCAGATGATCGGTAACCTGGTGGCCAATGCGGTTGCCTACGGCGATCCTCGCACATCGGTTGACGTGACATCCTGTGTCGAGGACACGACAGCCACCCTGACGGTGCACAACAGCGGCCCGCCTGTTCCCCTTGACCTGCTGGAACACATGTTCGAGCCGTTGGTACGAGGCGAGCAGCAACTTGCGGGTGCTACCAGCATTGGCCTGGGTCTCTTTATCGTGAGCCAGATAGCGAAGGCCCATGCGGGATGCGTGTCTGTCGTGTCTACACGGCAGGGCGGCACTACCTTCACTGTAAGGCTTTCGCGACAGAACACTGGCACAGGCTCGACGCTGACATTTGTCAAACCGTCGCGCTCATCGCCGAGAAGCTTTCACGCAGCATGAGCCCGTTCAGTCCTCAGGCGGCGAGGGACGTCTCATGAGCGTGCTCCTACGCCGACTGCTCCGGCAGGCGCTTTTCCATCGGCTGATACACCAGCCCGGCAAACTCGCCCACGTCGCCTGCCAGGGTGAAGCCGTAGCGTTGGTAGGCGGGTACAGAAGACAATGATGCCTTTACCGTCACCACCTCAGCGCTGGCATGCTTCAGTGCGGCGTTCATCAGGCGCTTGCCTATGCCCTGGCGTTGCAGGCCTGGTGCAATGAACAGCATCGCAACGTGACGACCTTCCTTGAGCTCGATCAGCCCCGCGATAGCGCCTTCGACAAAACAGGCCAGAATGAGGTTGTCACCTTGCATGCGCTCGGCAAACGCCTGGGGTGCTGACACCTGGGTAAAGGTCTCGATACCTTGCGCCGACAGCGTGGGTGCGACTGCCTGCATGAAGGCATCCATGCACAAGGCGCAGGCCTGGGGGAGGTCGTCAGGGGTGAGCGTGCGTACTTGCATGGTAATCGTCCTTGTCGGTTGTCCTTCTGTTGCCAACTTTAACCTGTTACGGGTTCAAGGGCCGAGCCTTGAGGCGCTAAACCGAGGTACACAGCTTGCGCTTTGATTGGCGGCATCAAACTGCCGTGGCAGCGCCCGGCTTGCTTTCGCCAATCAGGATGTCTTCGAAGAATGCCCCGACAGGTTCGGTAGGGTGGCACAGTTGTATCTCCAGCACCCACACCACCTCACTCGGGACAATCTCCACCTCGGCCAGCTTGTCCTGGCTATACAACACATGCGGGAAGTCGGCGATGCGATGCCCGGCCAGGTTGCGCTCCAGCTGCCAACCTTTGGCCTGGGCACTGCGCTCGGCGAAGTCATACAGTTCACGCCCGGTCAACCCGCGGCCCCAGGCCTGGCGGGTCTCGTCGAACACTTCATGCAGTGCCTTCACGCAGGCATGGTGCAAAGCGTGCTGGCCAAACACGAACGTATCGCCATAGTCACCCTCATAGCCATCCCATACCGGGCCAACGTCGACCACGACGATGTCCGTGGTACGTAGTGCGCGTTGAAGGTCAATGCCTTGTCGTGGCGTACGCACGGTATCGTCGCCAAAACGGATGTAGGTGGGGTGCCAGGTGTGTGAGGCGCCCATCGCCTGCAGGGTATGCGCGGCCATCTCCAGTGCCTGGGCGGTGGTCATGCCGACCTGCAGTTGGCTGGCAATGGCGGCCACGGCCCGCACCGACTGTTCGCGGGCAGCGAGCATGCCGTCCAGCGAATATCGTGGGCCGACCTTTTCCAGCTCAGGGTGCAGCGTGCTGGCTGATGAAGCCTGCGTTGTCAGTGCGCCGCTGGCGACAAAGGCCTCGGCAACAAAGCGATGGGGCTGTACGCCTGCCGCAAGGCATTGTTCGCGGGCCTGGGTGATCATCGTGGCATTGCCACAGGCATAGACCTGGGTTTCGTCCCAGCGATGCGTCTGGCTGAGCGCCACCTGCTGTATACGTGCCTGGGCCGAGAGCACCGGTTGCCAGCGAAAGTGTGGGTGCACACGGCTGGACACATCGAGAAATTCGCGGTCATAAAAATCCGCCGGCGATGAGCCGCCCCAGTACAGCGTGACGTCGGCATCGCCGGCCAAGGCTCTCAGCAATAGCGGCTTGATGCCGGCGTAACCTGTGCCGGTGGCGAAAAGTATCAGCGGGCGTTGATCATCGTGCTGCCAGGTACAGGCGCCCAGCGGGCCTTCGAGCTTTACCGTTGCACCTGCTTGCAGGGTGGGCAGCAAACCTTCGGTGAACAGGCCGCCGCTGACCTTGCGGATGTGAAACACCAGTTGCCCTTGTTCCTGGGCAGGCAGGTTGGCAATGGAGAAACAGCGGCTGTCGCCGTTGTCCAGCTGGAACCGCATGTACTGGCCCGCCCGGACATCCAGCGGCTGAGCAGGCTGCAGCACCAGCTCGACAATATCTGTGCTCAGCGCGCGCTTGCCAACAACCTGTGCGAGGGTTGCCAGTGCCGGGGTGTCCAGTGACCAGCCGGGTATTTCCAGGCGCATGTCGCTGCAGGCGTGGCTCTGGCACAGCAACATCTCGTCGGCGGCCAAGGGATAGGAAGGCGGCGGTGTGTCCGCATCCCGCTGCTTGTCCTGATGCTGCCCCGACACCACCTTGACCTTGCACGAGCCGCAGGCGCCGCGGCGGCAGGAGAAGGGTACCGGCAGGCCGCTGGCGAGCATGGCATCGAGCAGTAGCTCCTGGCTGGCTTCGAAGGTTTTGCCCGAGGGCGACAATTCAATGACGTGGCGGCTTTGCATGAGCACCTCGGGGCAAATGGAGGTTCGATTGTTGCTATAGTCCAGGACCAGCAGAACCTCCAGTTTTGGATATTTCATATGGTCCAGCTTCGTAAATGGCAGCCACTGCTCAAGCTCGATGGGGCACAGGCTTCGTACCGGCAGATCGTCGAAGGGCTGGTGGCCGCAATCAGCGAGGGTCGCCTGCGCCCTGGCACGCCGTTGCCGGGCACGCGGGAGATGGCGCAACTGCTGAACGTCAATCGCAAGACCGTGATCCTCGCTTATGAGGAAGCCGAAACCAAAGGCTGGCTGCAAAGCGTGCAACGCCGGGGCACCTTTGTCAGCCAGCAGCTGGCGCCTGGCACAGCGGCCGTTTCCGGTGCCGTGCGGCCTTTTGCCCTGGCGCTGCCAGAGGAACCTGCCGTTGCCTACTTCAAGGCGAACGAACAGGCTGTAGCCCAGCAAGGGCGGCCAGGGGCCTTGTTCTTCGACAACGGCGCCTGTGACCACCGCCTGCTACCGCAGGCTGTGCTGCACCGCTATTACCGCAATGCCTTGCGCAGCAGCTTCAGCAGCAACAGCGTGCGCCACGGCAGCGAGTGCAGCAGCCGCAATCTGCGCAGCGCCCTGGCTGACATGCTGCGGCACAATCGCAGCCTGAACGTTGGCGCCGAGCATATCTGCCTGACCCAGGGGGTGCAGATGTCGCTGTCCCTCGTGGCCAGTGTGTTGCTCAAGCCGGGTGACGTTGTGCTGGTCGAGCGCCTGAGTTACCCCCCTGCCTGGGAGATCTTCCGTCAGCTGGGTGCCCGCCTGGTGACCGTGGAGCTGGACCATGAGGGCTGCCGGGTCGATCAGCTAGATGCCCTGTGCCGGCAGCACAAGGTGCGGATGATGTACATAACGCCCCATCACCAGTTCCCGACCACGGTCAGCCTGCCAGCCGGGCGCAGGCAACAGCTGCTGGAGCTGGCGCGCCAGCATGCCTTTTGCGTGGTCGAAGAAGATTACGACTACGAATACCACTTTGCCGGGCGGCCCTATCTGCCGTTGGCCAGCGACCGCCAGCAGCGGCACGTGATTTACATTGGCTCACTGTCCAAGCCTTTGGGCAGCACGTTCCGTTGCAGCTATATCGTGGCACCGGTGGAAGTGACAACCGTGCTGGAACGCAGGGCGATGCTGACCCTGGGGCAGGGCGATGCAGTCATGCAGCAGATGTTGGCGGACCTGATCAATGATGGCGAACTGAAGAAGCACCTGCGCCGTGTCAACCGCGAGTACCGGCGCCGGCGCGAGACCTTGTTGGGATGCTTGCGCGATGGGTTCGGCGAACAGATCAGCGTGCAGGCGCCAGAAGGTGGCCTGGCGCTGTGGGTGAGGTTTGCCGATGAGATCAACGTGGATCAGTTGGTCGACAAAGCGCTGGAACGGAACCTGGTGGTGCGCAGTGGGCGACAGTTTTCACCGTTTGGTCATGCCGAGAATGCCTTGCGCCTGGGGTTTGCATCGCTGGATGCGGATGAGATCCGACGGGCGACCCAACGCCTGGCAGACGCAGCGAAAGTGGTGGGCAAGGCGCGGTGGCTGTAGGCACGGCCTTCTGTCGCGACAGGGGATGGCAGGGGCTTCGCCCTTGTTCGCGGGCGAGCTCGCAGTGATCGCGCTGGCCTCAGGATTTGTGTAAGAGGGTTACTCCTCAAGAACCCCGTGGCCTTTTGGATGTTCAGCAAGGCAGCAGTTCCTGCCTGGCAATGCGGTAGCCTGAATGCCCACTCAGGAACAGCGGGTCCTAGGCGTCACACCCCACCACAGATGCAGCGCGCCGGGTCGCATACGATAGTTTTCCCACGCCTTGTCGCGCGCCTTATATAGTGGCGGGCTTTTACCGATTGAAGTCAAAGGAGTGGCACACATGCGCGTACTAACCCTGCTTGCGGCAATAGGAGCCAGCTTGTCGCTGTCCTCCACGTTGGCAGCACCGAGCCAGGCAGTGCCAGCGCCTGGTGAGCGCATTTCGGTGCAGGTCGAAGGCGCGGGGCCGGACGTTATCCTGATCCCTGGGCTGGCTTCATCACGTGAGGTATGGGCGGGGCTCGCCACTACCCTGCGCCAGCAGTACCGCCTGCATCTGGTGCAGGTTGCAGGTTTTGCCGGCTCGCCTGCCGTGCCTTCTGTAGACGGTCGCGTGGCCGCTCCCGTTGCCGAGGCTGTTGCAGATTATATCCGCAGCCAGCACCTAGAGGCGCCAGCCATCGTTGGCCATTCGCTGGGCGGTGAAGTCGCGCTGATGCTTGGCGCACGCCACCCCGAGCGGGTAGGGCGGCTGATGGTTGTCGATGCGCTGCCGTTCTACACGTTACTGATCGATCCCACGGCAACTGCCGAAACGGCTTCGGCGCAGGCTAGCACAGTGCGCAGCGCGATGTTGGCGGCCCCGGCAGTGCAGGCCGAGGCCATGCAGCGCGTGGCCATCGACCGGTTGGCCAAGACGGCAGCGGTCAGGCCCGCACTGGTTGATGCGGCGCTGCGCTCGGACCGCCAGGCAGTAGCCGACGCCACCCATGAACTGATGATCACCGACCTGCGCCCCGAACTTGGCGATATCCAGGCACCGCTGGAGGTCGTGTATGCCTATGACTCCATGTATGGCATACCCGCTGCCAGCGTTGACGCAACCTTCGTTAAGGCCTATGCCGGGGCGCGGGGTGTCACCTTCAAGCGTATAGATGGCAGCTTCCACTTCATCATGCTGGATCAACCGCTGGCGCTCGCCGAGGCGGTAGTGGACTTCCTCAGGCGTTGAGGTTGGCCTCAACGCATTCCGTTCGGTTACCGCACATAACCGCATCGCGGCGCCTCAAGCCTGCGCCAGTACCTCCGATAGCAGCACACCCACCCTCGAATCATCGATCAGAAGTGGTGCCAACAAGGAGTACTGCCCGCATGCTTGCCAACCTGAAAATTCGCACCGGAATGTTCTGGGTGTTGTCGCTGTTCAGCCTGACCCTGCTGTTTTCGACTGCCAGTGCCTGGTGGGCTGCCGTGGGTAGCGACCAGCAGATCACTGAACTGGACCAGACTGCGCACCAGTCGGACCGGTTGAACAATGCGTTGCTGATGGCAATTCGCTCCAGCGCCAACGTGTCTTCGGGCTTTATCGAGCAGTTGGGTGGCCATGACGAGAGTGCAGGCAAGCGCATGGCGCTGTCGGTGGAGCTGAACAACAAGAGCCAGGCGCTGGTCGACGAATTTGTCGAAAACGCCCGTGAACCCGCCCTTCGCGTGCTGGCAACCGAGCTGCAGGCTACCTTTGCCGAATACGCCAAGGCGGTGGCCGGGCAGCGCGAAGCGACCCGCCAGCGTTCGCTGGAGCAGTACTTCAAGGTCAACAGCGATGCCGGTAATGCCATGGGGCGGTTGCAAACCCTGCGCCAGCAGCTGGTGACCACACTGAGCGAACGTGGCCAGCAAATCATGCTCGAGTCCGACCGGCGCCTGGCCCGGGCACAATTGCTGAGCTTGTGCCTGCTGGGCATGACCGTGGTGCTGGCGGTGCTGTGCTGGGCGTTCATTGCCCAGCGTGTGTTGCACCCCCTGCGTGAAGCCGGCGGGCATTTCCAGCGCATTGCCAGTGGCGACCTGAGTGTGCCGGTGCAAGGGCAGGGCAACAACGAGATCGGCCAACTGTTCCATGAGCTGCAGCGCATGCAGCAGAGCCAGCGCGACACTCTGGGGCAGATCAACAACTGTGCCCGGCAGCTGGACGCCGCCGCCTCGGCGTTGAACGCGGTCACCGAGGAAAGCGCCAACAACCTGCGTCAGCAGGGGCAGGAGCTGGAGCAGGCCGCCACCGCCGTGACCGAAATGACCACGGCAGTGGAGGAGGTTGCGCGCAACGCGATCACCACCTCGCAAACCACCAGTGAATCCAACCAGCTGGCCGCGCAAAGCCGCCGGCAAGTCAGCGAAAACATCGACGGCACCGAAGCGATGACCCGCGAGATCCAGACCAGCAGTGCGCACCTGCAGCAGTTGGTGGGGCAGGTGCGGGACATCGGCAAGGTGCTGGAAGTGATCCGCTCGGTGTCCGAGCAAACCAACCTGCTGGCGCTCAATGCTGCCATCGAGGCGGCCCGTGCCGGTGAGGCTGGGCGCGGCTTTGCGGTGGTGGCGGATGAGGTGCGCACACTGGCCTATCGCACGCAACAATCGACCCAGGAAATCGAGCAGATGATCGGCAGCGTGCAGGCGGGGACCGAAGCTGCGGTAGCATCCATGCAGGCCAGCACCAACCGCGCCCAGTCGACACTGGACGTGACCCTGGCCTCGGGGCAAGTGCTGGAGGGCATTTACAGTGCGATCGGCGAAATAAACGAGCGCAATCTGGTCATTGCCAGTGCGGCCGAAGAGCAGGCTCAGGTGGCGCGAGAAGTAGACCGCAACTTGCTGAACATCCGCGAACTGTCCAACCATTCCGCGGCGGGTGCGCAGCAGACCAGCGAGGCGAGCAAGGCGTTGTCGGGGCTGGTGGGGGAGATGACGGCGTTGGTGGGGCGGTTCAAGGTTTGAGGCGCTGCGCCTGCGTGGAACATTAAGATAAGGTTAAACTTATTTAAAGTTCCCCTTACGGGTTGACTTCGATACTACGCTTGAATAAAGTTCGACCGCCCCGAGCGCGGGGCCTTTTTTCCCTTCACTGAAGAATTCAATGGACACAGTATCTTGTCGCTGCCTGACCCTTGCCGAATGGCCTGGTCAGGCACTTGAACCGGAACACCGGTCCCGACACCCTGGTCGGGCAAGCCGCGCCAGAGCCTGATGCTCCGCCGTGACTTGCCGCCGCCGGTGTTGGCCGGTTGGAGGCAAGCTCATGAACCTCACTTCATTCGTTTCACATCGCCAGCCTGCGTGCCTTGCGCCGCAGCAGACCGGCGTCTGGCCGCGGCGTCTGCACGGCTACCTTGACCACCACCAGGAACCCCCAAGTAGATGCGGGGTGCTGGCGCGTCTTCATGCACGCTTGAGCACCCGCACTTCTCACTGAATAAAAGATATTGAACGGTATCTTTGTGCTCGAACTTTTTACGTTAAAAGTTCGCGGGATAACTATTGCCCTGTGTTTATGAAAAGGAATCAAACCATGGATTGCGCGAGTAGAAAGTTCGCTGCCGAAACAACTTCCGACTCTCGGCAGCGGACAGACATCTGTCGGAAAGAACCAGCATTATTCAGCGACCCGACATGCCTTCGTTCACCGCCTGAGTGAAACGTCTGTGTGTCGTGCCGCCGCAGCGGCAGGAGCACAGCAACATGACTGTCAAACACCGTAACACCTCATCGGCCAAGGCCGAACGCGAAACCCGCCTGTCCACCCGCGCCGCCCGTGAAGCGCGCAATGGCCTGGCGGTCACCCTCGCCAACCTCGATGCCAGCGAACAGGGCCTGACCGAGCACGAAGCCGCCAAGCGCCTGGCGCGCGATGGGGCCAACCAGGTTGCCCACGACCCGCAACCCCACGCCCTGGTGCAGCTGCTCAAGGCCCTGAACAACCCGTTCATCTATGTACTGCTGACCCTGGCCGGGATCAGCTTCGTCACCGACTACTGGCTGCCGGTCAGTGCAGGAGAAGCAGACGACGCCGACCTGACCAAGGTCATCATCATCATGACCATGGTAAGCCTCAGCAGCCTGCTGCGCTTCTGGCAGGAGTACCGCTCGAACAAGGCTGCCGACGCGCTCAAGGCAATGGTGCGCACTACTGCCACCGTGTTGCGCCGCGAGCAGATCGGGCAAGCCCCGCGCCTGCGCGAAGTGCCCATGGACGAACTGGTGGCCGGCGACATCGTGCAGCTTTCTGCAGGTGACATGATTCCCGCCGATATCCGCCTGCTCGAAGCGCGCGACCTGTTTATCAGCCAGGCCGTGCTTACCGGCGAAGCGTTGCCGGTCGAAAAGTACGACACCTTGGGTAATGTCGCGCAGAAGTCGGCCGCCGAGCATGGCGCACATCAGGACAACCTGCTCGAGTTGCCGAACATCTGCTTCATGGGTACCAATGTGGTCAGTGGCCGCGCCCGCGCCGTGGTGGTGGCGACCGGCCGACGCACCTATTTTGGCTCGCTGGCCAAGGCCATTGCCGGTTCGCGCAGCCAGACCGCTTTTGACCGCGGCGTGAACAGCGTCAGTAGCCTGCTGATCCGCTTCATGCTGGTGATGGTGCCGGTGGTGTTCATGATCAACGGTGTGGTGAAAGGCGACTGGGGTGATGCCTTCCTCTTCGCGCTTGCCGTGGCAGTGGGCCTGACCCCGGAAATGCTGCCGATGATCGTCAGCGCCAACCTGGCCAAGGGCGCCGTGGCCATGGCTCGGCGCAAGGTGGTGGTCAAACGCCTGAACGCCATCCAGAACCTGGGCTCCATGGATGTACTGTGCACCGACAAGACCGGCACGCTCACCCAGGACCGGATCATCCTCGAGCACCATGTGCGCTTCGACGGCCAAACCGACAAGCACATCCTCGAGCTGGCCTGGCTCAACAGCCATCACCAAAGCGGCATCCGCAACCTGATGGACCAGGCCGTGCTGCATTTCGCCGGCCAGGACCGCCAGTTCCAGGCGCCTTCCGCCTACGCAAAGGTCGACGAACTGCCGTTCGACTTCATCCGCCGCCGCCTGTCAGTGGTGGTGAAGAATGCCTTGGGCGACCACCTGCTGGTAAGCAAAGGGGCGGTCGAGGAAATGCTCGCCATCGCCACCCATGTGCAGGAAGGCGACAAGGTCCTTGCCCTCGATCCGTGCCGCCGCCAGCAGTTGATGGCCAGTGTCGATGCCTTCAACCAGGACGGCTTCCGCGTGCTGGTGGTTGCCACCCGGGAGATCCCGGCGGCCGAAGGCAAGGCGCAGTATCACACCGAAGATGAGCGCGATCTGGTCATCCAGGGCTTGCTGACCTTCCTCGACCCGCCCAAGGAAACCGCCGGCCCGGCCATCGCCGCCTTGCGCGACATGGGCGTGCAGGTAAAGGTACTGACCGGCGACAACCCGGTGGTCACGTCCAAGGTCTGCCGTGAAGTGGGCCTGGCGCCAGGCCAGCCCTTGCTCGGCCAGGACATCGAGGGCATGGACGACACCACCCTGAAGCTTCAGGTGGAGGAGCGCACCGTCTTCGCCAAGCTCACCCCGCTGCAGAAATCACGGGTGCTCAAGGCCCTGCAGGCCAATGGTCACACCGTGGGCTTCCTTGGCGACGGCATCAACGACGCCGCCGCCCTGCGCGATGCTGACGTTGGTATCTCGGTGGACAGCGGCACCGACATCGCCAAGGAATCGGCCGATATCATTTTGCTGGAAAAGAGCCTGATGGTGCTCGAGGAGGGCGTGCTCAAAGGCCGCGAAACCTTCGGCAACATCATGAAATACCTGTGCATGACTGCCAGTTCCAATTTCGGCAACGTGTTCTCGGTCCTGGTGGCCAGTGCGTTCATTCCGTTCCTGCCGATGCTGGCGATCCACTTGTTGCTGCAAAACCTGATGTATGACTTTTCCCAGCTGTCGCTGCCCTGGGACCGCATGGACAAGGCGTTCCTCAGCAAGCCACGCAAATGGGATGCCCGCAACATCGGCCGCTTCATGTTGTGGATAGGTCCTACGTCGTCGATCTTCGACATCACCACGTTCGCCCTGATGTGGTACGTGTTCGCCGCCAACAGCGTCGAAATGCAGGCGCTGTTCCAGTCTGGCTGGTTCATCGAGGGCTTGCTGTCACAGACGCTGGTAGTGCACATGCTGCGCACTCGCAAGGTACCGTTCTTCCAGAGCACCGCCGCATTGCCGGTGGTATTGGCAACGGGGCTGGTCATGGCATTGGGTATCTACATCCCGTTCTCCCCGGTGGGCGCGATGGTTGGCCTGGTGCCGCTGCCGTGGGAGTACTTCCCTTGGCTGGCCGCCACCCTGCTGGGCTACTGCGTGGTCGCCCAGGCCATGAAGACCCTCTATATCCGCCGTTTCGGCCAGTGGTTCTGAGCGATGCAAGGAGAGCAGACCATGCGAGTACTGATTTGTGCAGGACGCAACTACGCCGACACCCTGCGTTGCCGCCAGGCCTTGGACGACGTCCAGCGCCAGCGGCCGATCCGGGTGTTGATCCACGGTGGCAGCCAGTTCCTTGGAGGGGAAATCGAAAGCTGGGCGCGCGAGCATGGCGCCGATCTGGTGCGTTACCCGCCAAACTGGCAGCTGCACGGCAAGCAGGCCGAACGCTTGCGCAACCTGTTCATGCTCAATGACAGCCGCCCTGACCTGTTGCTTGCCTTGCCCGGTGGCGATGACACCGAGGAGCTGCTGGCCAGGGCCCGTGGCGCCGAGGTTCAGGTGATGTGCGCCAGGCAACCGCGCCATCCCGAGCGGGGCGATTGCAGCTAATGCAAGCGCCTGGAGCCTACGGTACCTGTGGGAGCGGGCTTGCCCGCGAAGCAGGCGCCTCGGTTTCACGGCCCCACGCTTTGAGCAGCCGCCCTGGGCGGCTGCTTAGCCTGGCTGCGCCGCCAGATCGTTACTGACGTTGCGCCCCAGCACCAGCACGGTGACAAAGCCGCAGCCCACCAGCGCCGTGGC
Source organism: Pseudomonas sp. 2,4-D (assembly GCF_030418155.1). NCBI lineage: Bacteria > Pseudomonadati > Pseudomonadota > Gammaproteobacteria > Pseudomonadales > Pseudomonadaceae > Pseudomonas > Pseudomonas sp. 2,4-D. Next base: position 62,546 of record NZ_JAUHUI010000006.1, read on the forward strand.
CAGGCTCAGCAGCACCGCAGTGCCCATATGGTCCACGACTTGCCCGCCGAAGAACGAGCCCACGGCAATGATCACCTGGAACATGGCCACGAACAGCGGCATGCCACGTTCGACATCCTTGGGCGCCACGACAAACATCCAGATATTGGCACATGCCGGGAACGCACCGAAGGCAAAGCCCCACAGTGCGATCAGCATGGCGGCACCCGTCATGCCGGTGGCGAAGTGCGGGAACAGGGCGGTGCTGATAGCGATCATGAGCGCGACCAGCATCAGGGTATGCCGCACGCTGCGGTTGGCAGCAAAGCCGGCGAAGATGTTGCCCATGAAGCCGGCCACGCCATACAGCAGCAACAATGAACCGATCGTAGGCCCGTCAAAGCCGGCATTCTGTTTGAAGAACGGTGCGACATAGGTGTACGCAGCAAAGTGCGCCAGGCCGATCAGCAACACGGCGATCAAACCGACCCGTGCTTGCGGGTTGATGAACAACGCCGGCAGGTCGCGGATGCGAATGGCCTTTTCCGGCATCAGCCGCGGCAGCAGGAAGACCTGTGCCAGCAGCACCGGTACGCCTACCAGTGCAGTGACCAGGAACGTCATGCGCCAGCCCATCAGGCCACTCAGCCAGGTGCCGACAGGCACGCCCACTACCGTCGCCAGGGTTACGCCCGCCATGATGATGGAGTTGGCTTTGGCTACGCCCATCCCGTCAGGTGCCAGGCGGCCGCTGAGGGCGATGGCTGTCGCCCAGAAGCCGCCGATACTGATACCCAGTAGCACACGGCCGACCAACAGCAGGTTGAAGTCGCCGGCGTAGGCCACGATGGCGTTGGCGATGATCATGATCAGCGTCAGGCCGATCAGCAGGTAGCGCCGGTCCAGCGCGCCGACGCCTACGGAAATCAACGGGGCGGCTAACGCAGCCATGATCCCTGGCAGGGTCACCATCAGGCCGGCAAGGCCTGCACTGATGCCAAGGTCGCTGGCTACATCGTTCAGCACCCCCACCGGGAGGAACTCACTGGTGACCAGGGCGAAAGCACCCACGGCTACCGAGAGGATTGCCAGCCATTGCTGGGTCACGCTTTGTTGGCTGTGTTCGGGAAGGCCGCGAGGGGCCTGGCTGTTGCTTGGCATGGGTTAGGTTCCATGAGGGATCTCGCCTGTAGCAGGCGCAGGAGCGGGGGGATTTGCAGGGGATTGTAGAGGCGGCCGTGCCAGGCCGACAGGCAGGCCGCTCGATAGTAATCATCAGTGCAATCGATGAAACGCCCTGTGGAGAGCGCGCTGGCAGCGACTACGCCCTACCGGTGCCGCACCGGTGCAGGCCATGGCAATTTGCAGCCTGCAGCGTCAGCTTCTCTTTCCTGCGTCGTATACCGGGTGTGCCCAGCGAGTGATCGAACGCACCGTACGGGCGTCGCCGTCGGCTAGTTATGCGGTTGCTCACCCTCCACCCACTGCTGGTAGGTGATGCGGCTGATGTGCTCAGTACGATAGTCGTCGAGGAAGCGGTTGTGCTTGTTTTCTTCGGTGTGATGATGACGGAAGCCACACTTCGCCTGGGCAGCCTGTGACTGGCTGTTGTCAGTGTAGTAGCCACACCACAGTGCCTGCAGTTTCAGGGTTTCGAAGGCGTGGCGCATGACTTCCCGCACAGCCTCCGGAACCAGGCCTTTGCCCCAGTAGGGAACCCCGATCCAGTAGGAAATTTCACCTTCCTGTTCACTGATCTCGAAGTTGCTGTTACTGCCAGTCAGCAGGCCGACACAGCCTACGACACGTTGATTCTGCTTGAGCTCAAGGGCGTACACTTCGGGGTGGTTGAACACTTCGCGAATGACCTCGCGGCTGTGCTCCACACTGGTGTGCACAGGCCAGCCCGCAGCGGGGCCGACGCGCTCGTCCTTGGCATATTCGTACAAATCAGCAGCGTCGCTCTCCAGCCAAGGGCGAAGCAGCAAACGTTCGGTTTCCAATTTCATGTCCTGTACTCGTGTCTGGTCCGTTGGGCCAGCGTATGGCCGACTGGCCACGCGGTAAACGTCACTACCTTGGCATTATCGGTACTTTTCGAAACTGCACGGGTGCTTGATGTTAGGCTGTTGGCTCTATCTGGCGGTGGTACCGAGTGCGATGCATCACATTCCGAAACTTTACGCGGCTGGTGATCCGATCCAGACAGGTGAAAGCACGCTTGCCGACGGGCAGGGGGCGCCACTGTCGTTCGGTCATGCCTATCTGACACTGCTTGTGTGCCTGTCCGGGGCTGCCCGTTTCACGCTGAACTTCAAAGAGCATGCTGTCAGGCGCGCAGATGTGCTGGTGCTGGCCGAAGACACCATAGCCTTGCTCAAATGTCGCTCACGGCGTTTCAAGGTGTTTTTCTGCCTGATACCGCAAGCACTTGCTGCCGAGGTCGCCTACCCACTGCCCAATTCATTGTTCGTCTTTCTGCACGACCATCCGCACTGTGTACTTGCCGAAAGCGAGAGGCCGCTGCTGGAAGGGTGGCTGAGGCAGATGCGCGATATTGTGCGGTGCTGTGCCACTTATCAGCACATCATGCTGCGCAACCAGCTACAGAACCTTTTCCTGAAGATTGCCGAGCAGCTTCCCGTGTTACCGACAGCAGGCAGGGCGTTCAGCCGCAAGGAAGCGCTGAGTTGGCGATTCTGGGAGCTGGTAGGCAAACACAGCACTCGGCAGCGCGAGGTTAAGTTCTATGCCGACGCGCTTAACATCACCCCGTTCTATCTGTCGCAACTGACAAAGGTGTATTTCAATGCCAGCCCGAAAGGTTTGATCGATCGGCAGGTGACCTTGGAAATCAAGGCACTGCTTTCCTACAGTAATCACGCTGTCGGGCAAATTGCCGATGCGCTCAATTTTGCCGACGCGTCTTACCTGTGCCGCTATTTCAAGCGTCAGACCGGTTTGTCGCTTTCCAGCTACCGCAGGCAAGCGCAGAACGTGCAAGGGCAGGGCTGACGCTTGCACAGCGGCGCCTGCCGAGGGCGCTTATCAGCGTGCTCGGCAGGCACGGTATGCTATGGCGAGACCAGCACATCACACTGCGATTCGCTCAGTACATGCTTGGTGACGCTGCCCACCAGCAGTTCCTCCAGCGCGCTTGCCCCCTGCTTGCCGACCACGATCAGGTCGCACTCCAGCTCCTGTTCCTGCTCTGCAATGCGCCAGCCAGGGTCACCGTGCACAAGGATCTGCCGTGCATCGGCCAGGCCGGCAGCCTCACTCAGCGCCGCGAGCTGTACTTGTGCATCCTTGCGGATGACATTGCGGTAGTGGGTGAGGGTGTCGTGGTCGAGATGGGCGAAGCGTACGCTGGCTTCGAACGGGGCTTCGTACACATGCAGCAGAATGATCTCTGCTTGCGGTGCAATGGCCTTGGCCAATTCGATGGTGCGCAGTGAAACGGACGAAAAATCGACTGGCACCAGCACGGTGCGGTAGGCATCACGAGGGGCCGGCTTGACCACTAGCAAAGGGCAGGGCATGCGGTTGAGCAGTATCTGCACGGTCGAGCCCAGCAGCAGGCGCCGTGCCACGCTCTGGCCCCTGGCCCCACACACCAGCAGGTCGCTGTGCTTGTCCTGCACCACCCGGTTGATCTCCGTGATCACCGAGCCGCTGGCGACCTGCACGCCAGCGGAGATACCGTAACGCTGGAACAGCAGCGCTGCCAGTGCGTGGGTTTTCTCGCCTGCGCTATCCAGTACGCGTTTCAACAGATCGTCATCAGGCGTCACCAACTGTTTGAGGCGCTCGAAGGGTGCCGGGTTGGCAACGTAGAGCAGGTCCAGCGAGGCCTGTTGCGCATCGCTCAGGTAGGCAGCGCGCTCAGCGGCGTTGCGGGCATGTGGGGAAAGGTCGGTGGCAACCAGTATGTGTTTCATCGGGTTCATGTGGGGCTCCTTGGCCAAGGCCGCGCACAGCGATCAAGCGGTAAACCTTGAGCACTGTGCGCCTGGCGGTGCTTGAGTCATTCCTTGCGTGCAGCCATCGTCGCGCGAACCCGGCGCGAGGGCTTGATCTGGGTCAATGGCGTGCAGGTGTAAGTGCACGTCATGCCGCCAACAGCACTGCCGGTGTAGCTGCAAGGCTGATTACCCAGGGCTGGCGGGCTGCCTCATTACTGTCTTGAACCTCAGCCTCTCAGCCCGGATTTCCCAGTGGCTTCTGCCATGAAACCGCATTAACTGTCGCAGCGCTGTCGGCCCTGCAACAGCAGCAGTTCGGTGAGCGTGTCCATGGCCGGTGTTGCCTGGCTGCCTTTACGGGTAACCAACTCGTAGGGGTCGCTGACCGAGCCCATGCTCAAGGGCAGTATGCTGACCTGTTGATTCATTGCACATTGCTGGGCCACGTCGATCGACACCAGCGCAACGAAGTCAGGACGGTTTTGCAACAGCGACAAGGTCGCCAGGATCGAAGTGGTTTCAACCAGGTGCAGCGGGAAGCGCAGCCCGGCATCGTGAAATTCGCGCTCCAGTTGCACGCGCATGGGCATGTTGGCCCGGTAGACGATCCAGCGGCTCTCGGCCAGGTCGGCAAGGCTCAGGCTTGGCGCATGCTTGAGCGGGTGGTCGATGTTGGCGATGACCGCCAGTGTCTCATCCTGGACAAAGGTGCTGGCGAACAGCTGCGGCGTATTGCTGACACTGGTGCGGCACAGGGCGATGTCCAGGCGGCCGCTCTCGATCTGGGTCAGCAGCGACTGGCTGGTGTCTTCGATGATTTCGAACGACATCTGCGGCTGGATGCTGGCCAGCTGTGACACCGCCTTCATCAGCAACGGCACCGCCCCCATGATCGCCCCCACAGCCAGCCGGCCGCCGACCCCACGCAGGATTGCATCCAGATCGTGCCGCAGGTTGGCGATATCGGTCTGCAACAGGCGTGCGTAGCGGATGGCGCAGTGTCCGGCGGCCGTGGGCTCCAGGCCTCGGTTGGTGCGGTTGAACAGCACAGTGCCGAAGGTGGTTTCGATTTCCTGCAAGGCCTTGCTGGCACCAGGCTGGGTAAGCCCGACGCTGCTTGCTGCACCGAGCAGCGAGCGGTGCTCGTCCAACTCGATCAACAAGCGCAGATGGCGGGCGTGCAGGCGGGACATGATCGAATTGAGCGATGGGGTCATCTGGTATTCGTCCTGGTTATACCGATATGGATTGTTCTCAATACCATGGCCAGCCGCGCATTCCTATACTGGCGCTGCACAGTGTCGCATCCAGTGCGGCTGAAACGCCCAGAATAATAAAGCCAGGAGCCTGCCAAGCCTTATGTCCCTGATCAACTACATCACCCAGATCCAATTCGATATCGGTGCCATTGCATGCCTGCCTGCCGAATGTGAGCGCATTGGTATAACCAGGCCTTTGATCGTGACCGACCGTGGCGTGCGTGCCGCCGGTATCGTCGATACGGCGTTGAACACCTTCGCCAGCGACACGGCACAACTGCCGATCTACGACGGTACGCCACCCAACCCCAACGAGCATGCCGTGCGTGAGGCTGTGGCCATGTTCAAGGCATATGGCTGTGATGGCATCATCGCCATTGGCGGTGGCTCGGCGATCGACCTGGCCAAGGGGGTGGCCGTGTGCGCCCGGCACGACGGCCCGTTGAAGGGTTTTGCGGTGATCGAGGGCGGCCTGGCCCGAATCACCTCGGCAACCGCGCCGGTGATTGCGGTGCCGACCACGGCCGGCACGGGGAGCGAGGTCGGGCGCGGTGCCATCCTGATACTCGACGACGGGCGCAAGGTGGGGGTGATCTCGCCCCATGTGGTGCCCAAGGCCGCCATCTGTGACCCGGCACTGACGCTCGGGCTGCCGGCACAACTCACGGCTGCCACCGGCATGGACGCGATTGCCCACTGCCTGGAAACCTTCATGGCACCGGCGTTCAACCCGCCTGCCGACGGCATTGCCCTGGACGGCCTGTGGCGGGCCTGGCGCTTCATCGAACGAGCCACCCGCGCGCCGGGCAACCTGGACGGGCGCATCAACATGATGAGCGCATCGCTGCAAGGGGCGCTGGCCTTCCAGAAAGGCCTGGGCTGCGTGCACAGCCTTAGCCATGCGTTAGGCGGGATCAACCCACGCCTGCACCACGGCACCCTCAATGCGATCTTCCTGCCTGCCGTCATCCGCTTCAACCGCACGGCCGAAACGGTGGTGAGTGAACACAAGATGCAACGCATCGCTCAGGCGATGGGGCTGGCCGATGACAGCCAGATCGAAGATGCCATTCGCGACATGACCCGTAGTCTGGGCCTGCCGACCGGCCTTGGCGAACTGGATGTCAGCCCGGACCTGTTCCCGCGCATCGTCCAGGGCGCGTTGGCTGATCACAGCCACCGCACCAACCCACGTGAGGCCTCTGCCGAGGATTACCAGTGGCTGCTTGAAGCGTCCATGTAAGCCGTTACCTGCTGTTCAACCAATAACAACAAAAGTGAACGCCCATGAATACCAAATATGCGCAACCCGGGCTTGCCCGCGAACCTGAAGCGGTCGCCAGCTCGAACCCGTTCAGAAAGTACCAGGTCATCACCGTCAGCCTGTTGCTGGTGATCGGCATCATCAACTACGTCGACCGCAGTGCGCTGTCGATTGCCAATACGTCCATCCAGCGCGACATGGGCATCACGCCGTCACAGATGGGCATTCTGCTGTCGGCGTTTTCCCTGGCGTATGCCTTTTCGCAACTGCCCTTGGGCATGATCATCGACCGCCTGGGCAGCAAGATTTCGCTGGGGGCGGCCCTGCTGGGCTGGTCGGTGGCACAGACGGCTTCTGGCCTGATCAACAGTTTTTCTGCATTCATCGGGCTCAGGGTGGTGCTGGGAATTGGCGAGGCGCCGATGTTCCCGTCGGCGGCCAAGGCGCTGGCGGAGTGGTTCGAGGCCGAGAAGCGGGGTACGCCGACCGGCATCGTGCTGTCATCGACCTGCATCGGGCCGTGTCTGGCGCCGCCGTTGCTGACGCTGCTGATGGTCACATGGGGTTGGCGCGGCATGTTCATCGTCACCGGAGTGTTCGGCATTCTGGTTGCCGCCTGCTGGTTCGCCTTCTACAAAAGCAAGGCGCAGTACCTGGCCGAACTGCCTGCCGAGGAGCGTGAGCTGCTGCTGGCGGCCCAGGCGCATAAACAGGCGGTGGCAAGCGCCAGGCCCAGTGTGCAGGCACAACTGGCGGCGTGGGCCGAGCTGTTCCGCCACAAGAGCACCTGGGGCGCAGTACTGGGCTTCATGGGGGTGATCTACATGCTATGGCTGCACCTGACCTGGCTGCCGGGCTACTTCGAGCGCGAGCATGGCTTGAGCCTGTACCAGACAGCCTGGGTGGTTTCGCTGGCCTATGTGTTCGGCGCGTTGGGCACCATTGTCGCGGGCCGCATCTGCGACCGCCTGGTGAAGCACGGTGCCAGTGTGCTGGGTAGCCGTAAGCGGGTTGTAGTGACTGCGTTGCTCGCGGCGGCCGCATTCACCGTTCCCCTGTCGTTCGGTAGCGGCTTCCTGCTCAGCGTGGCGCTGCTGTGTTGTGCGCTGTTCAGCGTGAACATGGCCAGCTCTACCGCATGGATGATCGCCAACACCGTGGTCGATAGCCAGCGCGTGGCCTCGTTTGGCTCGATCCAGAACTTCGGCGGCTACCTGGCAGGCTCTGTGGCGCCCATCGTGACCGGGTTCAGCATTCAGCAGACCGGGTCCTTCGCTTCGGCATTCCTGATCAGTGCCGCCGTGGCCGCGGTTGCTGCGATGGCTTATGTGTTGTTGTTGAAGCAGCCGGTTTCCACTGATCGCTGAGCATGCACCTGCAGGCGGATTTCATCAGGCAGTTCAATAACAATTTGTGATGATTGGCATCATGACAATATATTTATCATTATCAATTTCAGGCCATAGCATCTGTTGCCCGCCATCGCCTATCTCAATGAGGTCTTGATGAACCGTTCGCTCTTCGTACACCAACGCACTGCAGCCTTGCTACTGCAACACTGGCGCAGCGGTGACCTGCTGACGGAACTGCCCGCCAGCCTCAAGCCCGAGACGTTGAAACAAGGCTATGACAGCCAGGACCAGTTGTTTGCTGCTGCCGCAGGCCAGCGCGCCGGGTGGAAGCTGGGCGTCGGCAGCCCAGCTGGCATGCGTGCAGGCAAGTTGTCGCGGCCCTTGATTGGCCAACTGGAAGCGGGGCGTTGCCATGCCGATGGCGCACATATCAAGCTGCCAGCGGTTACGCCGGTGACCATCGAATGCGAAATTGCCTTCGTGCTGGACCGGGATATTCCTCCGCAAGCCGGGCGCGTACCGGTGAGTGAGGATATTCGCGCCACGTGCGTCACCTTTGAAGTGGTGCGTTCGCGCTTTGTCGACCGCAAGGCTGTCGGCTGGCCAAGTTTTGTGGCTGACAACGTGGGGTTTGAAGCATTGGTGGTCGGCAATAGCCTGGGCGCTGGTATAAATGTGCCGTTGCTCGCTGACCTGGCCGAAACCACCGAGGTGCATGTGGATGGTCAACGGCGCGCCGGTGGCTTGTCTGGCGATGCGGCCACCGACCCGCTGGTGTCGCTGGCTCACCTGTACGCGCACGCTGCCGAGCGTGGCCAGACCCTGAAGGCCGGGGATGTCGTGACCACCGGGGCCATGTGCCAGCCGTTCGACCTGCATGAAACAGGCCACGAGGTCAGCGCCAGGTTCCTTGGCCAGACCCTGACGTTTACGCTGTAACGGCCGACCATTGCTCGAACGCTGCCTGCATTCTTTGCCGGGTCTGAGGGTCGGCGGGGATCAGGTGTTCGATGCGCAGTGACTGCACGGTGACATCCTGCGGCATGCCAAAGGTGGTGAACGTGGACAGGAACCGTAGCTCACCATATGGGGTGTTCACGCGGGTCAGCAGCAGAGGGGTGGCTGTCGTCATCTGGCACGGGCTTGCCGGGGCCGGCAAGTCGCGCAAGCGCGCTGCCAGTGCCGGATTGCCTGCGGCCTCCCGGGATGCACGTTGCCAGGCTGCAGCGCGGATTTCCGGCGCGTTGGCCAGGTGATCACCCAGGCCACCGGGGCACAGCAGTGTCTGTAGCAGGTTGAGGCCGGTTGCCGGCTGTGCGCTGACACCGGCCATCGCCAACAGCAGCCCGGTACTGGCGTTGGCGGCGATGACGTCCCAGTGGCTATCGATGACGATCGCCGGAGCGGGGTTGTTCACCTGCAGAATATGCTCGATGGCAGTATTCACCAAGGCCAGTTCAGGCGCATCGAGCGGCGTGGCGGCGTAGCGGGGCGCGTATCCTGCAGCAACGAACACTTCGTTGCACCGCTCCAGCGGCGCATCCAGGGCTGAGAGCAGGGCATGCAACGTGCCTGGGCTGGCCTTGGCGCGTCCTGTTTCCACACAGCTCAGATGACGCTGCGACAGCCCCGTCAGCAGCGCCAGTTCCAGCTGGCTGAGGTTGGCCTGACGGCGCAGTTCGCGAAGATGCTGGCCCGCTGAGATGTGCGGGGCAGGGGTGCTGCGATGGAACAGATGCTGATTCATGCGTTGCCCTGATCGTCCTTGAGTGCAATGTCCATGACCTCACGGGTCATTGAGTGCAAGCAACCCTATCACTACTGTGCCGGCAAACCCTATCAAGGAGAGCTATATGGGCTTGCGTATCTGCGCGCTGGCAATACTGGTGCTGTTTTCGCTGTATACCGGCTGGACCATGCTGATTGCCGAGCAATCGCTGCTGGCATTCGGGCTGGCACTGCTGGCGCAGGCGGACACGGCCCAGGTGGTCATCGACCTGTACCTGATGGCCGGGCTGGCCGGTTGCTGGATGGTGAGAGACAACCGCATGCGCGGCAGAGCCGGGATCGCGGTGCTGCCTTACCTGCTGCTGACCGTCGTGTTCGTTTCGCTTGGGCCGTTGCTGTACCTGGTGACCAGAGGCGTTGCCGAGGGGCGCCAGCCATGAGCAGTGCCTTGCAGGTTTATGCGCTGTGTGTGGTGGTGCTGTTCCTCAAGATGTTCCTGGTTTCCTGCTATCAGGGCTATCACCGCTTGCGCTTCGTCGCGTTCACCAACCCGGAGGACGCTGCCGTGTTCAGGCGCATCGCCCAGGCCGCAGAACGCCCGCAGGTGATACGTGCTGCCAAGGTTTGGGCCAACGACCTGGAGAACATTCCCATGTTCTTTGCCCTCGGCGGGCTGGCTGTTGCGCTGGAAGCCGCCACGCTACCGGTACTGTGGCTGAGTGTGGTGTTCACGGTTGCAAGGGTCCTGCACACGCTGGCCTACCTGCGGGGTTTGCAGCCCTGGAGAACGTTGTTCTATGGCATCGGGGTCATTTGCCTGCTGGGATTCTGCTCACTCATCACCGCGAGAATAGGCGGCTGAACCAAAATATTGCATGAGTCATCTTGATGCTTTCACATAGCAGTACTAATACTTAAGCACTGCCGAAGGGGATGATCATGCAGACACGCTTCGTTGTGGTTCCCGCAGTGCCACTCAAGAAAGAGGCTTATCCTCGGCGGCTTGGCTTTCCTGCCGCACTGGGGGAGGGTTACGACCTCTACGACACCCAGGACAAGATGCGTCTGAGCCTGAACTTTTCCACCCGTGCCCAGGCTGAGTTCGAATGTGCATGCCGCAACCGCTGTGCGGATGCCGGTGATACAGGTCTCGCCGGCATCGGTTGATCGCCTGCAGGGGCCAGGTTCCTGTTCCCGGTGCCGCATTGCATGGTCTATCGACACATTCAAGCGTTAGCGTCGAGACTGGAGCCGTTCCAGGGTTCCGGCTCGGCGCCTGATGGCACAGTCAATAAGCTCTACCGCGCGGCCTGCCATTCAATAGTCACAAAGTTGTAACACAGCTGATGCAAAGTGTGCCGGCCATCACATGGAGCACATTTTGATGAAACGCCTGATGAAGTCTGCTGCACTCGCCGTTGCCGTTTCCCTTTGCGCCACCTCGGCAGCCTTTGCTGCAGAAAACGTTCGGTTGACCGGTTCGGGCGCCAGCTTCCCTGCACCGATCTACCTGACCTGGTTCAAGGACTTCAGCAAGAACACGGCTGGGGTCACCGTCGATTACCAGTCCAAGGGCAGCGGCGCGGGCGTTCAGGACTTCCTGAACAAGACCGTCGACTTCGCCGCCAGCGACTCGGCCATGAGCGAAGCAGACATTGCCAAGGTTGGCGAAGGCGTGCAGTTGCTGCCAATGACCGCCGGTGAAATCGTCCTGGCTTACAACCTGCCGGGCAACCCTAAAGGGCTGAAGCTGCCGCGCGACGTCTACTCCAATATCTTCCTCGGCAAGATCACCCAGTGGAACGACCCGCAAATCGCGGCGGCCAACCCAGACCTGAAGCTGCCTGCCACCCCGATCACCGTGGTTGTGCGTGCCGACTCCAGCGGCACCACTGCCGTCTTCACCAAGCACCTGTCGGCCATCAACGCTGACTTCAAGCAAGGGCTGGGTGAAGGCAATACCGTCAACTGGCCGGCCACCGACAAGTTCATCAAGTCGCCGAAGAACGACGGCGTAACCGCCACCGTCCGCCAGACCCCGGGCGCCATCGGCTACATCGAGTACGGCTTCGCCAAGCTGGCCAAGGTCGACTTCGCCATGTTGCAGAACAAGGCCGGCCAATACGTCGTGCCGAATGCCGAGAGCGGTGCCGAAGCACTGGCTGCGGTGAACATGCCGGAAAACCTGGTGGCCTGGCTGCCTGACCCGGACGGTGCCAAGTCCTACCCGATCACTTCCTATACCTGGATGATTTTCCGCAAGGACAACGGCAACCCGGAAAAAGCCAAGGCCATGCGTGAAATGGTCGAGTACAGCCTGACCAAAGGCCAGACCATCGCCGACTCGATGGGTTACATCCCGCTGCCGCCGTCGGTAGTAGACCAGGTGCGTAAAGCGTCCGCCAACATCCAGTAATACCCAGGCGCTCCCGGTATCGGCATGAAGCCATGCCGGGGGTGTTTGTCCCTTGTCCCGGAACTCGCCAATGAACACACCTTTTGCCATACCGGATAACCCCGACTCCGCGTGCCAGCCACCGTCTGCGAAAGACTTTCTGGTCGATCGCACCTTCCGTGCGCTTGCGCGCATTGGCGTGGTGCTGGTACTGGCGCTGGTCTTCGCGCTGGTCTACGAAGTGGGCCGCAAGGCACTGCCCGGCATTGAAAAGCACGGTTTTGACGTGTTGTTCGGCAGCGTCTGGGACGTTAACCAAGGCAAGTACGGTATTCTGCCAGCGATCTGGGGTACGCTGTACAGCGCCTTGATCGCCCTGTTGATCGCCGGTTTCTTCGGCGTCAGCATGGCCATTTTCCTGACCCAGGATTTCCTTCCGGCCAAGCTTGCCGCGGTGTTTCGCACCATCGTCGAGTTGCTCGCCGCCATCCCCAGCGTGGTGTACGGCCTGTGGGGCATCTATGTGGTCATCCCGGCGATTCGCCCGTTGACCGCCTGGCTGAACAGCGAGCTGGGCTGGATCCCGTTTTTCGGCACCTCCCTGAGTGGCCCAGGCCTGCTGCCTGCGGCGCTGGTGCTGGCGATCATGATCCTGCCGACCATCGCTGCGGTTTCCCAGGATGCGCTGACCAGCGTACCGATGAAAACCAAGCAGGCTGCCTACGGCATGGGTACCACCCACTGGGAAGCCATCCTCAAGGTGATGGTGCCCTCGGCGGCTACCGGCATCTTCGGTTCGCTGGTGCTGGGCCTGGGCCGTGCACTCGGTGAAACCATGGCGCTGGCCATGCTGGTCGGCAACGCCAACACCATTTCCCTGTCCTTGTTCGCACCGGCCAACACCCTGGCGGCGCTGCTGGCGCTGAACTTCCCGGAAGCCGGCCCGAACGAGGTCGAAGTGCTGATGTACGCGGCACTGGTACTGATGTTCATCACCCTGCTGGTGAACGTTCTCGGCTCGATGATCATGCTCTACGCCCAGCGTGGTAACAAACAATGACTGACCTGACGACCCCTGTAGCCGCGTTGCCCAGCCTGCAGCGCAAGCTGGAAGGCCGTGCCCTGCGCAGCCTGATCCTGACCACGCTGGCCTGGTTTGCGGCACTGGTGGCCAGCGTGCCGCTGATTTCCGTGCTGTACATGCTGATCACCCGCGGTGGCGCACGGCTCAACCTGGAAGTGTTCACCGAACTGCCACCTACCGGTTTCGAAATGGGCGGCGGCTTCGGCAACGCCATGGCCGGTACCTTCGTGATGGTCGGCATTGCCGCCGCCATCGCCGTTCCGGTCGGTATTTTGGCAGCGGTGTTCCTGGCCGAGCTCGGCCCCGACAGCAAGCTGGCCAACGCTGCGCGCTTTGCCGCCAAGATGCTCACTGGCCTGCCATCGATCCTGGCCGGGGTGTTCGCCTACGCCCTGGTGGTGATGACCACCGGTACCTACTCGGCACCGGCAGGCGGCGTGGCCCTGGCGGTGCTGATGCTGCCGATCGTGGTGCTGACCGCCGAAGAGTCGATGAAGATGGTGCCCAAGATCATGAAGGACGCTGCCTACGGCATGGGTTGCACCCGCGCCCAGGTCATCTGGAAGATCGTGCTGCCTACCGGCCTGCCGGCCATCCTCACCGGCGTCATGCTGGCCGTGGCCCGCGCCGCTGGCGAAACCGCGCCACTGCTGTTCACCGCGTTGTTCAGCAACTACTGGATCTACCATGACGGCAGCCTGGAGGTCATGAACCCTACGGCCTCGCTCGCCGTCCTTATCTACAACTTCTCCGGCATGCCGTTCGACAACCAGCTTGAGCTCGCCTGGGCGGCCTCGCTGGTGCTGGTAATGATCGTGCTGGTAATCAACATTCTGAGCCGAGTCTTCGGCAAGCCCAAGTATTGAGAAAGGGAGCATCCAACTTGAACGTATCCACTGCGCAAAGAGCCGCTCCCCTGGTCAGCGAAGCCCCCATCGTCATGGACTGCAAGCTCGACAAGATTTTCTACGGTAACTTCATGGCCGTGCGTGACAGCCATGTGCCGATCAGGAAAAACGAGATCACCGGTTTCATCGGCCCGTCGGGCTGCGGCAAGAGTACCGTGCTGCGTAGCTTGAACCGTATGAATGACTTGGTGAAGGGCTTCCGCTTCGAAGGCCATGTGCACTTTCTTGGGCAGGATGTCTACGGCAAGGGCGTCGACCCTGTTGTAGTGCGCCGCTATATCGGCATGGTGTTCCAGCAGCCCAACCCGTTCTCGATGAGCATCTTCGACAATGTGGCCTTCGGCCTGCGCCTGAACCGCTACAAAGGCGACTTGGGCGATCGCGTGAAGCACGCCTTGCAAGGCGCCGCGCTGTGGGACGAAGTGAAGGACAAGCTCAAGGTCAGCGGGCTGTCGCTGTCCGGTGGCCAGCAGCAGCGCCTGTGCATCGCCCGTGCGATCGCCACCGAGCCGGAAGTGCTTTTGCTGGACGAGCCCTGCTCGGCACTCGACCCGATTGCCACCCGCCGCGTGGAAGAGCTGATGGTCGAGCTGAAAAAGGACTACACCATCGCCCTGGTGACCCATAACATGCAGCAGGCGATTCGTGTGGCCGACACCACCGCGTTCTTCTCGGTGGATATTTCCCAGGGCACGCGCACCGGCTACCTGGTCGAGATGGGCCCAACCGCGCAGATTTTCCAGAACCCGCGCGAGCAGCTGACCAGCGACTACATCAGCGGCAAGTTCAGCTGAGCCCTGCAAGCCCAAGGTGGGCGGGTGTTGCAGCCAGGAAGGTTGCAACACCCGGCCGCGTTACCTTCCGTTAAAGTGTTACCCGGGATTACCAATGCGAGCGACGCGTCGTCTTGATCTGTCAGCGGTAGAGCGCGCACTGCGCGAGGTGCAGGGCCGTTTTGCCGAACTCAGCCAGCATTTCACCGAGCCGCGGGACCCGTTTACCGACGAGGTGCTGCTGAATGTGGTTGAAGGCTATGCGCTGATTGACGACTATGTCGCTCGCGGTATCGACCTGTTCGACCTGCAACAGCTGAACCTGATGCTGGAAATCAATGCCACCGTGCTATGCGGTAGCGATCCGGCCCGTCGCCTGGAATTCGCCCCGCACCTTGCGGCAACCGAAGCGCACTTTTTCAACAACGTGGAAGGTGGCATCAAGGATTTGTACAACTGGTACTGCGCGTACCGCAGCGATTCCATCTGGAAGCGGGCAGCAGGTGTGTATGTACGGATTCTCAGCAAGCCGCAGCTGTTCATCGAAGGCAACAATCGCACGGGTTCGCTTATTGTCAGCTATTTGCTGATGCGTGCCGGTCTGCCGCCATTCGTGCTGTCGCTGGACAACGCCGAGGGTTACTTCAACCCGTCCTCGGTCATACGCAACTCCGCCAAACACGGTGTCAAGGCTTTGTACGAACTCCCCAAGATCAAGAAAAAGTACGCCGCGTTCCTGGAAGCGAAGGCGCCTGAGCCCGGCAAGTTCTTCCTGAACGGCACGCCCGTGCCTGCCTGCGAGGGGAGCCGCTGATGCAAGGTTCATCCCTGTTCGTACGAGGGCGGCAAGCTATCGAGCGCAAGCTCAAGCGTGGCCAGGTACGCATTTCGTTCGATATCGACGACACGTTGGCCTGCCTGCCCGAACACGCCGCCGCCGAGGACAGCAAGCTGCCGGGGTTCGTCCATCGCTGGCTGGGTGAGCCCCTGCGCAGCGGCACCCGCGAACTGATCCGCGACCTGCGCCGCCAGGGCTGCAGCATCTGGATCTACACCTCCTCGGGGCGTACCCCGGCTTACATCCGCCGCTGGCTGATGCTTTACGGCATTCATGTCGATGGCGTGGTCAACAGCGATCGGCACCAGCACATCCTGGCCCAGCGAGGGCTGGAAAACTCACCCTCCAAGCTGCCTTCGGCTTTTGATATCGATCTGCACGTAGATGATTCCGAAGGTGTGCGCCTGGAAGGTGTCGATCACGGTTTCCGCGTGGTGGTGGTGTGCCCGAAGGATGAGCACTGGGCGCAGAAGGTGAAGGACGCGGTGGTGGATGTGCAGGCACGGCTGGCCTGGCAGCAACCGCACCGTTATGAAATGCCCGCTTGCCAGCGTTCGCAGGCACTGGCTTCCTGAAGCCAGGAGATTCCGCTCAGACAATGTAATTGGGGCTGCTTTGCAGCCCTTCGCGGGCTCGCCCGCTCCCACAGGGGTCGTGGATCCTGAAATTGTGGGAGCGGGCGAGCCCGCGAAGGGCCGCAAGGCGGCCCCGGTTCATTCAATCGTATTGATACCCGCCTGCCACTCCTGCCTGAGCCATAAGTCTCGGACCAGGACCCAAGCAGGTACCAGGACCAAATCACCGGGCCACACCCTCCCGCCCCAAAGCACTCGCCACCCCACGCCAAAGCAGCGTTTCTGGCAGTTTGCCCCCTTCTGATAATCGCCTCCGACATCCCGTCCCCGTTTGGAGCGCGCCATGCACAACAACAATAAGCACCTGCCGCCTCGTTTTCTCGCAGCCGCCATCGCCAGCTTTTCTGCGCTTGGCCTGAGCAGCGTCGCCGAAGCCGAGATCATGCTGTACGACAAGGATCAGACGACGTTTTCCACCGATGGCTATATCAACGCCTTCTACGTCAACAGCGAGGTCGACCGTGAGGGCGAGCAGTTTGACCGCCGCCAGTCGCGGGTGAAGATGGGCTTCTTGCCCAACTACCTCGGCTTCAACATGGGCAAGCAGGTGGATGACCTGAAGCTCGGCGCGCGTGCCTCGTTCTGGGTAACCATCAACGACAGTGAAACCAACGGCACCGACACCGCCATCGACGTGCGCCAGTTCTATGGCACGGTGGCCAACCCCGAGTGGGGCGAGGTGCTGATCGGCAAGGACTTCGGGCTGTTCGCCCGTTCCAACATCCTGCTCGACGAACTGCTGGCCGGCTATGGCCAGGTCAGCGACACCCTGGGGCTGGTGGACGGCGGCGGGGTGTCGTTCGGCAACATTGGCAGCGGTTACCCATACCCGTTCCCTACCTCACAGATCACCTACCGTACGCCAGTGATGGAGGGCCTACGGGTGGCGGTGGGCATCATGGACCCGGTGGACACCAACGACAGCAGCCCGACCGGAAAGGCCTACCAGGAAAACCCACGCACCGAGAGCGAGATCACCTACCAGTTCGACCTCGGTGGCGCGCAGATCTACAGCTGGGTCAACGGCAGTTACCAGACCTCGGACAATACTGACTCCACGGTAGAAACGATCACTTCCAAGGGGGTGGGTTACGGGGTGCAGGCAAAGATGGGCGGCTGGTCGCTGACCGGCTCGGGGTTCCAGGCCAAAGGCATCAACCCGTTCTTCACCAACAATGCCGGCGAACCGGTTTTGCGCAATGTCGACAGTGATGGCTACCTGCTGCAGGGCTCGTACAAGTTCGGCAAGAACCGCGTGGCGCTGTCCTATGGCAAGACCAAGGACGATGGCAACGGTGCGGTTGGCAGCGGCGCGGACTACGAGACCCGGGGTGTGGCGCTGTTCCATGACATCAACGACAACCTGAAACTGGTTGCCGAGTACAACCAGTTTTCCATCGACGGGCATGACACCAGTGCGCAGAACGAAGACACCGATACCTTTGCGGTGGGCGCGGTGTTGACCTGGTAAGTGGCCGGGGCCGCAACGCGGCCCCGAATGACGCGGTCTTTTACGCCCATGGAACCGCCCACCCGCTACCCAAGTAGCATTCGTCACCCGCCACCCGCTCCTTAAACTGATCACTCAGCCACCCCGTGCCGGAGACCACGATGCAGCAGGCTCATAACGACGGTGTGGTCAGTGCCATGTCTCAGGCTACCGACGCACGGCTGGCCGCTCAGGACCTGGCGCGGCAGTTGCTGCACCCGCACCTGGGTTTCGTGCTGTTCTTCTGCTCCGCCGAATACGACTTGCAGGCTTTGGGCGAAGCATTGGAACAGGACTTTGGCGGCATACGCCTGGTCGGCTGCACCAGCGCCGGTGAAATCACCCCGCTGGGCTACGGCCGCAATTGCGTGACGGCGGTGGGCTTCGATCACCGGCACTTTTCGATCGCCACCGCGTTGATCGATGAGATGGAGCGCTTCAGCCTGATCGACGCGCAGCAGATGGTCGAGCGGCTGGTCGGCACCTGCCGCAGCAATACCCTGGCGCCAATCAAGGGCCACAGCTTTGCACTCACGCTGCTCGATGGCTTGTCCAGCCGCGAGGAGATGGTGCTTGCCGCACTCAGCGCAGCCCTGGGGGATATCCCGCACTTCGGCGGCTCGGCCGGTGACGACAATTACCTGAACCGCACCCATGTGTATTACGGCGGTGCATTCCACAACGGCGCCGCCGTGGTGGTGCTGGTCAACACCTGGCTCGACTTCGAAGTGTTCACCACGCATCACATCCTGCCGCGCCAGGAAAAGCTGGTGGTAACCGGTGCCGACAGCGCCCAGCGCCGGGTTTTCGAACTGAATGCCGAGCCGGCGGCCGAGGAATATGCCCGCCACATCGGTGTACCCGTGGCTGCGCTCGATCACCGGGTGTTCGCCGCCCACCCGCTGGCTGTGCGCATTCATGATCAGTACTACGTGCGGGCGATCCAGCAAATGCATCCTGACCTCAGCTTGAGCTTCTACTGCGCGGTGGAGAACGGCATCGTGCTCACGGCCATGACCCCGGGCCCGCTGTTGCCGAACCTGCACCAGCTGTTCGATGGCCTGCACCAGCGTCTCGGACCATTGCTGCTGACCATCGGTTGTGATTGTTTCCTGCGGCGGCTGGAACTGGAGGCCCATCACGGCCTGGAGCCGGTCGGCGCGTTCCTGCGCGAGCAACGGGTGATCGGCTTCAACACCTACGGAGAACAGTTCAATGGCATGCACATCAACCAGACCTTCACCGGGGTCGCCATTGCCCGCAACCGGCCTCCTGTCGGTCGCTGAACTGCAGGCCGAGCTGACCCGGCTGCAGCACCAGAACCACAAGCTGCAGCGCATCAATGACGCACTGATCGAGCGCATCGAGTCGGGCGTGACCCGGGGCAACGATCCATACGCCGCGTTCCAGCATTCGGTGGTGCTGGCCGAGCAGGTGCGCGAACGCACCGATGCGCTGAACCAGGCCATGGCCGAGCTCAAGGCCGTCAACCGCCTGCTCAGCGAGGCCCGGCAGCGGGCCGAGACGGCCCACCAGCACCAGATTCGTCTGATTACCGACAACGTCCCGGCACTGATCGCTTACCTGAACGCCGATCTGGTCTACGAATTCACCAACAAGGTTTACGAAGAGTGGTATTGCTGGCCGCATGGTGTGATGCTGGGCCAGAGCCTGCGCGAGGCCCACAGCGAGCAGCACTACCAGCGCCTTGAAGGCTATGTGGCGCGGGCACTGGCGGGGGAGAGCGTGACGTTCGAGTTCGCCGAGACCAATATCAACGGCCAGGAACGCTACATGCTGCGTTCCTACGTGCCGAACCGCCTGGCCAGTGGCGAAGTGGTGGGTATCTTCGTGTTGATCCGCGACATCACCGAGCGCCGTAACACCGCACAGGCGTTGCACCAGGCGTATCAGCACCTGGAGCAACGGGTGCGCGAGCGCACTGCCGAACTGACCAGTCTCAACGACCAGTTGTTGCGCGAAATCGAAGAGCGCAGCCAGGCCGAGTCGCGTCTGCGCGAGGCCAAGCGCGAGGCCGAGCAGGCCAACCTGTCGAAAACCAAGTTCCTGGCTGCGGTCAGCCATGACCTGCTGCAACCGCTGAACGCGGCGCGGCTGTTCACCAGTGCGTTGCTCGAGCGCGACGAGCCGCAAAACGCTGCTCACCTGGTGCGAAATGTCAGCAATTCGCTGGAGGATGTGGAAAACCTGTTGGGCACCCTGGTGGATATTTCCAAGCTCGATGCCGGGGTGATCAAGGCCGATGTCGCCCCGTTTGCCCTCCACGAACTGATGGACAACCTGGCTGCCGAATACGCCCAGGTGGCGCGTAGCGAAGGGTTAGAGCTGCATTTTGTGGGGTGTTCAGCCGTCGTGCGCAGTGACATCCAGCTGCTGGCACGCATCCTGCGCAACCTGCTCAGCAATGCCATCCGCTACACCCGCAGCGGGCGCGTGGTGCTGGGGTGCCGGCGCCAGCGCGGTGGCGTGCGGATTGAAGTATGGGACAGCGGCATCGGCATTGCCGAAGAACACCTGGAAGACATGTTCCTGGAGTTCAAGCGGGGTGATGTGCAGCGCCCGGACCAGGACCGTGGGCTGGGCCTGGGCCTGGCAATCGTGGAGAAGATCGCCGGCATCCTCGGCCACCGGATCCGCGTGCGTTCATGGCTGGGCAAAGGCTCGGTGTTCGCTGTCGAGGTGCCGCTGAGCGCCACTGCACCCAAGGCCCAGCCGAGCCAGGTGATCTGCGAGCCGATGCTCGAACGCCTGCGTGGGGCGCGGGTGTGGGTGCTGGATAACGATGCGGCGATTTGCGCGGGCATGCGCACCTTGCTGGAAGGTTGGGGCTGCCGGGTGGTCACTGCGCTGTCGGAGGAAGACCTGGCGCGCCAGGTGGACAACTACCACGCCGAGGCCGACCTGCTGATTGCCGACTACCACCTGGACAACGACTGCAATGGTGTCGACGCCGTAGCGCGGATCAATGCCCGCCGTGCCCAGCCGCTACCGGCGCTGATGATCACTGCCAACTACAGCAATGATCTCAAGCAGCAGATCCGCGAGCTGGGTCACACATTGATGCACAAGCCCGTACGGCCGATGAAGCTCAAGACGGCGATGAGCCATCTACTGGCCAGTGGCGTGGCATAGCGGTTGGCCGCTTCGCGGGTTGACCCGCGAAGCGGCCGGAACAGGTCAACGGCGCAGATAATCAGCAAAATCGATATCGCCGGCACTGAGGATGGCTTGTACCCGGTTGTGCACATTGAGCTTGCGCAAGATCGCCGAAACGTGGGCCTTGACGGTGGTTTCGGCGATGTCCAGCGTGTAGGCGATCTGCTTGTTCGATTCGCCTTTGGTCATGCGCTCGAGCACCAGCAGTTGCTTGCGGGTCAGGGCCTGGAGCATTTCCGGCGGGAAGCTCGGAGCATCGTTATGGCGCCGGCTGGTACTGCTTTTCTGCGCGCGGATGATGTCTGGTGGCAGGTAGACATTGCCATTGAGGATCTGCTCGATCGCTTCGATCATCTGTGAGCGTGGCGACGACTTGGTGATGAAACCCACGGCACCGTAGGTAATGGCCTGCAGCACGATCTGTTTTTCCTGCTCGGCCGAAACGATGACCACCGGCGTGGTCGGCGCCTCGTTGCGCAGGGTGATCAAGCCATTGAGGCCGTGCATGCCGGGCATGTTCAGGTCGAGCAGGATCAGGTCGAGGTCGTCATGCGCCTGGGTCAGGGCCAGGGCGCTTTCAAGGTCGGCGGTCTCCATGACCTCGCTGCCCTGGAAGCCATCGCTGATGACGTTGTGGATGGCTTCGCGAAACAGGGGGTGATCGTCGGCAATCAGAATTTTGTACATGGCCTTTTCACCTTGTTTTTATTGGATGGAGCGGGGCACGCATACGCAGGCACTTCAGGGGAACGGCACCGGTTGTGCCGGCTGCAATGGCAGGTTGGCTTGCTGCCAGGCATCCAGGCCGTCGCGGTACCAATACAGGTTGTTATAGCCCAAGGCTTTCGCGCGTTTTACCGCGTTCCAGCTTAACCAGCAATCGGAGCGGCAGTAAAAGACCAGTGGTTGGTCCGGGTGCCCGGCCGTGGCTTTTTGCAGGTTACGCACGAAGTAGTCCTGCCATGCCGGGTTCAGTTCGCCGTCGCCGGTGTTGGCCAGCCACAGGCTGCCGGGGAGGTTGCTGTGCGGTTCGTCTTCGATGAAGCGACCTTGCAGCCATTGACGGCGATAGACGTCGATCAGCACCGGCCGGGGCGTCTGGCCCAGCAGGCCTTGCAAAGTGGCGGTGTCGACGACCTGGCCGCCTTCGACCTGTTGCGGGGTCGGGCTGCGATAGTGCGTGGTGCGATAGCCGTCGGCGGAGAACAGCGGCGCCGTGTCAGCCTGGGCGATACCTAGCGTCAGGCTCAGCGAAAGTACCGCCATCAAAGGGCGTGGCAGCCGGGGCAGGGCACGTGGCATGGCGGTTTTTCCTTTTTGTTATGGACTCATTACATGCCAGTGGCGGTGCTTTGTGAATGCGACGATAGACAGTAAATGCAGTACTAAAGTAGTAGATGGCCGGGCGCCTGAAGGCATGGAGACGCCCTAGGTGTGGGAGCGGCCTTGTGTCGCGAAAGGGCTGCGCAGCAGCCCCGGCAATGTGTGCGGTGCAGCTGAAATCTAGGGGCCGCTTTGCGGCCCAATCGCGACACAAGGCCGCTCCCACACACTATCCGCGTTGCACGCCAGGTTTTCAGCGCGGCTTGCGCAGCGCTGCATGCTGGGGGTTGAAGGTGAGGATCGCCAGCAGGGTGAACAATGCGGTCAACCCCAGGCACACCGCCAGCGCCAGCAGGTTCAACCGCTCATAAAGTGCAAACCGCACCAGCTCTACGGCATGGGTGAACGGGTTCACAGCACACAGCCAGTACAACCACTGGCTGGCCTCGCGCATTTTCCACAACGGGTACAGCGCCGACGACAGGAAGAACAGCGGGAAGATCACGAAGTTCATCACCCCGGCAAAGTTCTCCAGCTGGCGGATGGCGTTCGACAGCAATAGCCCCAGGGCACTGAGCATGAAGGCCACCAGCAGCAACGCTGGCAGCGCCATCAGCAAGCCTGCAGCCGGTGGCTGTACCCCGTATAACCAGGCGATGGCGAGGAAGGCATAGACTTGCAGCAGGGAAATCAGCGAAGTTGCCAGCAGTTTGCTGCCTAGCAGGAACGGGCGTGGCAGCGGGCTGGTCAGCAACACGCGCATGCTGCCCATCTCGCGGTCGTAGACCATCGACAGCGAGCCCTGCATGCCGTTGAACAGCAGAATCATGCAGGCCAGGCCGGGGATGATGTACACCTCGTAGGGGATGTAAGTGTCGTAGGGCTCGATGATGGCAATGCCCAGCGCTGCGCGAAAGCCGGCAGCGAACACCAGCAACCACAGCAGCGGGCGCACCAGCGCGCTGAGCAGGCGTGTACGCTGCAGCACGAAGCGCAGCCATTCGCGCAGCATGATGCCGTTGAAACATTGCCAGTAAGCGTTCATCGGGCGTTGGCTCCTGAGGGGGCGTTGGTCAAGCGGGCAAAGGCGTTATCGAGGTCGCCGCCGTGCTCAAGGCTCAGCGCATCGGCCGTGCCACTGGCCACCAGGCGCCCCTGATGCAGAATCAACAGGTCATCGCTGGGCTGCACTTCGTCCAGCAGGTGAGTGGCCCACAGCACACTGAGCTGCTGCTCGCGGCACAACCGGCGCAGGTGCTGGTTAAGCGCCAGGCGGCTGGCCGGATCGAGGCCGACGCTGGCTTCGTCCAGCAGCAGCAGGCGCGGTTCATGCAGCAGCGCGCGGGCAATTTCCACCCGCCGCCGATGGCCGATGTTCAGCTCACGCACACGATCGCGCCGGCGTTCGCCAAGGCCTTGGCGGGCCAGTTCGGCTTCGACCCGCAGGTTGCTCTGGCGCCGCGACAGGCCATGCAAGGCGGCGTGGTAGCGCAGGTTCTGCTCAACGCTCAGGTCCAGGTCCAGGGTGCTTTGCTGAAACACCACACCCAGCTGGCGCAAGGCCGGGCGTGCAGCGTTGCGTAGCGAGCAGCCGCACACGCGGATGTCGCCATGCTGCAGGTCGTACAGGCGCGTGAGCAGGGCGATCAAGGTCGACTTGCCGGCACCATTGGGGCCCAGCAATGCGGCGAAGCGCCCGGGTGCCAGGCTGAAACCGACCTGCCGGAGTGCCTCGCGCTGGCCATAGGCAAAGCTCACGTCACTGACGTCGAGGGCATTCATGGTGTCACCACCACGCCCCAGGGGTAGCGCCCGACCTTCACCGACTTGAGCACTTTGAGCTGCTTCGCATCGATGACCGAAACGTCACCGCTGACACCGTTGGTGGCCAGCAACTGGCTCTGATCCGGGGTGAATGCCAGCTGCCAGACCCGCCGCCCGACCAGCAGGTAGTCGAGCACATCAAAGGTCTTGGCATCGATCACCGCCACGTGGTTGGCCGGGCCCAAGGCGACGAAGGCGTACTTGCCATCGGCGGTGAGCTTGATGCCCACTGGCTGGACTTTGTCCGGGTGCACGCCCTTGATCTGGAAATTCAGGGTTTTCAGCACCTGGCGCGTGGCCACGTCAAGTATGGTCACCGTGCCGCCGATTTCTGCCGAGGCCCACAGGCGCGAACCGTCTTTGCTGAACTCGACGAAGCGCGGGCGCTGGTCGACCAGCGTGCTGTCGGCCAGGGTCTGGGTGCTGGTGTCGATCCAGTGCAGCATGTTGGTGGTTTCGCTGGTGTTGACCGCCCACTTGCCGTCGGGGCTGACCGCCATGCCTTCGGGTTCGATGCCGACTTCGATCTGCCCGAGCACCTTGTCGGTGACGGTGTCGATCACCGTCACCAGCGCATCGTCCTCGTTGGACACATACAGCCAGCGGTCGTTGGGGTGCAGGGCGAACTGCTCGGGGTCCTTGCCGGAAGGCAGCTCCTTGATGATCTTGCGGGTGGCCACGTCCATCACCTGCACCCGGTCCGAATCGCTGGCGCAGATGTACAGCAGCTTGTTGTCGTGTGACAGCAGCAAGCCACGCGGGCGCTGGCCCACCGGCAGGGTTTCGGTGACTTCCAGCGTTTGCAGGTCGATCAGGCTGAGGCTGTTGTCCTTCTCGTTGGAGACCCAGGCGGTGGCAGCCATGGCGTGACTGCTGGCCAGCGCCAGGGCGCCCGACAGCAGGCTGGGGTAAAGCAGGGCCCGGTGGAAGAGGGGGCGGCGCATGGCGGATTCCTTATTGTTGTGGTTGTCGGGTCAGGGGTAGCTACACGTCACTTCGGGCTTGTCATAGCCCAGGCTGTCCATTTCGTTGAAGGGATGCAGGAAGCCCTCCTGCGGCGAGGTGCTGACCAGGGCGCGGGGCTGAACCAACGGGATCGGCTGGCGCAGTTCGCCGTTCCACGGGCGGTAACTGAGCTTGCGCCCCTTGAAGCCGTCCAGCGGCAACTGCTCGCTGAGCAGCAGTTGCTGCAGCGCGCGAGGTTCGGCCAGGCGCAGCTTGCTGGCTGCACTGGCGACACTGCGCACAGCCATCCAGGCGGCGAAGTCACGGTCATTCATCCAGCGCCCGGCCTGGGCCTCGAAGCGTTTTTGCAACTGCGCCGCCCCAAAGGTTTCCACCGTCTTGTGCCAGCCCGTGGGGGTCAGGCCCTGGGTCCCGGCCACCGGGCGTGGATACCACGTCTGGTAGGGCAGGTACTCCCCGAAGTCACCGCGCTCGTCTGCCACCAGCACCACGTCGTACTCGGCAGTCTGGGTGAACAGCGGCATGTCGGCCTGGGCGCTGCGGCGCTGGTCGTTGTCGAAGGTCCAGGTTTTTTCCGCGACCAGTTGCACGCCAAAGCGCTTCATAGACCGGCGTAGGGCAGCGGCGTAAGCCTGGTCGTCCGGGGTCTGGCCGACCACCAGCAATGCCCGTTGCCATTTGCGCAGCACCAGGAACTGCGCCAAGGCGTCGGCCAGCATGGCCCGGCTCGGCAGGCTGTGCAGGACATTGCCCAGGCACTGGCTGCTGCGCAGGCTGTCGTCGGGGCTGCCGGCGTTGAACAACAGGCTGTCGGGCAGGGCGGCAGACAGCGCACGCAGGCTGGCGGCCGGGGCATTAACCACGAACAGGCGCAGGCCTTGTTCATGCTGGGCCCTGGCGGCTTGCAGCAGGGCCTCGGGGCTGTCGACATTGGCGCTGGTCAGCTGAAACTGCTGCTTCAGGAAGCGCCCGGTGCTGTTGCTGTCGACAATGGCCAGTTCGGCACCTTGGAACCCGGCATCGCCGGGTTCGGGGATGACATTGGACAGCAGCGGGCCAGCGGCGGGGCGATAGCCCAGGTAGCCGATGTGTATCTGCAGCTGGGCTGCGGCCTGGCCCTGAGCGGCGGGCGCCAGGGGCGTAGCCAGCGTTGCGGCCAAGGCCAGCAGGCAGGTCAAGGCAAGGTGGGCAGGCTGGCGCATAACACACTCCACGGCAGATGGCGCCAGCATAGGAAGCCCGCCGGGAGGGGGGAATATGCAGAAAGTAGCGCTCGGCCGGTACCAAGGTAGTAATTCAGTGCGGGGGCCGCAGTTTTACGATGGTCCACAACGGCCTGAGGAGAACCGCTTGTGCGCCTTGTCAACTTGTCGGCCCTGTGGCGAGTCAACCTCTGGGTCACGTTGTGCTTCGTCTTGGTGACGCTGGCTTGTGCCGGGGTGCTGTTGCATCAGGCGGTGGCCGACGTCGAACGTGAGTTGCAGTCAGCCGAAGCCGTGGTGGCATACCTGGGCGACACCGCCGAACGCGACCCGGCAAACCTGCAGCCCGGCTTGACCAAGAGCCTGCGCCATGTGCGGGTGCATTGGCTGGCAGCGGGTGAGGTGCCAAGGCTGCCGCAAGAGGCCGGTATCGATGCCTGGCTCGGCCGCCAGTTGTTCGGCGAGCGCTACCACAGCAGCCGGCTGCTGGACTTGAGTGATGGCCGCCGCGTGTTGATTGCCGTGGATGCGCGGGATGAAATCGATGAAGTCTGGGACTCCCTGCAACAACTGCTTGGCGTTTGTGGCCTGGCGTTGTTGCTGAGCTTGTTGACCATCCGCTGGGCGGTACGGCGGGCCATGGGCCTGCTGGATGAGCTGCTGGGGGCCTTGCACCAGGTCTCAGGCGGGCAATTGACGGCACGCCTGCGCGAGGCCGGCCTGCCGGAAGTGCGCCAGTTGGCCAAACACTTCAACCGCATGGCTGCAACCCTGGAGCAGGCCCAGGCCGACAATGCCCAGCTGACCCAGGCCCTGCTGGCGGTGCAGGAGCAGGAGCGTACCCAGCTGGCGCAGACCCTGCACGATGATCTGGGGCAATACCTGGCAGGCATGCGTGCCCAGCTATGCCTGCTGCGTATGGTGGCCGAGGAGCCAGAAGTGGTGACCCAGACGGTGCAGGCCCTTGAACTCAACTGCGAGCGCCTGCAGCAAGGTTTTCGCGCGCTGGTGCACAACCTGTATCCGGTGGCGCTGCACTACATGCCGCTGGCCGAGGCCTTCGGACTGTTGGTGAGCCAGTGGCAGGCCACCCAGGGCATCGAATGCCGGTTGCGGGTTGGCGAGCACTTGCCGGCGCTGACTGGGCCGAGCAGAACGCATTTGTACCGCTTGCTGCAGGAGGCGTTGACCAACGTCGCCCGGCATGCCGGTGCCAGCCAGGTGCGGGTGCGCCTGCAGCGCAGTCCCAAGGGCTTGCGCCTGTTCATTCGCGACAACGGCTGCGGCGCCCACCAGCCCCAGCGCCCAGGGGTAGGCCTGCACTCGATGGCCGAGCGCGCCCGCAGCCTTGGAGGGGAGTTACGCATTTTCAGCCGCCCGGGCGGTGGCTGGGCGCTGGCCCTTAACATTCCCGAGGAGGTGTGATGAATATCGTGTTGGTCGATGACCACGCCGTGGTGCGCCAGGGCTACGCCAGCTTGCTGCGGGCGGTGCTGCCATTGGTGCAGGTGCGTGAGGCCGCCAGTGGTGAAGAGGCGCTGGCCAGGGTACAGGAGCAGGTGCCCAACCTGGTGATCATGGATTTTGGCCTGCCTGGTATCAGTGGCCTGGAAACCACTCGCCGCCTGCGCCAGCGCCTGCCGCAGTTGCGGGTGCTGTTTTTCAGCATGCACGACGAGCTGCCGCTGGTGCGCCAGGCGCTGGATGCGGGGGCTTCGGGCTACCTGACCAAGAACTCGGCGCCCGAGGTGCTGATCGAGGCGGTGCAGCGGGTGTTGGCTGGGCATGCCTACATCGAGCAGCCCCTGGCCACCCAGCTGGCTTGCCTGTCACAGCAAAGTACCAGTGACCCGCGGTTGCAGCGCATGACCCAGCGCGAACTGGAGATATTCACGATGCTGGCCAAGGGAACCCCGGCGCGGGTGATTGCCGAGCAGTTGTGTATCAGTGCCAAGACCGTGTCCAACCACCTGACCTTGCTCAAGAGCAAGTTGCAGGTCAGCTCGCATGCCGAGCTTGTGCATTTGGGGATTGATCTGGGGGTGGTGCGGGTGGCGGGGTGAGGTATTTCATTGCACCTGTTGGGGCTGCGTCGCAGCCCACCGAGCACAACGTAATGAGTCCACCCCCGACATGTGTCCACCACCGATCTGTGTGTAGGAGCGGGTTTACCCGCGAATACGGTGGCGGCAGCCACAGTGAACGGCGGGTGGAAATTGGCCAGCAGGGCCGGCCCTTTCGCGGGTGAAGCCGCGCCTACGACGGAATGTGTTCAACCACCGATGCGTGTCCACCACCGATCTGAGTGTAGGAGCGGGTTTACCCGCGAATACGGTGGCGGCTGCGACGGTGAACGGCGGGTGGAAATTGGCCAGCAGGCCCGGACCTTCGCGGGTGAACCCGCGCCTACAGACCTCTCATTTGTCCCAGGTTTCAGGGCACCCCTTGCACCCCTCCATGTTGGCCTCCTGAAAATTCCCGTAATGCTGCCGCGCCCCGCGCAAATCGGCGCGTGCCAGGTTGCTCTGGCCAAACTTGGCCTCCTGCAGGTTGGCATCCCCCAGGTTGGCCTCTTGCAGGTCAGCCTTGCTCAACCAGGCCATCTCCAGGTCCGCCGCCTGCAAGTTGGCCTGCTGCAGCTTTGCCCCGGACAGCCTGGCGAACTGCAGGTAGGCTGCGCGCAGGTCCGCCTTTTCAAACTGTGCGCCCTGGGCGAACAAGCCCCAGCCTTGAATGGCCACCAGCCTGCTGTTGCTCAGGTCAGCCAGGCGCAGATTGCTCTGTTGCAGGCTGGCGCGGGTCAGGTTGGCACCTTGCAGGCGGGCTTTTTCCAGATTTGCCAGGTCCAGCTGAGCATGACGCAGGTCGGCATCGCGCAGGTCGGCACCGGCCAGGTTCATCTTGCGCAGGTCCTGGTTGGCCAGGTTGGCGCCGCGCAGGTTGACGCCCGGGCACTGGCTGGCTTCGGCAATCACGCAGCCGTTGATGATCAAGGGGGTATCGGTGCCGGCGTCGTCGGCGTTCACTGCCAGGGCAGGGGATAGCGCCAGCAGCAAGGTCAAGGGCAGGTAATTCATGGCAAAAGCCTCTGGGCAGGAGAAGGGCAGAAACGGGGAGGGGCGAAGGCCGCTCCCCGCTGCAGGTCAACGCTGTGCAGTCTTGTTGTCCCAGCTCGGGATCTTGAACACCCAGAACGAACCACCCTGGGCCACCGGTTTGGTCAGCTCGGCCATGTCGCCGCCCCACAGCGGTACCGCACCGCCGTAGCCCACGGTCACGCCGATGTACTGCTCGCCGTCCTGTTCCCAGGTGATGGGCGGCGAGACGATGCCGCTGCCGGTCTGGAACTTCCACAGCTCTTTGCCCGTCTTGGCGTCGAAGGCCTTGAAGAAGCCGTCGCCGGTGCCGGTGAATACCAGGTTGCCCTTGGTCGCCAACACACCGGCCCATAACGGCAGGTGTTCCTTGTGCTCCCAGACCAGCTTGCCGGTGGTCGGGTCCATGGCGCGCAACGTGCCGACATGGTCGTCGTACATGCGCTTGATCCGGAAGCCCATGCCCAGGTAAGCCGAGCCCTTCTTGTAGTTCACTTCCTCGGTCCAGTATTCCTCTTTCCACTGGTTGCCGGGGATGTAGAACAGCCCGGTGTCCTGGCTGTAGGCCATGGGGTTCCAGTTCTTGCCGCCCAGGAACGGTGGCGAGACTTCCACCGGCTTGCCCTTGGTTTCACCCGGCAGCGGCTTGGCCGGGCGTTGGCCGGGGTTTTCCACCGGGCGGCCGGTCTTCAGGTCGATATGGCTGGCCCAGGTGATGTTGTCGACGAAGGGGAAGGCGTTCTGCAGTTTGCCGTTGTTGCGGTCGACCACATAGAAGAAGCCGTTGCGGTCGGCGTGCGCGGTGGCCTTGACCACGTTGCCGTTCTTGTCCTTGTAGTCGAACAGCACCAGCTCGTTGTTGCCGGAGAAGTCCCAGGCATCGTTGGGGGTGTGCTGGTAGAACCATTTGACCTCGCCGGTGCTCGGGTCGACGCCGACCTGGCCGGAGGTGTACAGGCTGTCGAAGTCATGCGGGTTGCCGTCTTTCGACGTGCGCGCCCAGGTATTCCAAGGGCCGGGATTGCCGGCGCCGACAATGATGGTGTTGGTTTCGGGGTCGAAACTGGCGCTTTGCCAAGGGGCGCCGCCGCCGTGGCTCCAGGCTTCGACCTTGCCGGTTTCGGTGGTCGGGTCGTCTGGCCAGGACGGCGCCTTGACGTCGCCGGTCGGGGTGCTGTCCTTGCCGTTCAGGCGGCCCATGTGGCCCTCGACGAAGGGCCGCATCCACACCTCTTCGCCGGTGTCCGGGTCGCGCGCGAACAGCTGGCCGACCACGCCGAACTCATCGCCGGAGCTGCCGTGGATCAACAGCACCTTGCCGCTGGTCTTGTCCTTGATCAGCACTGGCGCACCGGTCATGGTGTAGCCGGCGCTGTGGTCGCCGAACTTCTTGTTCCACACCACTTTGCCGGTGCGCTTGTCGAGGGCGATGACACGCGCGTCGAGGGTGCCGAAGTAGATCTTGTCACCGTAGATCGCCGCCCCGCGGTTGACCACGTCGCAGCAGGGACGAATGTTGTCGGGCAGGCGGTGGTTGTAGGTCCACAGGCGTTTGCCGGTCTTGGCATCAAGGGCGAATACCCGCGAGTACGAGCCGGTGACGTAGACCACGCCATCGCTGACGATGGCCTGGGATTCCTGGCCGCGCTGCTTCTCGTCGCCGAAGGAGTAGGACCAGGCCGGGGTCAGCTTGAACACGTTCTTGTCATTGACCTGGGCCAGCGGGCTCCAGCGCTGGGCATTGGTGCCCATGCCGTACTGCAGCACGTCCCGGGTGGTCAGGTGGTCATTGGCGATGTCTTCCCAGGTGACGTTCTTGCCGGCAGGTGCAGCGGGTGTGCTGGCCGCTGTTGCCACATTGCCCAGGGCCAGGCTACCGGCCATCAGCAGGACGCGCACGCTCAGGGCCAGAGGGGAAAGGGCGGGTAGCGATCTTATTGTCATGGTTGCAGTTCCCAGTGGAGGTTTTGGCCAGCACAGGGTGGGGCGCAGCGGCTGTCGCGGGATACGGAAAAAGTCCCGCCCTTGCCGGGAATAGTTCCCGCACGGCACCTCAATTGGCCTTTCGCCACAAGCCCTACTACCAAGGGATTAAGGCCCGGCCACCAAAGCAGCATTCGGCCGCCCGCGGGCTGTTTCTAAGATGGCGGCACGGCCTCTGTGGTTGAGGCTTTGTGTGCAATGGTGAGGGCATAACAATGACAACAAAATGCAATGTGTTGCTTGCTGCTGGGTTGCTTGCTGCTGGGTTGCTGGCCGCAGCCGTGCTGACCGGTACAGCCTGGGCCCATGGCAACGTGGTGCCCCAGGCAGTGGAGACCAAGGGCCTGACCCCGATCAAGGACACTGGCGTGAGCCTGGACGGCGACGGCTGGGCCGCGGTCAACCCGTACCGCAGCTCGCCCGAGCACGACAAGGCCGTGGAAATCGGCGCCTCGGCCTACAACCAGAACTGCGCTGCCTGTCATGGCCTGGAGGCCAAGTCGGGTGGTATCGCGCCTGACTTGCGCATGCTCGACGCGGGTGATGCCGGTGATGAATGGTTCGTCGAGCGGGTACGCCACGGCGCGGTTCGCGACGGCCGCGTGTACATGCCGAAGATGGCCGATTACCTCAGCCAGGAAGCCCTGTGGGCGGTGCGCACCTACCTCGACAGCGTGCACGTCGAGGAGTGACGGCCATGCGTCTGTGGGCGGTGCTGTTGAGTGGCCTGCTGCTGTGTTGCGCGGCGGCCCAGGCGCAGGTGCGCAACTATGACGCGATCATCGCTGCCGGCGAGCTCAAGGTGGCTGTGTACAAGGATTTCGCCCCCTACAGTTTCCAGGACCACGGCCAGCCGCGTGGTGTCGATGTGGAGCTGGCGCAGGCCCTGGCCACCGCCTTGGGGGTACGCCTGCAACTGATCTGGGCGCCACCCGGAGACAAGCTCGACGATGACCTGCGCGACTACATCTGGCGTGGCAGCCCGCTGCGTCATCAGCAATTGGCCGACCTGATGATGCGGGTGCCTTACGATCGCGCCTACGCGCAGCGGCGCAACGAGCTGGGGGAGCTGGAAAACGCCCAGGTGGTGATGTTCGGCCCCTATCAGCAGGAGCGTTGGCAGGTGGCCTACGATCGCCGTCGCCTGGCCTCGGTGGCCAGTGTCGCGGTATTCCAGCAGCACCCTATCGGGGTAGAGGTGGACAGCGTGCCATCGTTCTACCTGACGTCGGTGTTCAACGGCATGCTCAGCGCCAGGACCCACCATTACCCCAGCGTGCAGCAGGCATTTGCTGCGATGCAGGCCGGCCAGGTAGACGCTGTGATGGCGATGCGCGGCGAGGTTGACTGGCAGCTGCACCAGGCCGCCGATGCGCAACTGGCCTTGGCAGAGAACGCCTACCCGAACCTCGGTAAACAGGCCTGGGAAATCGGCATGGCCGTGCATGAAAGCAACCGGCAGTTGGCTTATGCCGTGGAGGAGGCCATGGAAGCGATGATTCGCGATGGCCGGCTCAAGGCGATGTATGCCGCCTACGGCCTGCGTTACGAGGTCCCGGAGATGTATCAATAGGAGTGCCCATGAACTGGCGAGCAACTTTCCTGCTGGCTTGCTGGATGCCCTGGGCCGCCCAGGCTGCGACACAAGGTACCCACACAGACCCGGTGCCTTCTGTGATGTGGGACTTCTACCACAAGCAGTTGCTGGGGCAGGCGGCGTTCGTGTTCGATGACCGTGTG
Source organism: Pseudomonas sp. 2,4-D (assembly GCF_030418155.1). Classification (NCBI taxonomy): domain Bacteria; kingdom Pseudomonadati; phylum Pseudomonadota; class Gammaproteobacteria; order Pseudomonadales; family Pseudomonadaceae; genus Pseudomonas; species Pseudomonas sp. 2,4-D. The sequence continues at coordinate 95,525 of NZ_JAUHUI010000006.1, forward strand.
AAGCTTCTGGCGCCGCCCTTTGCCGAGGATGCACGGCAGGTACCGCTGGAGATCGACGCCCGGGCGTTCACGGGCGATGTCGTGCGGATTATCGCCTGGGCAGAACTGAACCCTCTGCCGCGCATCGTCGACTTTCAGCCCGGCGAGCGTGTGTTGCCCTGGTTGTCGATCCGCATCCGCATCGAACAGGCCACACCGTTGCGCGCCGCCGTACTGACACGCGATGGCCTGTGGCACGTCGGTTCGACCCTGATCGATGCTGCCGGCGGCGGTTGTACCGCACCCAGCGTGGTGCGCACCCAGCCCGGCTGGGAGGAGCACCTCGGTGAGGTACTGGGCGGGCGCTACCCGCGTGGCGACAGTAGCCGCCTGCGCCTGCAGGTGGCCCACCCGATGGATAACGGCCTGGTCAGCGGCATTCCTGAATTCTTTCTCAACCATGCCGAGTTGCAAGGTGCAGATGGCCAGCGCCTGGCCAGCCTGGAGCTGTACCCGGCGGTCAGCGAAAACCCCAACCTGGGCTTTGACATTCAGGGCCCTGGGCCAACACGGCTGCTGTTGCGGGACAACAGCGGCAACCAGTTCGAGGCGGCGCTGCCCTGAGCGCGTTGTCTGATTTCACCCTGACCAGAGGCACCGTCATGCGTTGGATCCTGCTGTTGCTGCTGTGCCTGGGGCTGCCGGCCCAGGCTGATCTGGCGTACCGGCTTACCCCCCGGCAGATCGCCGAGGGCACCTGGTTGCTGGAAGGCAGCACCGACAATTTCGCCAAGGCCAATGGCGGTAATGTGGTCAACACCGCGTTCATCGTGACCGACAGCGGTGTGGTGGTGATCGACAGCGGGCCATCGAAGGGCTATGGCGAGGCATTGCGCAAGGCAATTTCCACCCTCACCGACAAGCCGGTAGTGGAGGTGCTGCTGACCCATCATCATCCTGACCATGTGCTGGGCAACCAAGCCTTTGCCGATGTGCCGATCGGTGCCCTGGCCGGCACCCGCGACCTGCTGCGCCAGCAGGGCGATGCCATGGCCGAAAACATGTATCGCCTGGTCGGCGACTGGATGCGCGGTACCGAGGTGGTGCTGCCGACCCGGGTGCTGCAGCCGGGTGTGCATGAGGTGGGTGGGCACCGCCTGAGGTTGCTGGGGCTGGGCGGGCATACGGGTGCCGACCTGGCGATTTTCGATGAAAAGACCGGCGTGCTGTTTGCCGGAGACCTGGTGTTCTACCAACGCGCCCTGACCACGCCCAACAGCCCGGGGCTGGACGTGTGGCTCAAGGACCTGGATACCCTGCAGGCACTGCCCTGGAAACAGCTTGTACCCGGGCATGGCCCGTTGGCCAGTGATGCGCAGCCGTTCGTGCAGATGCGTGACTACCTGGGCTGGCTCGATGGCCTGATGCGTGATGGCGCGGCGCGCGGCGACGACATGGCCGAGATGATCCGCAGCCCCATTCCCGAACGGTTTGCCGGGATCAGCCTGACGCGTTATGAGCTGATCCGCAGTGTCAGCCACCTGTACCCGCGTTACGAGCGCCAGCAGTTGCAGCGCTTGCCATGACATTTACGGTGCCTGTGAGCCCCCGCACCGCCCGCGCAGCGCTCTATGGCTGCACCCATCCATCGCGCAGGCCCCTACCAAGGAACTAGAAAACTCCGCACTGCGAGCAATTGTTGGCAATCGGGTCGGGACCAAGAATTCCCGACACACCGGGAAATTTTCCCGGGCACAACAAAAAAACCAAAGGTAGCCGTCATGACCCGATCCCCACGTCGCCCCTTGTTCGCCGTGAGCCTGGTGCTCAGCGCCATGCTGCTTGCCGGCGCCGCTCACGCCGCTGTCAGCAATGAAGAAATCCTCCAGGACCCGAAGAACCCGCAGCAGATCGTGACCAATGGCCTGGGCGTCCAGGGCCAGCGCTACAGCCCGCTGGACCTGCTCAATGTCAATAACGTCAAGGAACTGCGCCCGGTCTGGGCATTCTCCTTTGGCGGGGAGAAGCAGCGCGGCCAGCAGGCCCAGCCGCTGATCAAGGACGGGGTGATGTACCTGACCGGCTCCTACTCGCGGGTGTTCGCCGTGGACGCCCGCACCGGCAAGAAACTGTGGCAATACGATGCACGTCTGCCGGATGACATCCGCCCCTGCTGCGACGTGATCAACCGCGGCGTCGCGCTGTACGGCAACCTGGTGTTCTTCGGCACGCTGGACGCCAAGCTGGTGGCTCTGAACAAGGACACCGGCAAGGTGGTCTGGAGCAAGAAGGTCGCCGACCACAAAGAAGGCTACTCCATCAGCGCCGCGCCGATGATCGTCAATGGCAAGCTGATCACAGGCGTTGCCGGCGGCGAGTTCGGCGTGGTGGGCAAGATCCAGGCGTACAACCCGGAGAACGGCGAGCTGCTGTGGATGCGCCCCACCGTGGAAGGGCACATGGGTTATGTGTACAAGGACGGCAAGGCGATCGAGAACGGTATTTCCGGCGGTGAGGCGGGCAAGACCTGGCCTGGCGACCTGTGGAAGACCGGCGGTGCCGCCCCTTGGCTGGGTGGTTACTACGACCCGGAAACCAACCTGATCCTGTTTGGTACCGGTAACCCGGCCCCGTGGAACTCGCACCTGCGCCCCGGTGACAACCTGTACTCCTCCTCACGCCTGGCACTGAACCCGGACGACGGCACCATCAAGTGGCACTTCCAGAGCACGCCGCATGACGGCTGGGACTTCGACGGCGTCAACGAGCTGATCTCGTTCAACTACAAGGACGGCGGCAAGGAGGTCAAGGCTGCCGCCACGGCCGACCGCAACGGTTTCTTCTACGTGCTCGATCGCACCAACGGCAAGTTCATCCGCGGCTTCCCCTTCGTTGACAAGATCACCTGGGCCACTGGCCTGGACAAGGATGGCCGGCCGATCTACAACGACGCCAGCCGCCCGGGCGCACCCGGCAGCGAGGCCAAGGGCAGCTCGGTGTTCGTCGCGCCGGCCTTCCTCGGCGCCAAGAACTGGATGCCGATGGCCTACAACAAGGACACAGGGCTGTTCTACGTGCCGTCCAACGAGTGGGGCATGGACATCTGGAACGAAGGCATCGCCTACAAGAAGGGCGCGGCGTTCCTCGGTGCCGGCTTCACCATCAAGCCGCTAAACGAAGACTACATCGGCGTGCTGCGCGCCATCGACCCGGTCAGCGGCAAGGAAGTGTGGCGCCACAAGAACTACGCGCCGCTGTGGGGCGGTGTGCTGACCACCAAGGGCAATCTGGTGTTCACGGGCACGCCAGAGGGCTTCCTGCAGGCATTCAACGCCAAGACCGGCGACAAGGTCTGGGAATTCCAGACCGGCTCAGGCGTGCTCGGCTCGCCCGTCACCTGGGAAATGGACGGCGAGCAATACGTTTCGGTGGTATCCGGCTGGGGCGGCGCGGTGCCGCTGTGGGGCGGCGAAGTGGCCAAACGGGTCAAGGACTTCAACCAGGGCGGCATGCTCTGGACCTTCAAGTTGCCCAAGCAGTTGCAGCAAACGGCAAGCGCCAAGCCATAACGCCTGCCTACTGCCGCTTGCTGCCGCTGATCGGTAGCAAGCGGCCCTAGGCTCTGACGAAAAGCCTTGATACTTGTTCATGCTGCGTTGAAAACCGCCTCGGAGTGCTCATGTACTCCAGTACAGTCGGGCGCGACCCCGGCCGTTCCTCGGCTGTTTTCGCCTTGCCTGACCTGCGTCTCAAGACTTTTCGTACAGAGCCTGCTACCAAATGACGAGAGCCCCGCTGCCAACGATGCATTCGCCCGGCACGCGGGCTTGTTACCATCGGTGCATCGCCTGTCGTGGGACAGGCACCGACCCGCAGAGGCTCAGCATGATCTACGCACAACCCGGAACTCCAGGCGCCGTCGTATCCTTCAAACCCCGTTATGGCAACTTCATCGGTGGCGAGTTCGTGCAGCCGTTGGCTGGCCAGTACTTCACCAACAGCTCGCCGGTCAATGGCCAGCCGATTGCCGAATTCCCGCGCTCCACAGCCCAGGACGTCGAGCGCGCCCTGGACGCCGCGCATGCCGCCGCCGAAGCCTGGGGCAAGACCTCGGTGCAAGACCGTGCGCGGGTACTGCTGAAAATTGCCGACCGCATCGAACAGAACCTGGAAGTGCTGGCGGTTACCGAAAGCTGGGACAACGGCAAGGCCATACGCGAAACCTTGAATGCCGACGTGCCGCTGGCAGCGGACCACTTCCGCTATTTTGCCGGTTGCATCCGCGCCCAGGAGGGTGGCGTAGGCGAGATCAACGAAGGCACCGTGGCTTATCACATCCACGAGCCGCTGGGCGTGGTGGGGCAGATCATCCCGTGGAACTTCCCGCTGCTGATGGCCGCATGGAAGCTCGCCCCGGCCTTGGCCGCTGGCAACTGCGTGGTGCTCAAGCCCGCTGAGCAGACGCCGCTGTCGATTACCGTCTTTGCCGAACTGATCGCCGACCTGTTGCCGGCAGGCGTACTGAACATCGTCCAGGGCTTTGGCCGTGAGGCCGGCGAGGCGCTGGCCACCAGCAAGCGCATTGCCAAGATCGCTTTTACCGGGTCCACTCCGGTGGGCTCGCACATCATGAAGTGCGCGGCCGAGAACATCATCCCGTCCACCGTCGAACTGGGTGGCAAGTCGCCGAACATTTTCTTCGAAGACATCATGCAGGCCGAGCCGGCATTCATCGAGAAGGCTGCCGAAGGCCTGGTGCTGGCGTTCTTCAACCAGGGCGAGGTGTGCACCTGCCCGTCACGGGCGCTGATCCAGGAGTCGATCTACGAACCGTTCATGGCCGAGGTGATGAAGAAGATCGCCAAGATCACCCGCGGCAACCCGCTGGATACCGAAACCATGGTGGGTGCCCAGGCGTCCGAGCAACAGTACGACAAGATCCTTTCGTACCTGGAGATTGCCCGGGAGGAGGGTGCGCAGCTGCTCACCGGCGGTGGTGCCGAGCGCCTGCAGGGTGACCTGGCCAGCGGCTACTACATTCAGCCAACCCTGCTCAAGGGCAACAACAAGATGCGCGTGTTCCAGGAAGAAATCTTCGGGCCGGTGGTGGGCGTGACCACCTTCAAGGACGAAGCCGAAGCACTGGCGATCGCCAACGACAGTGAATTCGGCCTGGGCGCCGGCCTGTGGACCCGCGACATCAACCGTGCATACCGCATGGGCCGCGGGATCAAGGCCGGGCGAGTGTGGACCAACTGCTACCACCTGTACCCGGCGCATGCGGCGTTCGGGGGGTACAAGAAGTCCGGTGTTGGCCGTGAGACCCACAAGATGATGCTTGACCATTATCAGCAGACCAAGAACCTGCTGGTGAGCTACGACATCAATCCGCTGGGCTTCTTCTAAACCGCGTCGCGGCCCTTCGCGGGCTCGCCCGCTCCCACAGGTTCACCGCTGGTTCCAGAACCGGTGCAGAACCTGTGGGCGCGGGTTTGCCCGCGAAGAGGCCCGCACACGTAACGGCCTACCCGTACCAACGCACCCCGCCAGCTCGTTCCAAAGTAGCATTCGGTCCGCTCCGCCCCCGTGCATTAATGCTTCTACCGGAATCCTCCGGCACAAGAAGAGGACTTGCCCTATGTGGACTAAACCCGCCTATACCGACCTGCGCATTGGCTTCGAAGTGACGATGTATTTCGCCAACCGTTGATGACGGCCCGGCCATCGCCACGGTGGCCGGATCCTCCTGGAGCATGTGCCTGTGAACCTGATTGATCGCCAGCAGGCCCTTGCCTTGGGGCGAGGCTTGCGCCTGGACTGGGAGCCACGGAAGGCTTGCCACGTGCTGTTGTACGCTGGGGGCATCATCGAGCTCAATGCCAGTGCCGGCTGGGTCCTGGAGCTGCTGGACGGCCACAGTACCGTGGCAACGGTCATCGACCGCCTGGCACAACGCTTCCCCGATGTACCGGGGCTCGAAGAGGACGTACTGGCGTTTCTGGAGGTGGCCCGCGCCAAATCCTGGATAGAATGACCGGTAGCCCCGCTTTGGTCTGGTTGCTTTCGTGGTGGGATGCTTTACGCTGGCGGTTATCTTCCAGAACAATAAGAACAGGCTTACCGATGAGCCAGAGTTTCAGCCCCCTTCGCAAGTTCGTATCGCCTGAAATCATCTTTGGTGCCGGCTGCCGGCACAATGTGGCCAATTACGCCAAAACCTTCGGTGCGCGCAAGGTACTGGTGGTCAGCGACCCTGGCGTGATCGCCGCCGGCTGGGTGGCGGATGTGGAGGCCAGCCTGCAGGCCCAGGGAATCGACTACTGCCTGTACACAGCGGTATCACCCAACCCGCGGGTCGAGGAGGTGATGCTCGGCGCCGAGATCTATCGGCAGAACCACTGTGATGTGATCGTCGCCGTCGGTGGCGGCAGCCCGATGGATTGCGGCAAGGCCATCGGTATCGTGGTGGCCCATGGGCGCAGCATCCTCGAATTCGAAGGCGTGGACATGATCCGCGTGCCCAGCCCGCCGCTGATCCTGATCCCGACCACCGCCGGCACCTCGGCGGACGTGTCGCAGTTCGTGATCATTTCCAACCAGCAGGAACGCATGAAGTTCTCCATCGTCAGCAAGGCGGTGGTGCCGGACGTGTCGCTGATCGACCCGCAGACTACCCTGAGCATGGACCCGTTCCTGTCGGCCTGCACCGGCATCGATGCGTTGGTGCATGCCATCGAGGCCTTCGTGTCTACCGGCCACGGACCGCTGACCGACCCCCATGCGCTGGAAGCCATGCGCCTGATCAATGGCAACCTGGTGGAGATGATCGCCAACCCCACCGATATTGCACTGCGCGAGAAGATCATGCTCGGCAGCATGCAGGCGGGGCTGGCGTTCTCCAATGCGATCCTGGGCGCAGTGCACGCCATGTCGCACAGCCTGGGTGGCTTCCTCGACTTGCCCCATGGCTTGTGCAACGCGGTGCTGGTGGAGCACGTGGTGGCGTTCAACTACAGCTCGGCGCCGGAGCGTTTCAAGGTGATCGCCGAGGTGTTCGGTATCGACTGCCGCGGTCTCAATCACCGGCAGATCTGCGGGCGGCTGGTGGAGCACCTGATTGCCCTGAAGCGTGCCATCGGCTTCCATGAAACCCTGGGCCTGCACGGGGTGCGCACGTCCGATATCCCGTTCCTGTCGCAACACGCGATGGACGACCCGTGCATCCTCACCAACCCCCGTGCGTCCAGCCAGCGTGATGTCGAGGTGGTCTATGGCGAGGCCCTCTGACGAGCAGCAGCGGGCGTTGGCCGGGCTGCTGGGGCTGGGTGACCACTCGGCGCGCAAAAGCCATTACCCAGAGCTGTCCGCCCGCCTGGACGAACTGGAAGCCGAACGCAACCGTTACAAATGGCTGTTCGAAAACGCCGTGCACGGTATTTTCCAGGCCAGCCTTCAGGACGGCATGCGCGCCGCAAACCCGGCGCTGGCGCGCATGCTCGGCTATGACGACCCGCAAGCGGTGCTTTTTTCCCTGACTGACCTGGCCGCCAACCTGTTTGATGGCGGTGCCGAGGAGTTGCAGGCCATTACCGCGGTACTCGCCCGTGAGCACAGCCTGCACGGCTACGAAACCCGTCTGCGGCGCAAGGACGGCAGCCATCTCGATGTACTGATGAACCTGCTGCTCAAACCCGGCCATGAAGGGCTGGTGGAGGGGTTCGTCGCCGACATTACCGAACGCAAGCTGGCCCAGCAGCGCCTGCAGCAGCTCAATGACGAACTGGAGCAACGGGTCGCAGCGCGTACCGATGAGTTGCTGGAGGCGCGTGATGCCGCCGAAGCCGCCAACCGCAGCAAGGACAAATACCTCGCCGCCGCCAGCCATGACCTGCTGCAACCGTTGAACGCCGCGCGCTTGCTGATTTCGACCTTGCGCGAGCGGCCATTGCCAGAGGCCGAGCATGTGCTGGTGGAACGTACCCACCAGGCCCTGGAGGGCGCGGAAGACCTGCTGACCGACCTGCTGGACATTTCCCGGCTCGACCAGGCGGCGGTAAAGCCGGATGTGGCCGTGTACCGCCTGGACGAGCTGTTCACGCCGCTGGTCTCGGAGTTCAGCCCGGTGGCCGAGGCGGCGGGCCTGAAGCTGCACGCACGCATAGCCGACTACGCCATCAGCACTGACCTGCGGTTGCTCACACGCATCCTGCGCAACTTCCTCAGCAACGCTTGCCGCTATACCGAGGAGGGGCGGATCCTGCTCGGGGCGAGGCGCCGCGGTGGTCATGTGCGGCTGGAGGTGTGGGATACCGGACGGGGCATTGCGCAGGACCGGCTGCAGGACATATTCCTCGAGTTCAATCAGCTGGATGTGGGGCGTGCAGCGGATCGCAAGGGCGTTGGCCTGGGGCTGGCCATCGTCGAGCGGATCGCCAAGATACTCGGTTACCGGATCGAAGTGCGGTCGTGGCCAGGGCGTGGCTCGGTGTTCAGCATCGAGGTGCCGATTGGCGAGCAGCTGCCGCAGGCTGTTCACCAGGCATTGCTGCAGCCAAGTGCCGGCAATCCATTGCCGGGCCGCCGCTTGTTGGTGCTGGATAACGAAGTGAGCATTCTCCAGAGCATGGGTGCCCTGCTTGGGCAGTGGGGCTGCGAGGTTGTCACCGCCACCGATCAGGAGGCGGCTTTGCTGGCGCTGCAGGGGCAGGCACCGGAACTGATCCTGGCGGATTTTCACCTGGACCACGGCGTGGTCGGATGTGAGGTGGTCAGGCACTTGCGCGAACACTTTGCCAGTCCCATTCCTGCCGTGATCATCACCGCGGACCGCAGTGACCAGTGCCGGCGATCATTGCAGAAACTTGGCGCGCCGTTGCTGAACAAACCGGTCAAACCGGGCAAGTTACGGGCGGTGCTGAGCCAGTTACTGGGGTAGGCCTTGATGCGGCCCCGCCCAGCGAACGCTGAGATCCGTTGACGCGCTGGCTGATCTGCTGAACAGGTTGAGTCGCTCAATGACTTGCACTGGATGAGTGGGCACATTCCACGAGCCAGTCGATCAACACCTGCAGGCGTTTGGGCATCGGGTCATGGTGCGGGTAGACCAGGTAATAACCATGGTTGGGGGTGTTGACGAACCCACCGAACGGCAGGACCAGTTCACCCTGTGCAATGCGTTCCCTGACCAGTTGTTCCCGGCCGATGGCGATGCCTGAGTGGTTCAGCGCCGCGAGTGTGCACAGATCGGAGCGATCGAATGTGAGGAATCGGCGCGGGAGGCTGATACCCGCACCTGTGGTGTTGGCCCAGAGCTGCCATTCAGCATCGAATGCAGCGTTGTCCCAGGCCGCTACGTCATGCAAGGCGGTGCAATGATCCAGCGGGTGCAGGTCACCGGTCAATGCATGGGTTTCTGCGTAACGGGGGGAGCACACCGGGGCGATCCGCTCGTCCATCAAGTGGATGCTCTGCAACCCCGGGTGATGGCCATCCGAATAACACAGGACCAGGTCGATCTTGCGGGTGCGGTAATCGATGCTCTCGTTGCCCACCCTGATATCCAGCTGGATATCAGGGTAGCGGGCGGTGAACTGCGCCAGCCGCGGCACCAGCCAGCATTGTGCGACTGACGGGCGCACATACAACGTCAACTGGCCGGCGATTTCGGCGTGAGCACGTTCCTGCACGGCCTCGCTTAACTCATCCATGGTCCGTTGCATGACCGCGAACAGGCGCTCGCCGTCTTCGGTGAGGCTGACCTTGCGCGGCATGCGGTGGAACAGCTTGAGCGCCAGCTCATCTTCCAGGCGATTGATGCGGTGACTCACGGCACTGGCCGTCAGGCACAGCTCATCGGCGGCGCGCGAGAAGCTCAAGTGGCGTGCCGCCACCAGAAAGACATGCAGGCTGCCCAGGTGCGAGCCATTGAGTTTCACGGCGCCGCCGCCGGGCTTTTTCATTGATCAATCCTTCCTGCGCCGTGAGCTGATTGCGGTCACACGTTTGCCTGCAGGCTGCGCCCTTTCGCCAGATAGGCGTTGAACTCATCGTCCGGCACCATGCTGCCACCCGTCCCCCAGACGAGGTGTGTAGCCTGCTGCAGCTGGGTTGGGGTGAAGCCCTGGCGAGCCAGGTACTCGCCTGCTTGCAGCACCCGCAGCATACCGGGTACGCCGGCCAGGGCAGAGGGTTCCAGTTTGACCTTGTCCTGCTCATGGGCGATGACCATCAAGCGGTACAGTTCTTCGTCGGTCACGGTGTAGTAACCATCGATCAGCCGCTGCATGGCTTTGCCGACAAACCCTGATGGGCGCCCGACCGCCAGGCCGTCGGCGGCGGTGATGTTGTCGATGCCGAAGTCCTGCACGCTGGTTTCATCGTGCAGGCCGGTATAGACACCCAGCAGCATGCAGGGGGAATGGGTAGGCTCGGCAAAGATGCAATGCACCGCATCGCCGAATACCAGTTTCAGCCCGAACGCAACACCGCCTGGGCCGCCCCCTACGCCGCACGGCAGGTACACGAACAATGGATGATCTGCGTTTACCTGGATGCCCGCCTGGTCGAATTGCCGCGCCAACCGTTCGGCGGCCACGGCATAGCCGAGAAACAGCTGCGGGGAGTTTTCGTCGTCGACAAAGTAACAGCTGGGGTCGGATGCCGCCTGCTGGCGGCCTTGCTCGACCGCCACGCTGTAGTCGGAGGCGTGTTCGACCACCGTGACGCCGTTGGCCCGCAGCTTGTCCTTCTTCCATTGCCTGGCGTCAGACGACATGTGCACGCTCACCTGGAAGCCCAGCTTGGCGCTCATGATGCCAATCGACAGCCCCAGGTTGCCGGTCGAGCCCACGGCGATCTTGTACTGGCTGAAGAATGCGCGGGCCTGGTCGCTCGCCAGTTTGGTGTAGTCATCCGTTGGCGTGATCAAGCCGGCAGCCAGGGCCAGGTCCTCGGCGTGCTTGAGCACCTCATGGATGCCGCCCCGGGCTTTGATCGAGCCGGAGATAGGCAAGTCGCTGTCCGCCTTGAGCCACAGGCTGCCTGCGTTCTGCAGCGATCCCTCCTCGACAAGCAGCTGGCGCAGCTGTGGCAGCGGGGTGATGTGCGACTCGATGACCCCGCCGGCCGCTGTCGTCTCGGGGAACACGGTGGCCAGGTAAGGCGCGAACCGCTGCAGCCGCGCGCTGGCCGCTTGCACGTCGGCCGCCGTCAGGCCCACGTCGTGCAGGGCTTCTGCAGCCTTGGCGATGCCAGGGTTGAACCAGCTGGTTGGCTTCAGGGCCATCAGCTCGGCGATGATCGGGTGGCTTTGTTGCCAGGCTTCCAGGGTTTTTCCGTGAATCATGATTTCACCTGTAGTGCGGTATGTGCAGAGTAGATCAGACAATCTTCGAAAGGAGCAGGGTCAGGCACAAGGCGACTACCGAGGCCAGCACTGTAGCGGCAGTGAACTTCTTCAGTGCATCACTCAGGGAAAGGCCCAGGTACTCCTTCACCACCCAGAACGCCGAGTCGGTGATGTGGGTCCAGCCGATGGCGCCGGCGCCGATGGCGATCACCAGGATTTCCCGGTTGTATTCCGGGTGCTGGCCAAGGATTGGCATTACCATGCCGGCCGCGCTGATCATCGCGACGGTGGCCGAGCCGACGGCAAAGTGCATGATCCCGGCGATCAACCAGGCGAGGATGATCGGGTTGAGCTGCGTCTGGTTCAGCACATCGGCCAGTGCCTTGCCGATGCCGCTGCCCACGAGCATGTCATTGAAGGCACCGCCTGCACCGATGATCAGCAGAATGCCGGCCAGGGGAGGGAAACAGCGCTGGGTCAGGCTCAGCAGGTCTGCCATATCCAGGCCGCGGCGCAAGCCCAGTGCCCAGTAGGCGAACACCACCGACAGCGTCAGGGCAATCAGTGGGCTGCCCAGGAAGGCCACCCACTCGTACAGCGCAGAGCCCTTGTCCAGGACCGTGACGGCCAACGTTTTGCCGACCATCAACACCAGTGGCAGCAGTACAGTGGTGAGTGTGATGCCGAACGCGGGCATTGCCTGCTCTTCTGCTTGAGCCACCGTGCGCGCAGACAGGAAGGCCTGCTGGGATTCGCCGGCTTCACGGTTACAGGTGAAGCGAACCCACACCGGGCCCGCGATGATAGCGGTCGGCAGGCCAACGATCAGGCCGTACAGGATGACAGTACCGATATCCGCATTGAGCATGCCGGTGATGGCTGTGGCGGCCGGGTGTGGCGGGAGAATGCAGTGCACCACCATCAGCGAGGTGGCCAGCGGCACGCCGAGGTACAGCATGCTGATACGGGTTTGCCGTGCAACCACGTAGATCAACGGAATCAGCAGGACGAAGCCGACTTCGAAGAATACCGGGATGCCGGCGATGAAGCCGACGAGCATCATTGCCCACGAGGCATTGCGTTCCCCCAGCCTGTTCAACAGTGTGGTGGCGATGCGCCTGGCGCCTCCGGATTCCTCCAGCAGTTTGCCGAGGATACTGCCCAGGCCGATGATGCCGGCAAGAAAGCCCAGCGTGCTGCCCATGCCTTTCTCGAATGCCGCCACGATTGCCGTTGGCGCCATGCCGGTGCCGACACCGACCACCAGGCTTGCGGCCATCAAGGCCAGAAACGGGTGTACTTTGAGTTTGCTGATCATGACGACGATCAGGAGTATCGCGGTGCCCAGGACGAGTAATGAGAACGTTGGAGTCATCGTGTGGTTTTCTCTATCGCTGATCGCTTCCGTGCGAGCTTCTTGTTGGTTTGCACCCATTAGATTTCAGCGATTTGATCGACTCAAACGATCACTCCTCACGCCACAGTTGAACCCATGTCATGCATGGCATGGGGCGGCATTGCGGGAGTCTGTTCGGCGCAGTGGTTTTGCACCGGTGTAGCAGCGCACGACATGACAGTATCGTGACAGGGGGGAAGGCGCAGGATAACCCACGGAGTCTGGAACATTACACATTGGCTTTACTGAGGTGTTGCCTGTACCGGCCCCTTCGCGGGCTCGCCCGTTCTCACTGGACATCACAGCCTTCAAGGCTTGCACAGTACCTGTGGGAACGGGCAAGCCCGCGAAGGGGCCGGTACAGGCAAAGGATCTGAACCGTTTGCTTGTTCAGCCATAAGGCGGTGCTGGCAGTTCGGCCAGCAGGGTTTTCAAGCCGTCGCTCCACTGCCTGCGAATCTGTTGGTAATAGGCATCGTCGCTGGTAATGCGCTTGCGCGTCATGCTTTCCAGGCTGTTATTGCGGTACACCAGCAAGTCCAGCGGCATGCCCACCGACAGGTTGCTGCGGATGGTGGAGTCGAACGAAATCAGGCCGCAGCGCAGCGCTTCATCGAGCGGCGTGCGGTAATCCAGGTTGCGGTCGAGTATTGGCCTGCCGTACTTGCTTTCACCCAGCTGCAGAAACGGGGTGTCCGGTGTGGCCTGGAAGAAGTTGCCTTGTGCATACACGTTGTAGATGGCCATGGGGCCGCCGGCTATCTGGCCGCCGACGATGAATGAACTGCTAAGGTCGATATCGGCTGTGAGCTTGCTGCGGTCTCTTTTGACCACCTCGCGCAGGGTGTCTGCGACCAGCACCGTTGCATCGTAGAGCGTGGCAACGTTCAGCAGGTGGGGGCCGTTGCCCTGGGTGCGTTGCTGCAGCAGGTTTACCACCGACTGCGAGGTCGCCAGATTGCCGGCGGTCTGCAGCACGATCAGCCGCTCGCCCGGTACGCTGAAGACGAACAACTTGGTGAACGTGGAGATCTGGTCGATGCCGGCGTTGGTGCGTGAGTCGCTGATGAAGACAAGCCCGTCCTCCAGGTGCATGGCGACACAGTAAGTCATGCGGTTTCCCTTGTGTTGCGTATGGAAAGGTCTTGCCGCACTCGCGCGGCAAGACCGGTCTGAAGCCAGCCTGTCACTGGCGATGCACGTGGACGCTGGCCTGCATCGATTCGGCGCCGCCGCCGCGGCGTACGCCCCTGACCGGACAGGCATCGAGGTAGTCCAGGCCCACCGCCAGCTTCAGGTGACGCTCTGGCCGGGTCAGGCGATTGGTAATGTCGAAGCTGTACCAGGCATCGTCGACCCAGGCTTCGGCCCAGGCGTGGCTGGCCAGGTGTTGTTCGTCCTCGGTGCACAGGTAGCCGGAAACATAGCGTGCCGGCACCCCCAGGCTGCGTGCGCAGGCCAGGAAGGCGTGCGTGTGGTCCTGACACACGCCTGCGCCACCGCTGAAGGCTTCGATGGCCGTGGTGCCCACCGACGTGGCCCCTGGGCTGTAGGGCATGTGCTCGGCCAGGCCCTGCATCAGCCCGATCAGTGCTGCCCGGTCGCGGTGACTGCCACATTGCCGGGCGGCGAAAGCAATCAGGGTGTTGTCGGCCAGCGTCAGGTGGCTACCGCGCAGGAACGGCAGGGGCGACTGGCTCTCGGTTTCGTGTTCGCAATCCGGGTCGATCTCGACCTGGCCGTGTGCGGTAAGCGCCAGGTGGCCATGGGGTTTGTCCAGCGTCAGCACATGCAGGATGTTGCCGTAAGGGTCGATCTGGCCCTTGACCTTGCAGGGCAGGTCCAGTTGCCATTGATTGATACGCTGGCGTTCGCTGCTGCGCGGCGTCAGGCGCAGGAACTGGATACTGTTGCACACGTCGCTGGCGTAGCTATAGGTCGTGTCGTGGCGAATGGACAGTTTCATACAACCTCCAGGTAGGAGTGATGGACGGCCTGGCCCAGTTGGTTGATGCGGCCGATGAAGTCGCTCAGCCACGGGTGCAACCCTGCATCAAGGATTTCGTCGATTGCGGTGTAGCGCAGGCGCGCGTTCAGTTCGGCGGCCATGCGCTGGGCGGCACGCCCGGTACTGCCCGGCAGGCCCGCCAGGATCAGGTCGAGTTCCTCGATGCAGGCATGCAGCGAGCGCGGCACGTCCACCCGCAACAGCAACAGCTCGGACACCGGCCGGGCGCTGGGCGCGGCGCGATAGAGCTCGTTGAAGGCCTCGTACGAGGTCAGCGCGCGCAGCAGGGCGCTCCATTGGTAATAGCCGCGGGCAGAGTCGTCGCTGACCTCTTCGGAGGCCTCGCCGAACATTTCATAGCGCGAATCGAGCAGGCGCAGGGTGTTGTCCGCCCGCTCCAGGAAGGTCCCCAGGCGAATGAAGCTGTAGGCATCGTTGCGCATGATGGTGCCGGAGGTCGCACCGCGGAACAGGTGCGATCGTTCCTTGACCCAGTCGCAGAACTGACTGATGCCATAGCGACCCAGGCCATTGCTGGCGATGTTGCGCATTTCGATCCAGGTGGCGTTGATGTTCTCCCACATGTCGGCAGTGATACGGCCGCGCACTGCATGGGCATTGGTCCTGGCGGCCTGCAGGCAGCAGTAGATGCTGCTGGGGTTGGTGGCGTCGAGGGCGAAGAAGTGCAGCATGCGCTCGGTGTCGAGTTCCTTGTGGCGACGCAGGTAGTCATCCAGCATGCCCGAGGCCATCAGCGACATTGCCAGTTCGGCATGGCCGTCGCTGCGCCCGGCCTGGGGCATCAGCGATAGCGAGTAGCTGACCTCGAGCATGCGTGCGAGGTTTTCTGCACGCTCCAGGTAGCGGGACATCCAGTACAGGTCGGAAGCGGTTCGCGAAAGCATGGCTCAGTCCTCCACCACCCAGGTGTCCTTGGTACCGCCGCCTTGCGACGAGTTGACCACCAGCGAGCCTTCCTTGAGCGCCACGCGCGTCAGGCCACCGGGCACCAGGCGGGTTTCACTGCCCGACAACACGAACGGGCGCAGGTCGATGTGACGCGGTGCGATGCCGCTGTCGACGAAGGTCGGGCAGGTTGACAGGCACAGCGTCGGTTGAGCGATATAGGCGTGCGGGCGGGCTTTGATGCGCGCGCGGAAGTCCTCGATCTGGGCTTTGGTCGAGGCGGGCCCGACCAACATGCCATAGCCGCCGGAACCTTGGGTTTCCTTGACCACCAGTTCGGGCAGGTGGGCCAGTACATGGGACAGGTCCGCCGGCTTGCGGCACTGCCAGGTCGGCACGTTGTTCAGGATCGGTTCTTCGCTCAGGTAAAAGCGGATCATGTCGTCGACGAAGGGGTAGATGGATTTGTCATCGGCCACGCCAGTGCCGACGGCGTTGGCCAGTACCACATTGCCGGCGCGGTAAACCGAGATCAGCCCCGGTACGCCCAGCATCGAGTCAGGGTTGAAGGACAGCGGGTCGAGGTAGTCGTCGTCCAGGCGACGATAGATCACGTCCACCTGTTGGGGGCCGGCCGTGGTGCGCATGTAGACATGCTCATCACGCACGAACAGGTCGGCGCCTTCGACCAGCTCGATGCCCATTTCCCGGGCCAGGAAGGCATGCTCGAAATAGGCGCTGTTGAAACGGCCGGGCGTGAGCAGCACCGCGGTGGGGTTGTCCAGTGGGCTGGCGCTCTTGAGCGTGTCCAGCAGCAGGTTGGGGTAGTGATCGATGGGCGCGATGCGCTGAGCGGCAAACAGTTCGGGGAACAGGCGCATCATCATCTTGCGGTCTTCGAGCATGTAGCTGACGCCGCTGGGGGTACGCAGGTTGTCTTCCAGCACGAAGTAGCTGCCATCGCCGTCACGTACCAGGTCGACACCGGCAATATGCGCATACAGCCCACGGTGAAGGTCCAGGCCTTGCATGGCGATCTGGTAGCCCTCGTTGGCCAGCACTTGCTCTGGCGGGATGATGCCGGCCTTGAGAATGCGCTGGTCGTGGTAGATGTCCTGCAGGAACAGGTTCAGTGCCTGTACCCGTTGAATGCAGCCACGCTCGACCGTGCGCCATTCGCTGGCGCGGATGCTGCGCGGGATGATATCGAAGGGGATCAGGCGCTCGGTATCCTGCTTGTCGCCATACAAGGTGAAGGTGATGCCTGCGCGGTGAAACAGCAGGTCGGCCTCGCGCCGGCGCTGTTCCAGCAACTCCAGCGGGGTGTTGGCCAGCCAGCGGGCGAACTCCTGGTAATGCGGGCGGCAGTTGCCGTCCGCTTCGTACATTTCATTGAAAAAAGCCCGGGACATACCCACTCCTTGCCGCCGTTGCCGGCAGCTTCATTGCGGTTCATCTGCGTCTTTCAGGGTGCTGCCTTGCTGGGGTAAGTGGGAGCTGTGTCTCGCGTTAACCTCGGTCTCGGTAGATTGCCTGTGCGTTGAGCACAATCAGTCTTTGCAATAAAAGTGCCGAACACGCCTGGCGGCTCTGGGGGGCGGGAAATGTGAGGGGCACAACCGATGTGAGCTGCCTGGCCGCAAGGGCCGGCGCATCAAAAAAGGGCGCTATTGATCCGGGCGCGGCTTTTGAACCGAAATGGGGCGCAGGCCGGTACCTGGCGGGCGAAAAAGGGAATATTCCGGGTGCATGACGTGGGGCGGAGGGGGCATGCATCGAGCGCCGCGCGGGCGGCACTCGATTGCGCGAACGCTGAATATCGTGAGACGGGCGCCTTCAGGGCGTCAGAGGCAGGCGTAGACCACCAGTTCCACCAGCATTTCTTCCCGGGCGAGGCCAGCTACCACTACGGCCGCGCGGTTGGGGTAGGGTGCCTGGAAATACTCGGCGTACACGGCATTTACAGTTGCCAGATAACGGCGGTCGGTCACGTAGATCAGCACCTGGGTCACGGCATCCAGCGAGCTGCCAGCGGCTTCCAGGGTGTGGCGCAGGTTGTCCAGTGTCTGGCGGGCCTGGGCCTCGATGCCGCCGGCAACCACCTGGCCCTGCGTATCGATTGGGATCTGCGCAGTGTACAACGTACCGTTGCCAACGACCGCCCATTCCAGTGGCGCCCTGGAGGCGAACAGCTCGGTCTTTATCGCATGCTTCATGGGTTGTTTCCTCAGTGGCAAGGGTGTTCAGTCGGCGTCGCTGCCGCCGCCTGCACCGTGGCGGCGTGAGGCATCGGTGCTCTCGACAAGGATGTGTTCGGCCAACTGCCTGAGCCTTTGCCAGGTATGTTCGTTGACTGTAAAACCTTGCTGCAGTGTGCGCTGCGGGTCGGTTATTGCCTGGGCGGTCTGGCCTGCTCGGGTGAACAGCACCGTTACGTCTTGCGCGGCCGCTTCAATGGCCTGGGGCCGGGTTTCACTGCTCAGTTCCGGGCGCGGCATGCCGGCGGTAAAATCGGCCAGGTGGTATTGGCGGGCGTCCTCCCAGCGGGCTTGCACGTGCAGCCCCTGCACCGCTGCCCGGCTCAGGTAGCCCAGCAACAGCAAACGGTTGTGGCAGTGGCGTATGCGCAGTTCGGCCTGACCACAGCGCATGGCCTTGGCTGCCGCCAGTTCCACCACCGTCGCGGCGCAGCGCAACACGCTCTGGCCCTTGGCGTCGATCACCAGCAGGGCGTTATCCTCATGGCACAAGGCGTATGGCCGTGCAGCTTCGGCTTTTAGATAACGCAACGCCTTTTCCAGTGCACCGACGCCATCGAGCCCCTGCAGTTGCAACCAGCCCACGAGTTCGGCGGCATCCTCGCAGTCGCCCGGGGCGAAGCCCATGCCTTCGAATGCCTTGCGGCACATCACCTGTATTTCGTTAAGCGATACGCGCATGGTCAAAGCTCCCTTTGCGGCATGACTGCGAAATTCCAGTCGTCTGCGAACGGCTGACCGATGTCGCTGACCAGCGGCGCGCCCTGGAACAGCGTGATACGCACCCAGCGGCTTGACTTGGGGTCGAATTTCCCCGCGCCGAAAAATGCCAGTTTGCAGCGCAGCAGGTGAATCGGCAGCATGTCCCGGGCCAGCAGATTGGCACGGATTTCACCGAAGTTTGTTTTTGCCATGCCTTGCAGGCGGCGTACCGTACCCTTGAACATCGGTTGGGCGATCAGGAAGTGAGCGGTCAACGCCTGAGGCTGCAGTTGCAGGTGTTCCAGCAGCGCGCTATGGCACTGCTGGATATTGCGGGCAATACCCAGTTGCATTTCTTTTTCGGCCCCTGGCTCCTCTGCGCGAATGCCCAGGCGCGGCTCTTCTTTTTCAGCTGAGCGGTACCAGAAGAAGTGCTCCGCATCGGCAGCACTGAAGTCGTAGCGCAACGCCCAGCCATACTGCTGCTCGATGAGCTGGCGCAGGTGCCCAAGGGGCATCTGGGCGTCCAGCTGCCAGCTTTCGTTGACCCCCATGTGCTCGGCCAGGGGCGTGACCTGCTCGGGGTACAGCTCCAGCAGCAGGCTGACCAGAAGCTCCTGGCAGCCCACCCCCGTATGTAATTGCGCCCAGGCCAGCAGGCGCGGCCAAAGGCCCGCGCCGTCGGCTTGCGTGCCAAGCCAGGTGGCCAGTAAAGCAAGCTCGGCCAAGGTTTGCAGGTTCTGCTCATGCTGGCGCTGGTCTTCGGTCCGGGACTGGCTCAGGTGCAACTGGGCGCGCGCCAGCAATTGCTGCAGGCGCGCCAGCGGGGCGGGCTCCGCCGACTGCGCCAGCACCAGGGCCAGGGCCGTTTCCCGCGTACTGATCCAGTGCTCCACCAGTTGAGGGTGGTTGATCAGAAAAGGGGCCATTCCCAGTCCGGTCGCGTTGCCGACCCCCAGGTAGCGCTGTAGCGCCGGGGCCAGTTGCACTGCCCGTTGCGGGGCGAGTGCCCGGGCCATGTGGTTGATCTGCTCGATGCTGAAGTGACGCAGCAGGTAGACGGTGAACATCTGTGCGCTGAACGGCTGGTTGAAGTCCGGGTTATCTTGCAGGCAACCAAAATCGGCGATGCCGAACTTGCCGTTACCGTAAACCGCTGTGGTGCGATACAGGTAGCCGACTTCAGCCAGTTGCTGTGGATCGGGCTGGCGTCCTTCTGCCAGCGCCGCCAGAAACCGGTCGAAATTGCGCAAGCTACGGTTGGCCCGCGACAACACCAGCACGCGTGCATCGAAGCGGCCGGCTTCCTGCAGCGGCACGTTGCGTTGCAGGTCGGCCAGCTGTGCCGAGTCGACATCGCCGGCCACCAGCACGAAGCTGACGTCCCACTGGTCGGCGATGACCCGATCGCTGCGCTTTTCCGGCGGCAGGTAGGCCGAGAAGATCACGCAGTGGTAATGGCCGTTTGGCGTTTCGATGCGGTAGATCGCAGTGCCGAAGCCTTGGCCATCAAGGTCGAAACAGCTGCGCCGGATTTGCCAGCGCTGCTGCATCATCCGCCGCATGCTGCTGCGCACGAAGCTTAGCGGGCTCTGGAAGTGGCTACCCAGCCGGGCCAGGTCCATGACTTGGCTGGCAGGGCGCAACGCGGGTATTGCAGGCACGCTGTTGGGCATTGTTGTTGTACCTGGATGGATCATGTTCAGACGCCTTGTTCACGGGCCATGTGTCGAGCGATGCGCACGGCATCCCACAGCGCTGGCAGGATCACCAGCGACACCGGCACCGCGGTGATGACAATGAAGGATTGCAGGGCCGTCACACCGCCTGCGCCAATGGTGATCAGCACCACCGCCGCCAGGCCCATGCCGATTGCCCAGAAACCACGCAACCACTTCTTCGGTTTATCGTCGCTGGACATCGCCAGCGCCACGGTGAAGGCCATGGCGTCGCCATTGGTGGCCACCGAGATGAAACTCAGGAACAGGAACAGCGCGCTGACAAGGCCACCCAGTGGCAGGTTCTGCGTCACTCCCAGCAGCAGGTCTTCAGGTTTGGCGCCATGGGCGGTGACGCTGCCTGGCGTTTGCAGCTCCAGGCCGATCCCGGTACCGCCCACCACGGTGAACCAGAACATGGTCACCAGCGGTGCGATGATCGACAGCGTCATGATGATCTCGCGGATGGTGCGGCCCCGCGAGATCCGCGCGACGTACAGTGCCACCATGGGCGCATAGCCGATGAACCAGCCCCAGTAGAACACCGTCCACCAGTCCAGCCATTTGGGGTCTGCGCGGAACATCGTCAGGGGAATGAAGTGCTCCACGTGCAGGGCAAAGGCCGCCGGGAAACCGCCGAGGATGAACAGCGTCGGTCCGAATACCACCATGAACAGTGCCAGGCCGATCATCAACCAGACGTTGATCTCGCTGACAAAGCGGATGCCTTTGAGGCCCACCAGGCACGAGACAGTGTACATCGCGGTGACCAGGACAATGGTCAGCGACTGGGTGACGATAGTGTTGGGCAACCCCCACACCGCGTGCATGGCGCTGCTGATCTGCAGGCCAAGGAAACCGATCGGACCGATGGTGCCGGCCACTACCGCGATGATCGAGGCAGCGTCGGCCAAGGTGCCGATCGGGCCCTTGAGCGCTCGCTGGCCGAACAGGGGGTAAAGCAGGGTGCGCGGCGCCAGCGGAAGGCCTTTATCGTAATGCAGGTGCATCAGCACGATCGCCAGCAGGCTACCCAGCACGGCCCAGGCCAGGAAGCCCCAGTGCACGAACGATTGCGCCAGCGCCGCGGTGGCCGCCGCTTCGCTGTGCGGTTGCAGGCCGGCGAAGAAGGGCGGCGGGCTGGCAAAGTGCATCAAGGGTTCGGCAGCGGCCCAGAAGGCGCCACCACCTGCCAGCAAGGCGCACATGATCACTGCGATCCAGTTGAAGGTGCTGACGTCTGGGCGCTGGGTGACCCCGCCCAGGCGTACACGCCCGCATCTGGAAAACCCGATGAACAGGCTGACCGCGAAGGTTGCCAGCATCAGCACTTGCCAATAGAGGCCAAAGGCCTTTGTCGACCAGGCGAACAGGGTATTGACCAGCGCCGACACGGTGTCGATGTCGATCAGCGCCGCCAGCAGGAAGGCGCCGAGGAATCCGCCGCTGATCAGGAACAACGGCCAGTCGATATCGCGTGCCATAGGCACGCCCATGGCTTGGCCGTCGGCCTGCAAGGTGGTTGGGTTTTTCATGAAACCTCCGGAACCTGCGATTGTTTTTATTGTTGGTGCTGTCCGTGCAAGGGGGTCAGGCCTGTGCCGTGGTGGCGGTCTCCAGTAGGCGCAACCAGTTCAGCCCCATGATGTTGCCCACGTCTTGCTCGGCAAAGCCGCGGGCGCGCAGGCCCTGGGCAATGTTGCGGAAGTCGCGGCTGTCGCGGAACCACTGCAAGGGCGCCGGCCAGTTGGCGTTGTCCCTGGAGCCTTCGCCGTAGTCCTTGTCCTTGCTCCAGCGGCCGTTGCGCATCCATTCCAGCACAGACAAGGGTTGCGCCTGGCACAGGTCGGTGCCGATGCCGATGTGCTCCACACCCATCAGGTCGGCGGTGCGCGCGACCATGTCGCAGAAACTTTCCAGGCTACAGTCCGAGGCACCCTTGAGGTGGAACGGGTAGGTGCTGAAACCCAGCAGCCCGCCGGACTCTGCGATCCCGCGTAGCACCGCATCGGACTTGTTGCGCTTGGCGGCGTGGAAGCTGGCAGGGTTGGCGTGGGAGATGATCACCGGTCGGCTGGACAGTTCGATGGCCTCAAGCGTGCTTCGCTCGGCGCTGTGAGACATGTCGATGAGCATGCCGACGCGGTTCATTTCGGCGATCACCTGGCGGCCGAAGCGGCTGATGCCGTTGTCCTCGCGCTCATAGCAGCCGCTGGCCAGCAGGCTTTGGTTGTTGTAGGTCAGTTGCATGACGAACACCCCGAGCTGGCGGAAAACCTCCACCAGGGCAATGTCGTCCTCGATCGGCGAGCAGTTCTGGAAGCCGAAGAAGATGCCTACCCGGCCCTCCTCGTGGGCCAGGCGGATGTCGCTGGCCGTGCGTACCGGGCGGATCAGCTCGGGCCATGTTTCGAAGCGGCGGTTCCACTCGCCCAGGCGCGACAGGGTTTCGCGGGCGTTTTCGTGGTAGGCGATGGTGGCGTGCACCGCGCTCAGGCCACCGGCCTGCATCTGCTGGAATATTTCCTGGCTCCAGTTGGAGTACTGCAGGCCGTCGATCATCAAGAGGTCGTGCATGGCATGTATTCCTTCAGGGCCGCAGGTAGGTGGTCTTGACCACGGTGTAGAAGTCGCGAGCGTATTGCCCCTGTTCCCGCGGGCCGAAACTCGAGGCTTTACGGCCCCCGAATGGCACGTGGTAGTCGGTGCCGGCGGTGGGCAGGTTGACCATCACGCAGCCGGTCTGGGCGCGGCGCTTGAAGTGGCTGGCGTGGCGCAGCGACTGTGTGATGATCCCGGCTGTGAGGCCGTACTCGGTATCGTTGAGCGTGGTCAGCGCCTCTTCAAAATCGCGCACGCGGATAACGCAGGCGATGGGGCCGAACACTTCCTCGCGGTTGATGCGCATGTCGTTGCGGCTGTTGATGAACAAGGCAGGGCGCATGTAGTAGCCATCGCAGGCCAGTTGCAGGCGTTCGCCACCTTCGATCAGGGTGGCGCCTTCGGCCTGGGCCAGTTGCAGGTAGGCCAGGTTCTGTTCCAGCTGGCGCGCGTCCGCTACCGGGCCGATCTGTACGCCAGCCTCCAGTGCATGGCCAACCTTGAGCTGGCGCATACGCAGGCGCAGCGCCTCGACGAAGCGGTCGTGGATGCCGTCGCAGACGATCAGCCGTGACGACGCGGTGCATTTCTGCCCGGTGCCGAAGAAGGCCCCGTTGAGCGCGCATTCCACGGCCAGTTCGAGGTCGGCGTCGTCCATGACCACCAGGGCATTCTTGCTACCCATTTCCAGCTGGCAGCGCACCAGGTTACCGGCGGTGGCCACCGCTACGCGTCGGCCCGTCTGCAGAGAACCGGTGAACGTCAGGGCATCGATCTCGGCGGACTGGATCAGGGCCTCGCCGACGTCGGCACCGCTGCCCATCACCAGGTTGAAGGTGCCGCTGGGCAGGCCCTGACGGCTGATGATCTCGGTGAGCGCCCAGGCACTGGCCGGCACCAGGTTGGCCGGCTTGAACACCACGGCGTTGCCGAAGGCCAGGGCCGGGGCGATTTTCCAGGCGGCGGTGGCCATGGGGAAGTTCCAAGGGGTAATGATGCCCACCACACCCACCGGTTCGCGATGCACTTCGATGTCGACCCCAGGGCGCACCGAGGCGGCAGTCTCGCCCATCTGGCGCAGCACTTCGGCGGCGTAGTAATGGAAGAACTGGCCACTGCGGTTGACCTCGCCGATGCCTTCGGCCAAGGGTTTGCCTTCTTCTCGCGACAGCAGTTCGCCGAGCTCTTCCTTGCGGGCGATCAGCTCGTCGCCGATGGACATCAGCACTTGCTGGCGGTTTTCCAGACCACTGGCGGCCCACAGGGGTTGAGCGGCGCGCGCGGCCTGGATGGCCTGGCGGGCCTGTTCGGCGCTGGCCTGATGGTACTGGCCGATCAGGTCGCCAGTGTCCGAGGGGCTGTAGTTGCCCAAAGTGGCGTGGCCTTCACACCACTGGCCATCGATGTAGTTGTTGTAGGTCTTGTGTGACATGGATGAACGCCTCCGTTTGCATGGCATTCATGATGCGAGCAATATGCAGCAAATAAAAATTAATAAAAAAAATGCTTTGATAAGGAATGCTAACCATGTTGCCCGAGCTGAAAATCGCCCAGTTGCGTTACTTCGTACTGGTCGCCGAACTCAAGAGTTTCCACGCGGCCGCCCGCCAGGCCTTTCGCACCCAGCCTGCGATATCCCTGGCCCTGCGTGAACTGGAGCAGAAGCTGGGGCAGGCATTGGTCGAAAAGGGCGGTGGCCGGGTAGAGCTGACGCCATTTGGCGAGCATTGCCTCCCGTTGTTTCGTGGCTTGATCGAGCACCATGACCGTATTGCGCGTGAAGCCATGCTGTTTGCCCGGCATGAAATCGGCCAGGTCAGCATCGCCACCGTGCCTTCTGTGGCCAGCCGAATGCTGCCAGGGCCGCTGGCCCGCTTCGTGGCCGCGCACCCCAATGTGCAGGTCAGCATTCAGGACGGCACGGCCGAACGTGTGCAGCAGTTGCTCGCTCAAGGGCAGGTGGATTTCGGCATCAGCAGCCTGTGGGTGGACGATGATCAGCTCGACTTCGCCCCCATCGTGAATGATCAGGTTGGCGTGGTGTGCCGCAGCGACCACCCGCTGGCGCAGGCGGGGGGGCGGCTGCATTGGGCGCAGTTGTTGGGCGTGCCGATGATCCGCAACGGTACCTCGCAATTGCTGGCGGGTACCGAGGCCGAGGGTTTGCTGGCCGATAGCCGGCTGTTCATTTCCAACATGATTTCGTTGATCGCCATGCTGGAGGAGGGGGTAGGGATCAGTACCTTGCCGTACCTCGCTTTTCCGCAGGAGAACGACAAACTGGCGTTCGTACCCCTTGAGGAGCCCAGGGTAGAACGGCATATCGGCATGCTCACCCGCAAAGGGCGCAGCCTGTCACCTGTGGCGGGGGCACTGATGGCGTTTCTGCAAGTGCAGTTGGCGAAGGCTGGCTGATTCGTTGGCGGTAGGGGCATGGCGCGCCATGGCCGGCACTGAGGTTCGCCAACGCACGCCCGGCTTTCAGAGAACCGGGCCTGACGCCACGCTGACACCTGCCAGCGTGGTGAACGAGATGTCCTTGGCCGTGAGCAAGAAATCACGCACGTACGGCACCTCCAGCATGTCACTGCGCAGCGCAGCATAGAGGTTTGCCTGCAGGCCGTGCTCGCCAAGGCGCTTGGCGGTTACATAGCCGCGCGAACTGTATTCGTGCACGGCCCAGTTGGGCAGGCAGCAGACGCCTCGCCCGGACGCAACCAGTTGCATCATCATCACGGTCAGTTCTGAAGTACGTACCTGTGCGGGCTCGATGTCGGCGAGGTCGAGGAAGCGGGTGAAGATGTCCAGACGGGTGCGTTCGATCGGGTAGGTAATCAGTGTCTGGCTGGCGATATCGGCGGGCTCCAGATACGGCTTGTGGCGCATGGCGTGGTGGTTGTCGATGGCCAGCAGCGCCTCGTAGCTGAACAACGGCACGTAGCTGATACCTGGCAGTGTCACCGGGTCGGAGGTCACCACCAGGTCCAGGTCGCCGCGCTCCAGGGCTGGCAGTGGTGCGAAGGAAAAACCGGAGGCGAGGTCCAGTTCCACCTCAGGCCAGGCGCCGCGGAACTCATCCACTGAAGGCATCAACCACTGGTAGCAGCTGTGGCACTCGATGGCGATGTGCAGCCGTCCGGCGCAGCCCCCGGCCAGTTTGCCCAGGTCCCGTTCGGTATTGCGGATCTGAGGCAGCACCTGATCGGCCAGCTGCAGCAGCTTCAGCCCGGCGCTGGTGAAGCGCACCGGCCTGGATTTGCGCACGAACAGTGGCATGCCGATGCGCTCTTCCATATCGCGGAACTGGTGCGACAGGGCTGATTGTGTCAGGTGCAGGCGCTCGGCGGCCTCCTGCAGGCTGTCGGTTTCACGCAGCGCGTGGAGGGTTCGCAGGTGGCGTAAATCGATCATGAGTAAAATGGCGGATCAACGCAGTAATGGCGGGCTTTCTTCACTGCCGCGTGATCCTGGCAATTCCTTTGCTGGGTTTTCCGTGAGTGGAGTGAGGCTCAAGCCGCGTCATGCGCGGCGAGGTTGCAATACTGCCCCTTGAAATACAGCAGCGGCTGCGTGGCAGCAGTTGCCTGCAGGTTCAACGCTTTGACTTCGCCAATCACGATCAGGTGGTCCCCGGCGGCATGTTCGGCGTGAATTTCGCAATCAAGCCAATGCAGGCTGCCGGCAATGATCGGGTTGCCCAACGGCGATGCTTGCCATTCGACGCCCTGCCACTTGTTGGCGCCGCGCCGGGCAAACTGGTTGGAAATGCTGACCTGTTCACCTGACAGGATGTTGACCGTGAAGCGGCCAGCCCGGCGAATCTTCGGGTAGCTGGCCGAACTGGACATCACACTGAATGACACCAGCGGCGGGCTCATCGACACGCTATAGAACGACTGGCAGGTGAAACCGATCGGCTCGCTCTCAAGATGCGATGTAATCACCGTGATGCCGGATGCGTAGTGCCCGAGTGCCTGGCGAAAAGTCGACGGCTCGATCGCCGTACCGGAAAGCAACATGGTAGGTCCTGTGGCTGCATTCATTTCAGCGTGCGTTAGCGAGTTCCTGGCGGACAATTGCCGCGCCTGCACTCAACGCCTTGAGCTTGCCGCTGGCTACCTGGCGAGGCAGGGGTGCCATGCCGCAGTTGGTGCAAGGGTAGAGCTTGTCGGCATCGACGAATTGCAGTGCCTTGCGCAGGGTGGCGGCGACCTCTTCGGGTGTTTCAATGGCATGGGTGGCCACATCGATGGCGCCGACCATGACCTTCTTGCCGCGAATCAGCTCGAGCAGGTCCATCGGAACATGCGAGTTATGGCATTCCAGCGAAATGATATCGATGCTGGACTGCTGCAGTTTGGGGAAGGCCTGTTCATATTGCCGCCATTCTGAACCGAGGGTCTTTTTCCAGTCGGTGTTGGCTTTGATGCCATAGCCATAGCAAATATGGACGGCCGTTTCGCACTTTAGGCCCTCGATGGCCCTTTCGAGGGTAGCCACGCCCCAGTCATTCACATCGTCAAAGAAAACATTGAATGCCGGTTCGTCGAACTGAATGATGTCCACGCCCGCGGCTTCCAGTTCTCTGGCTTCCTGGTTGAGAATCTTGGCGAACTCCCAGGCCAGTTTCTCGCGGCTTTTGTAGTGGTTGTCATACAGTGTGTCGATCATGGTCATGGGGCCGGGCAGCGCCCACTTTATCGGCTGTGTGGTGTGCTGGCGGAGGAACTTGGCATCTTCGACAAACACCGGCTTTTGTCGAGCGACAGCACCCATAACCGTCGGTACGCTTGCATCATAGCGATCACGGATTCTGACGGTTTTCCGTTGTTCGAAATCAACGCCGCTGAGGTGCTCGATAAACGTGGTGACAAAGTGCTGCCGGGTTTGCTCGCCGTCACTGACGATGTCGATACCGGCGTGTTGTTGTTCTTGCAAGGCCAGGCGCAAGGCATCCTGTTTGCCTTCAATCAGTTGCTCGTCTTGCAACTTCCACGGTGACCAAAGTGTTTCGGGTTGAGCAAGCCAGGCGGGTTTAGGCAGGCTGCCGGCCGTGGAGGTGGGTAGCAATGTGTTCATGAACAGTGACCCTTGTGCTTTGAATGTTCAACGTGCGTATTGAGCGGACCATTGCGCCAGCGTGGCCTGGTAGGGTTTGACAAATTGCTCCTCGGCAAACTTGCCCTGCTCGATCGCCAGGCGGCTGCGCTCTTCCCGGTCGTAGATAATGCGCGTGAGCGAGTAGTCCTGGTTCTTCAGGCTGGGCTGGTAGGCCTTGCCTGCAGGAGAGTTGGCGTTGTAGATCTCGGGTCGGTAGATTTTCTGAAAGGTGTCCATGGTGCTGATGGTGCTGATCAGTTCAAGGTCGGTGTAGTCAGCCAGCAAGTCGCCGGCAAAATAAAACGCCAACGGGGCGACGCTGTTCGGCGGCATGAAATAGCGCACCTTCAAGCCCATTTTCTTGAAGTATTCATCCGTCAGCGAGTACTCATCCTGCTGGTATTCAACCCCTAGCACAGGGTGCTGATTTTCGGTGCGTAGGTAAGTCCTGCTGCTCGATACGCTCAGGCAGATAACCGGTGGTTTGCTGAAGTGCTCCTGGTAGGTTGGCGAGTTGACGAAACACTTGAACAGGTTGCCGTGCAGCTCGCCGAAATGATCGGGAATGCTGAAGGTCGACCGATGCTTGTTATGCTCCAGTAACAGTACGCTGAAGTCGTAATCGCGCACGTACGAGGAGAAGTTGTTGCCTACCATGCCTTCGAAGCGAGTATTGTTTTTGCGGTCGACAATATAAGTTTTCAATATTTCGATCAGCGGCAGGGCATTGCCGTACTGCGCGCTTTCAAGGTTCATTTCCACCGATATGATGTCCAGCTCTACACGGTAACGATCATGTTCGGGGTTGTCCCAGTGCGCCAGCGCATTGAAACGGTTATTGATCATCGTCAGGGTATTGCGCAGGTTCTGCTGGCGGTTTGCACCCCGTGCCAAATTGGCGAAGTTGGTCGTGATGCGGGTATTTTCGGCAGGGAGATAATGTTCGTCGAACGCAATGCGCTTGACGGTGAATGTTGGCGCTTTATCCATGGTTATGACTTCCAGGTGCCTGAGTGTGAGCGATCCAGTGCTGGTCAGTTGCGTAGGCTGAATCGTTCACACCGTAATCTTGATGTGTTTGATTGAGGCGTATCCTAGGCGGGGCGCTGCATGAATGATATTGAAGTTATTTCACAGGTTTTTTAGCCCTGCTCATGATGCGTTGCCTGGTCGACTGCGGCATCATGGCTGCCTGGCCTTCACCTCACCCAGGAGACAGCGATGATCAAAACCGGCGATCAACTGCCCGACGTTACCCTTTATCAATACAACAACGACGCAGGTGCCTGCGCGATCGGCCCCAAGGCCTTTTCCATTCGCGAGCGTTGCAAGCACAAGAAGGTGCTGATCTTCGCGTTGCCGGGCGCGTTCACGCCGACGTGCTCTGAACGTCATGTTCCCGGTTATGTCGCGGCGGCCCCTGCGTTGTTTGCGGCTGGCATTGACGAAATCCTGTGCGTCTCGGTGAACGATGCCTTTGTCATGAACGCCTGGGGCAACAGCTTGCAGGTCGGGGATGCGGTCAAGATGATCGGCGATGGCAATGGCGAATTCAGCGAGGCGCTGGGCCTGACCCAGGACCTTTCGGCACGCGGTTTGGGGCGGCGCTCGCAACGGTATGCGATGTTGGTCGACGACCAGGTAGTCCAGTACATTGCGGTTGAAAGCCCCGGCAAGTTCGAGGTCAGCGATGCGGCCAGCATGCTGGCTGTGTTGCGCTAGCCATACCTTTCAGGCCTTGCCGACAACGGCTGTCAGGGCTGCCAGAACACCTTTCGAACCGGCCGCTAACAACAAGGTACAGACGGTTGAAACTTCACCAACTCAGGGCGCTGGTCGCCATTCATAACGCAGGCAGCATCCTCGAAGCCTCCAAGCTCATGCACATTACTCAGCCCGCGCTGAGCCGTTCGATCAAGGAGCTGGAGCGGGAGGTGGGGTTTACCCTGTTGCAGCGGTCGCACAAAGGCATGGCCCTTACCGAGGAAGGCAAGCGTGTCATCCGCCATGCCAACCTCGTGGTAGAGAGCATACGCCGTCTGCAGATCGAAGCGGCGAGCATTCAGGATGCGGCGCTGGGCGCCGTGTCGATCGGGGTGACGTCGTTGACGGCGATGCTCGATGGCGTCGATGAAAGTATCCTGGCCTTTCGGCGCAAGTACCCGCGGGTGAAGATTACCATCACCGACCTGCGCCCCAGCCAGATCCTGCAGCGCTTGCGCGATGGCAGCCTGGACTTTGCCATTACTTCGCAGCAACCGCTGAGTCGGCTGAGCCTGGATTGGGAGGCACTGGGCAGTATCAAAGGCAGGGTGATTTGCCACGCCTCGAATCGGCAGAAGTTCAGCCAGTCACTGCGCACCTTGCAATACGCCCCCTGGATCAGCCTGGACGAGTTGTCCGACCAGGCTTCGCAGTTTCACCAACTGTTCGAAGCCAACGGCCTTCGGGTGCCACAGAATACCGTTGAATGCACTTCAGTGATGATGGCGCTGAAGCTGTTGAAGAACACGGAGTCGTTGATGACTATCAGCGAACTGGCGGTGGACCAAGGGTTTACCTACGGCATCGATTGCGAGTTCGTAGCCATGGCGGTGCAGGAGTTGATTCCGGATTACCCCATCAACCTGGTCTGCATTGACCGCCACAGCCTCACGGCGCCTGCCCAGGAGCTGTTCCACAGCTTGCGCGGGCAGGTGCTCAAGCAGACCCGCCCCGTGGGGTCAGAAGTGGTAGTACATGCCTAGCGAGACGTTGCTTGGGTTATCGCCCGCCTGGTCCACCGGGGTCCCGGCGTAGGTGACCGACGAGGCGCGCTGGTTGGCGATCATGCCGAGGCGTCCATAGAGGGCCCAGCGGGGGTTGATGAAATGGTCATAGCCGATCATCGCGCCCCACGCGTCCTTGTCACGGGCGCTGACCTGGCGTTGCATCACCGCCAGGCGCAGCACGTCCAGCTCGGCCACCGGCGCCATCATGCCGAAGGTATACAGCGTGGTGCTGGGCGTGCCGGCCTGGGCCACGTCCTGACGTTGCCAGGTGAGGCTGGTGGCCAGCGGGCCGAAATCGTAGAACGCCGACAGGCTCTTGAAATCGTTGGCGGTCTGGCGTGAAACGCCGCCGTCGTCCCATGGGTCGCTGTAGTAACGGTTGTAGGAGGCCAGCAACATCACCCGGCTGTTGCGGTACTGCAGCCGGGCGCCACCGCCACGCACGGTGCGCCCAGCGCTGGCGGCATCGTCGAAGCCAAAGCTCAGCGCGGTACCGAGGCTGAAGCCACTGAAGGTCGGGCTGGTGTAGGCCAGGGTGTGCTTGGGGCGCAGGTCAAGGTAAAAGGCGCCCTTGCCGGCGGCAGGCAGGGCCAGGTAAGTGTAGGGCGAGCCATAGGTGGCCAGGAACGGGTCGGCGTAGGTGGGCGTGGCCATGCCGTAGGTCTTGCCGAACTCGAGCTTGCCCAGGGTGCGCGAGCGCAGGGCGACTGTCGCCAGGCGCAGGGTACCGACGGTGTCCCAGGTGCCCTCCAGGGCCTCGCCATTGAGGTTGAAACCCTCCTCGACGTCAAGCTCCACGACGGTATCGGGGTCAAGCGCCTTGCGTGCGTACAGCCCGAGCTTGTTGGTCCAGGCGCCGCCACCGGCCAGCCTGAAACCCGAGTGGTGCTGTGAGTCGTGGTAGCTGGCGAATGCATCCACGGTGCCGTACACCTTGAGTGTGTCATCGAAGCCGTAATCCAGCCCGTAATAACCAAAACCCGGCGCAATCCGCGCGAGCGTCGGAAAACCCTCTGCCTGTGCCTGCGCAGCAAGGCAAGCCCCTTGGATCATCAACAGCAACGACGTAATGCGAGTGTTCATTCACGACTCCAGGCCAGCACGGTGATGTGGTGGCTTTAGCGTCGGTGAACAGAACGTTGCAGCGTGATTGCTTATTCGGTCAGGTCATGCCGTTTGGTTAATCAGGGGCTGGCGCGGCGTGTGGATTGGCGGGCACCTCCGCTTTAGACAGGCTTCGTACCCGCGCCAACGCTGCGCTACGGATGCTGATCTGTGGGCGTTATTGGGGCCGCGCGCGGAGCGAGGGCGGACTGTGCGCCAGCTCAGGGCAATTTGGCCAACGATCGCGCCAGCTAATTAATCATTGGTTATCCCTATGCCGAAACTGCAAGTGTATTGGGTGCCCGATTGGCTGATATTCGCTGCACGCCGCGATTTGCCAACGGAGACAACAATGATCAGACCGCTACCCACATCGCCGAGCCTGCAAAAAGGTGCGCACTCAGCCGCGCAGGTATCGTCCTCCCGTAAAACCTTGGTCGCCTGCTCGTTGGGCAATGCGCTGGAAATGTACGACTTCACGATCTACAGCTTCTTTGCTGTACTGATCGGCAAGCACTTCTTCCCCTCTGACTCGGCCATGGCGTCGTTGTTGATGTCGCTGGCCACCTTTGGCGTCGGTTTCCTGATGCGCCCGGTCGGGGCGATGGTCATCGGTCGCTATGCTGACCGGCATGGACGCAAGGCCGCTTTGAGCCTGACCATCGGGCTGATGACCCTGGGCACCGCAATGATTGCCTTTGCGCCCACGTATTCACAGATCGGGATTTTCGCCACGTTGCTGCTGGTGACCGGCCGGCTCATCCAGGGCATGTCGGCAGGCGGGGAGGTCGGTACCGCGTCGGTGTTCCTGATGGAATCCAGTGCGGTTGGCAGCCGCTGCCAGAGCGTCAGCTGGCAGGCTGCCAGCCAAGGCTATGCCGCCTTGGTGGGGGCCGGCTTTGGCCTGGCCCTCAGCCAGTTGCTCGATCCCACGGCGTTGGAAAGCTGGGGATGGCGCATACCGTTCATCTTCGGCCTGCTGATCGGGCCGGTCGGTTGGTATATACGCACGCGGTTGCCGGAAACCCACGAGGTCGCACCGGCGCAGAAGACAGAGCAGGGGCTGGATGCCGAACTGCTCAAACGCATCGCCCAAGGCATCGGCCTGATGGCCAGCTCGACCATTGGCATGTACCTGTTCGTGTTCTACATGCCGACCTACCTGACCACCGCCTTGCATTACCCACCCGGCAGCGCGATGGCGATTGCCTGCATCAGTAGCGGCTGCATGGCAGTCATCTGCCCGTTGGCCGGCAAATTCGCCGACAAGTATCAGCTCAGAAAACGCCTGCTGGTGTGGACGGTCGCCGCACCGGTGGTGTTGACCCTGCCGGTGTTCCATCTGCTTGGGCAAGTGCAGCACATGGGCCTGGCCATGATGGGCGTGGCGATCCTGATCTTGCCGACCTGTATCGGTGCCGGTGCGTTCTTCGCGCTGATCATGGAGGGCTTCCCGAAGGCCAGGCGCTCGTTCGGCACCTCGGTCAGCTACAGCCTGGGTGTGACCCTGTTCGGTGGTTTTTCGCCGTTGGTGGCCACCTGGCTGATTGCAGCGCTGGGCACGCCGTTGGCGCCAGCCTACTTCCTGCTGGCCGGCGGCATCGTCAGCCTGGCCTGCCTCAGGTACTTCCCCGAAAACAAAGGATGCGAGTGATATGGGTATTTTGCAGAGCAATCAAACACGGGGCTCAGCTGCCGAGCTGGATGAGTTCGTCATGCTGCGCCGGCAGATCCACGCTGCGCCGGAAATTGGCGGCGACACCCCCGATACAGCGGCCCTGGTAGCCGACAAGCTGCAAGCTTTGGGCTATGAAGTGCATCGCAATGTAGGTGGGCATGGTGTGGTCGGCGTGCTGAAAGTGGGGGACAGCCCGCGCAGCATCGGGTTGCGTGCAGACATGGACGCACTGCCGATGGGCGAAAAGAATGCGTTTGCGCATGCCAGCAAGATTCCCGGCCGGATGCATGCCTGTGGCCATGACGGGCATACTGCGATCCTGCTGGCAGCCGCTGCGCAACTGGCGGCTACACGCCAGTTCAACGGGACGTTGAACGTGATATTCCAGCCCGACGAGGAAGGCCTGGCGGGGGCCAAGGCGATGATTGACGACGGCCTGTTCGAGCGCTTTGCGTGCGACTCGGTGTATGCGCTGCATAACATGCCCGGCCTGCCGGTGGGCACGTGCGTGGTGCAGGCGGGGCCCACCATGGCGTCTTCCGAACGTGTCAGCATTCGGATTACCGGCAAAGGCGGGCATGGTGCGATGCCGGAACTGTCGGTAGACCCGGTGATGGCGTTGAACAGCCTGATCAGTGGCATTCAGACCATCAAGTCGCGCAACCTGAGCGTCGAGGACTACGCCGTGATCAGCATTGGCATGATCCAGGCCGGCACCGTCTACAACATAATCCCTGACGAGGCCTGCATGTTGCTGAGCGTGCGCACCGACACGGCCCAGACCCAGCAGAAGATCAACAGCCGCATTGACGCACTGGCCAAGGGGCACGCCGAAAGCTATGGCGTGGAGATCGATGTGCAATTCACCCAGCTGGCGCCCGCCTTGTGCAACAGCGATCACGAAAGCGCGTTGCTGCGTGACAGCCTTAGGCCGTTGTTCGCCGACGGCGCGCTGCTGGACAAGATGCCGAAGAAGGTCATGGGCACCGAAGACTTTGCCTACATGTTGCAGGTGCGGCCTGGCTGTTACTTCATGCTGGGCAATGGCACGGGCGAGTTCCATGGGTGCTCGGTGCATAACCCCCACTACGATTTCAATGATGCGTTGGTGAAAATTGGCGCTGATTGTTGGGTGAAGTGGGTTCAGGACTACCTGCGTTGACCCTTTGCCGGGGCTTGCACAGCTCCGGCAAGTACCGCCTTTGCCGTGGAGAATGCAGTGCACGGCACCGGCTTCGCCGATGTTCGCGGCAAGCCCGCGCCTGCATGCGGGACTGCCTTTTGACCCTCCATCATCTGCGCAGGCCGCGGCAGGGTCTGGTTTGCGTCCTGTCGAGCCAGGCACTGCGTGTCATCTCCCATACCTCTACCCGCATCTGCCCAGAGACAAAATGCCCGTCTCGCGTTGCCACTCTGCGCATGCCCTCAAACTCCGAAACCCTGCGTGAAGCATGGTTGGCAACCGCTTTGGGAACCTGCATGACCGGACGCGACAATGTTTCGAACCAGTATGCGTTGATGACCTGACATGCTTCGCGCATATAGCCTTGCCCCCACCACTGCGGTGCAAGCCAGAAGCCTCGGTTGTTCCCAGGCTGTTCATACAGGCTGATGCTGCCAATGGTGTTCTCGGTTGCATCGCGCAGCCGGATCATCCAGTGCCATTCGCGGCCCGCCACCATGGCCGGCAGGGCGATATCGCGCACATAGATCAATGCGCCGTCTTCCGGGTAAGGCCACGGCACACGACGGTCCAGATAACGGACGACCTCCCACTGGGGGAACAGTTTCTGAATGGTTGCTGCATCTCCCAACTGAAGGGGTGTGAGAACAAGACGTTTTGTGAACAGCGTTGGAAGGCAATCCATGGCACTCGCTCCTGAGCTTGCGGATAATGCGTCTGGGACTTGTGAAACCTGGTATCCATGCGTCTGCGCCGAATTAGTCTACGCTCTTAGCCGAAGCGCGTCGTTACAGGCTTCATCCCGTAATCGTCGCTCTGGCGATTCACACCGACGGACCAGGCTCGGTCCAAAGAGGGTGCTGCAATGGCGACTATCGACACCGAGAACCTTGCAAAGGGGCTGCAGCAGGTTGAAGCCTGCTGGCAGGCGTATACCTCCTCACAGCGACTTATTGAGGGCCTCGAAGGGCGCGACCTGAGCAGTGCCATTGAAACAGCCAACCGCGATTTCACCAGGTTTCAGAACCAGTGCCAGCTTTTCTATGCCGAAGTGCGCAAGAGGGCCGCGGATGCGGACAAGCTGGAGAGCGACATGGCACGGTATCCCCATTACTTTCAGTGATGCCTGATTGAACGTCGCGCTGTGCCTGGGTTCTGACAAGCAAAGGGTACAGCGAGGACGCTTTCATGAGCATCGAACGCAGCATTCCCGAGCTTGAAGCCTGGTACGCCCAGTACGACGACATCAGTTACCGGCGCGAGTCACCGGATGCCTACCACCATGAACTGCTTCGCACAGCCGAGGCCCTGCGCGACGATGGCGCCATCGACTGGGACGACTGGTTGGCGCTCAAGGCGCTGGCCGATGAGGCGCATATCCGCGCGCTGGAAGATGCCGTGCAGGCCCACGTGAGCGACCCGGACGCATGAAAGCGCTGAAGATTGCCACCTTCAACATCAATGGCATCCGCAGCCGTTTGCCGGCGCTGCTGGCCTGGCTGGAGCGGGAGCAGCCCGACATTGCCTGCCTGCAGGAACTGAAGGCGGCCGATCAGCAGTTCCCTCGCGCGGAGCTGGAGGCAGCAGGCTATGGCAGCCTTCATCATGGGCAACCGTCATGGAACGGCGTGGCCATTCTGGTGCGGGGCAGCGATCCGCTCGAGGTTCGCCGCGGCTTGCCCGGCCTGGAGGAGGACAGCCAGAGCCGCTATCTGGAAGCTGCGGCACACGGGGTGTTGGTCGCTTGCCTCTACCTGCCGAACGGAAACCCGCAGCCCGGGCCCAAGTTCGATTACAAGCTGCACTGGTTCGAATGCCTGATCCAGCATGCGCGCAGCCTCTATGAAAGTGGCCACCCCACGCTGCTGGCAGGGGATTTCAATGTCGTGCCCACCGACATGGACATCTATAACCCGCGTTCCTGGCTGAAGGACGCACTGCTGCAGCCTGAGTCGCGAGCGTGTTACCAACGACTGCTTGACCAGGGCTGGCTCGATGCCATACGCCATCTGTACCCGGACGAGCGTGTCTACACCTTCTGGGACTATTTCCGTAACCACTGGGCCCGCAATGCCGGGTTGCGAATCGATCACCTGTTGCTCAACCACGAGCTTGCGCCTTATCTGAAACGGGCGGGTGTCGATGCATGGGTGCGCAACGAGGCCAAGGCCAGCGACCATGCGCCCGTCTGGATCGAGCTGGGTACGCGTCGTGCTCGGTCATAGTCAGTTCAGCACATGAACCAGCGCCGGGCTGAGGCGCTCCGACAGTAGCGACTTCAGATTGCATTCAGATTCGGCCCCGATAATTCCCTCCGTCGCACCCAGGCGGGGGAAACTTCATGACTCAGTCTCATCAATGGCACGGTTTGCTTCCGTTACCCATCGGTAGCCATGCCGATCATCAGGCGCACCTTTCTCTTCACCTCAGCGGCGATCAAGGGCGCGGCGAGCTGGAGCACTTCATACACGAACGCTTTGCCAGCGTGCACCAGGCGGATGTGCAGCATTACCTGCCGGAACTGCTTGCCTTGCAGGGTAGCCACGGTCGACTGATCGCGGCGGCGGGCATGCGACCGGCCAGCGAAGGGCCGCTCTTTCTCGAGCGGTACCTGGACGAGCCTCTGGAATCTGCTGTTTCACGGGTAACCGGTGCCTCACCGGATCGTAGCTGCATGGTGGAAGTAGGCAACTTGGCCTCACTCAGCGCCGGCAGCGCTCGAATAATGATCATCGCCGTGACGTGGTTGCTGGCGATGCGCGGTTTGGAGTGGGTCGCATTCACGGGCGCCGCGACACTGTTCAACAGTTTCCGGCGACTGGGGCTGGTGCCTACTGTTTTGGCCTCAGCGGATCCTGCGCGCCTGAAGGGCCAAGTGGACCAGTGGGGGACCTACTACGACCAGCGACCTCAGGTATTTGCCGGCAACATAGGCTTTGGCTTCGATGCCCTGAAGCAGGCGGGCATGTTCGAGCGGCTTGGGTTTCCCACGTTAGCCCTGGAGACCGGCCATGCGGCATGAATTGACTGCCTTTCAGACACTGTTGCGCCAGCACGCCTTCGAACATCCTGACGCCGTGGCCGTTCAGGGCGATGCGCAGCGTTACACCTACCGGCAACTGCTCGACGAGGTCGAATCCCGTGCGGGCTGCCTGCGCAGCCAATCACCGGGAACCTTCGCCGTGGTGCTGGATAACGGGCCCGAGGCGCTATTCTGGGATTTGGCGGCGCTGTTCGCCGAACGCGCCAGTGTGACAGTGCCGTCGTTTTTCAGCGCGACCCAGTTCCAGCACTGCTTGCAGCAAAGCGGAGTCACGGCGGTCGTGTGCCAAGCGCAGTGGGCCGAACAGCTCATTGCGCTTGGCTTTGCCCGGCAGGCGCCAGCTGGCGTGTGGCAGCGTGACAGTTTTGTCGCCCCGGCGCTGCCTGAGGGCACTGCCAAGATCACTTACACCTCCGGTAGCACCGGCACGCCCAAAGGCGTGTGCCTGAGCGCTGAAACCCTGCTGCGCGTGGCGCATGAGCTGGAGGCCGCCAGCCGCCCAACCGAGCCGCAGCGATACCTGGCGGTACTGCCACTGGGCGTTTTGCTGGAAAACCTGGGCGTCTACGCCGCGCTCATGGCTGGCGCTTGTGTGCAGCTCTATCCGCAGCAGCAGTTGGGGATGGGAGGGGCCAGCCAGGTCGATTTCAAGCGCCTGCTGGGCGCAATCGCCCTCAGTGGTGCGCAAAGCCTGATCCTTGTGCCGCAACTGCTGATGGGGTTGGTGACAGCGATCGAACGTGGGCTGATGCGAGTCGGCCCACTGCGTTTGGTGGCGGTTGGCGGGGCTCGGGTATCGCCAAGCCTGCTCGCGCGGGCCGAGGCGGTCGGTTTGCCGGTGTTCGAAGGTTACGGCTTGTCCGAGTGCGCCTCGGTAGTGGCGCTCAACCGCACAGGGGCTGTGCGCCCTGGGAGCGTCG
Organism: Pseudomonas sp. 2,4-D; assembly: GCF_030418155.1. Classification (NCBI taxonomy): domain Bacteria; kingdom Pseudomonadati; phylum Pseudomonadota; class Gammaproteobacteria; order Pseudomonadales; family Pseudomonadaceae; genus Pseudomonas; species Pseudomonas sp. 2,4-D. The sequence goes on from NZ_JAUHUI010000006.1 coordinate 134,239, forward strand.
GCAAGCCATTGCCGCATGTGCAGGTGCGCATCGCCGAGGATGGCGAAGTCCTGGTGGCCGGCTCGACATTGCTGGGCTACCTGGGAGAGCCGCCTGTAACCGGGCAGTGGTGGGCAACAGGCGATGTAGGGCACCTCGATGAGGAGGGCTACCTCTACCTGGATGGCCGCAAGAAGCATCAGTTCATCACCAGTTTCGGGCGCAACGTCAACCCGGAATGGGTGGAAGCCGAGCTGAGCCAAAGTGGCGTGATCGCCCAGGCTTTCGTGCATGGCGAAGCCTTGCCACGCAACCTTGCCTTGCTCTGGCCGCTGGATCCCGGCATCAGCGACGAGGGCATCGAACAGGCCGTACAGCAATGCAACGCGCGATTGCCCGATTACGCCAGGGTGCACGCCTGGCGCTGCTTGCCAGTGCCTCTGAGCACGCTTGACGAAACCCTGACTGCCAATGGCCGCCCGCGACGTGAGGCGATCTTGCAGCGTTACCACACCCTGTTGTCCGACATCTCGTTGTGAGGTTCACAATGTCCTTTTTCGACACCCTGCAAGTACAAACCGCCCAAGAGCGTCAGGCGCTGTTCGCCGTACCGGTGATCCGCGAAGCGCTGGCCGGCCAGGTCAGCCTGGACAGCTACGTTGCCTTCCTGACTCAGGCCTATTATCACGTGCGCCATACCGTGCCGCTGATGATGGCCTGTGGGGCACGATTGCCGCTGCGGCTGGAGTGGCTGCGCGGCGCGGTCTGCGAATACATTGAAGAGGAGTATGGCCACGAGCAGTGGATCCTCAACGACATCAAAGCATGCGGCGGTGACTGGGAGGCCGTGCGCGATGGCCAGCCAGTGCAATCCATCGAGCTGATGGTCGCCTACCTGTACGACCTGATCGCCCGCGGCAACCCGGTCGGGTTGTTCGGCATGGTCAATGTGCTCGAAGGCACCAGCATCGCCCTGGCCACCCAGGCGGCAGGCGTTATCCAGAGCACATTGGCACTGCCTGACCAGGCTTTCAGCTATCTCAGCTCGCACGGTGCGCTCGACCAGGAGCACATGGTGACCTACAAACAGTTGATGGACCGCCTCGACGATGCCGGTGACCAGCAGGCCGTTCTCCACGCGGCCAAGGTCGTCTACCGCTTGTACACCGAAATGTTCCAGGGCTTGCCGCGTGCCGGGCAGCAAGAGGTGCATCATGCGTTTGGCTGAGTCCGTGGTGATCCTCACCGGCGCCAGTGGAGGCATAGGCCTGGCGCTGGCTGAACAGCTCTGCGCTGCCGGTGCCCAGGTGTTGGCCGTCAGTCGGCATATGGGCAAGCTGGCTGGCCTGATGAACCGGTACCCTGATCGTCTGCGCTGGCAGGAAGCCGACCTGCGCAGCCCGTCGGGGCGCGAACATGTCATCGAGCGGGCACGCGAGATGGGGGCTGTGAATGTGCTGATCAACGCTGCTGGCGTGAATCGCTTCGCTCTGCTCGACCAGCTGGATGAGTATGCGCTGGATGAGCTACTGGACATCAACCTGAAGGCTCCCCTGCAACTGACACGCGCCTGCCTGCCGTTGCTGCGTGCTCAGCCCAAGGCGTTGGTGGTCAATGTCGGGTCGACCTATGGGTCGATCGGCTACCCCGGCTATGCCACCTACTGCGCCAGCAAGTTTGCGTTGCGTGGCTTTTCGCAAGCGCTGCGCCGCGAGTTGGCCGACACCACGGTGAACGTGCTGTATGCCGCCCCGCGGGCGACCCGCACAACGATGAACAGCAGCGCTGCGACTGCGCTCAATCAAGCGCTGAAAGTTGGCATGGACGACCCGGCGGACGTCGCCCGTGCTGTGCTCCAGGCGGTGCAATCCGAGCGCACCGAGCTTTATCTGGGGTGGCCGGAAAAGCTCTTCGTGCGTATCAACGGCATGTTGCCGGGCATAGTCGATCGCGCACTGCGCAAGCAACTGCCTGTCATTCGTCGTTATATCGGCAGCCACTCCAAGGAGTCGAACAAATGAAGCGTCTGTTCATTGTCAGCTTGCTGGCATTTGCACCCTTCACCTGGGCACTGGACCAGGCAGGCAGCCAGCGCCTGAGCGATCTGCAGCAGCGCTGGGCGCAGATTCAGTACCAAATACCCAAGGACAAGCGTGCCGACGCCTTCGAAAAGCTGGCAGGCGAAGCAACAACGTTTGTTCATCAGTATCCCGGCACACCTGAACCCCTGATCTGGGAGGGCATCATCAACAGCAGTTGGGCAGGGGCGGCGGGCGGCCTCGGTGCACTGGGCAAGGTCAAGGCGGCGAAAGCCAGCCTGGAGCAGGCCATGAAGCTGGACCCCACCGCCCTGCAAGGTTCGGCCTACACCAGCCTGGGCACGCTGTATGATCAGGTGCCAGGCTGGCCTATTGGTTTCGGTGATGCCGAGATGGCCGACAAGATGCTGCGCAAAGCCTTGCAGATCAACCCCAACGGTATCGACAGCAACTATTTCTGGGCTGATCATCTGTATCGGCAAAAGCGCTACCCTGAAGCTATCGCAGCCCTGCAGAAAGCCTTGCAGGCACCGCCCCGGCCGGGACGTGAGTTGGCTGACCAGGGCCGGCGTACCGATATCGATGCTTTACTCAAGGCCATCAAGGACAAACAGGACTGAACATGCGGCTGTTGCTGGTTGAGGATGACATCGCGCTGGGTGAAGGGATCTGCGACGGCTTGCGCCAGGAGGGGTACACCCTCGACTGGTTGCGTGACGGTGTCGGTGGCTTGCATGCGCTGCAACACGAGACCTTCGACCTGCTGATCCTGGATCTTGGATTGCCCCGTATGGATGGCCTCGAGCTACTCAGGCGTTTACGCGCCGGCGGCGACAGCTTGCCGGTGCTGATCCTTACCGCGCGGGATGCCCTCGATGATCGCATTGCCGGCCTGGATGCCGGTGCCGATGACTACCTGGTCAAGCCTTTCGACCTCAACGAGCTCAAGGCACGCTTGCGCGCCTTGCTGCGGCGCAGCGTCGGGCGCGCCAAGGTGCTGATCGAGCATGCCGGGGTCAGCCTGGATCCGACCACCCAGCAAGTGCAATACAACGGCGTCGAGGTTGTACTCACCCCCAAAGAGTATGTGCTGCTGCATGAGTTGCTGGCACAGCCCGGCAAGGTATTCACACGTGAGCGCCTGACTCAACTGCTGTATGGCTGGGATGAAGAGCCGGAGAGCAACACGCTGGAGGTAAACATCTACCACCTGCGCAAGAAGCTGTTCAACGGCCTGATTCGCACGGTGCGCGGCATTGGCTATCTGGTCGAGGTCAAGGCATGACCTCGCTTCGCCAGCGCACGCTGTGGCGCGTGATGCTCTTGCTGCTACTCGGTACCGGCCTGCTCGCGCTCTATAACTACCACGACAGCAGCCACGAAATTAACGAGGTGTATGACGCGCACCTGGCCCAGAACGCGCGTTTGCTGCAAGGCGTCATGAGCATGCCGGTACAAGAGGGCTCGCGTGAGGCGCTGTATCAGGCCTTCAACGATGCCTTGGGCAAAGCGGGGCGGCACCAGGTGGGGCACCCTTACGAAAGCAAGCTGGCGTTCCAGGTCTGGGGTGAAGGCATGGCGTTGCTGGTGCATACACCCAGTGCGCCGCCCATTGACCCACCACCCACTGCTCCAGGGTTCTACGACTTTTCCAGTGGCGGTGAACAATGGCGCGGTTTCGTTTTGCCGGTGCCTGAAAAGCACTGGCTTATCTGGGTGGGTGAGCGTGATGATGTGCGCTACGACCTGATCGACCGCATCGTTCGTCACACGCTGTTCCCGTTCCTGCTTGGCAGCCTGGCGTTGGCACTGCTGGTCTGGGCTGCGATCGGCTGGGGGCTGCGGCCACTGCAGAACATGGCCAATGTCATCCGCGGGCGTCATGCAGATTCGCTGGAGCCGCTGCAACTGGTACCGCTTCCCACTGAACTGGAGCCCATGCAGGCCGCGATCAATCGTTTGCTGGCGCAGATCGACGATCTGCTGCGGCGCGAGCATCGCTTCATTGCCGATGCTGCCCACGAAATGCGTACGCCTCTGGCCGTATTGCGCCTGCACGCGCAGAACGCGCTGGCCGCCAGCAATGATGCCGAGCGCCAGAAAGCCCTGGGCTTTCTTGTGGGCGGGGTCGATCGGCTGACACGGGTGGTCAACCAGTTGCTGACATTGGCCCGCGTCGAGCCAAGACTGGGCCAGCGAGCCAGCACCCGGATCGACCTGGCCGAGGTCGTCACCGAAACCCTGGCTGAACTGACCCCATGGATACTGGACCGAGGCCTGGAACCCTCGCTGGACATCGACGAAGGGGACCACCACCTGCAGATCGACGCCGGCGCGCTGGGCATTGCGCTACAGAACCTGGTGTCCAACGCGGTAGAACACTCACCGCCTGGGGGGCGCATCGCCGTGTCACTGCGGCGTCTGGACAGCAGCGTCGAACTGGTCGTCGAGGATGAAGGGACGGGTATCGATGAGGAGAGCCTGTCCCGTGTATTCGAGCGCTTTTACAGCCGAAATAGCCCAAATGGTGCTGGCCTTGGGCTGTCCATCGTCGCGACCATCATCGACCGTATGGGGGGGCAGGTACGCCTTGAAAACAGAGCGGGTAGCGGGCTGGCCGCTACCTTGTCGTTTCCACTGTCTTGAATCACCTTTGCTTCAGATGGATCGCTGATTGACCCGCTCAGATAGCTGCTCGGCGCTTTCCTTGCGCTCCGAATAGCGATCGACCAGGAATGCCTGGCGGTCGCGCAGCAGCACGGTAAACTTCACCAGCTCCTCCATGACATCAACCACGCGATCGTAGTACGGCGATGGCTTCATCCGCCCGGCGTCGTCGAACTCCAGATAAGCCTTGGGTACCGAAGACTGGTTCGGGATGGTGAACATCCGCATCCAGCGGCCCAGCACGCGCAACTGGTTGACCACGTTGAACGACTGCGAGCCGCCGCACACCTGCATCACGGCCAGGGTCTTGCCTTGGGTGGGGCGCAATGCCCCCAGCGCCAAGGGAATCCAGTCGATCTGTGCCTTGAACACCGCCGACATCGCTCCATGGCGCTCTGGCGAGCACCACACCTGGCCTTCTGACCACTGCACCAGTTCACGCAGCTCCTGCACCTTGGGATGCTCTACGGGTACATCGTCAGGCAGCGGCAGGCCCGACGGGTCGAAGGTGCGGGTTTCGGCACCGAAGTGCTCCAGCAGACGCGCGGCTTCTTCTACCAGCAAGCGACTGAAGGAGCGTTCTCGGGTAGACCCGTACAGCAGCAGGATGCGAGGTTTGTGTTCGCAGGTCGGGGTTGCCGAAGGCGGCAGGTCGAACAGCGTGAGGTCGAGGTTAGGCAGTTGCTCGGACATGTTTTCTTCCTGTTCAAAGCGAGCCGATGCGATCCAGCGCGTGCTTGAGCTGCTCGCGGTCGAGGTGATCGAACGGCAGCGCGAAGAAGGCCTGGCAGCGAGATTCGATGCGGGCCAGTGTGGCCCGGAACGCCGCATCGACCGAAGCTTCGTCACCCACGACATCGGACGGGTCTTCCAGCCCCCAATGCGACTTCAGCGCAGGGCCGAAATACACCGGGCAGGCCTCGCCCGCGGCCTTGTCGCAGACGGTGATGACGATGTCAGGCGGGTTGCCCTCGAACGCATCGTTGCCTTTGCTGCTCAGGCCCTTGGTCGAGATATTGGCTTGCTGCAACGTGCTCAGGCTGCGTGGCAACACCTGGCCCTTGGGGAAGCTGCCAGAGCTGACTGCCTCGAAACCGGGCGGTGCCAGGTGGTTGAACATTGCTTCGGAAAGGATGCTGCGGCAACTGTTGGCCGTGCACATGAACAGGACTCGCATGGAGGGCTCCTCCGCTGGGGGGCGAACGTCAGAGGCTCAGGCGCAGTGCCAGAGCAGAAAGGGTGATCAGCAAAACCGGTACCGTGAGCAGCAGGCCGACCTTGAAGTAGTAACCCCAGGTGATGCGCACGCCTTTACGCGCCAGCACATGCAGCCAAAGCAGCGTGGCGAGGCTGCCGATCGGGGTGATCTTCGGGCCGAGGTCGCAACCGATGACGTTGGCGTAGATCATCGCCTCACGTACCAGGCCCTCTGCACCGCTGGCCTGGATCGACAATGCGCCGATCAGCACGCTGGGCATGTTGTTCATGACTGAGGACAGCAGGGCGGAAATCAACCCGGTGCCAATGGCCGCGCTCCACAGGCCCTGCTCGGCAAGCGTGTCCAGCAGGTGGGTGAGCATGTCGGTAAGGCCGGCGTTCTTCAGGCCGTACACCACCAGATACATGCCCAGCGAAAATATCACCACCTGCCACGGCGCTTCCCGCAGCACGCGACGGGTTGAGATGCGGTGACCGCGAGCGGCCACGGCAAAGAGGATTGCGGCGCAGACGGCGGCTACCGCACTGATCGGGATGCCCAGAGGTTCCAGTGCGAACAGGCCTGCAAGCAGCACCAGCAGCACCCACCCACCGACTTTGAAGGTGGCGTGGTCATGAATTGCCTCGCTCGGCGCCTTCAGCGCATCGAGCGCGTACTGCTTGGGGATATCACGACGGAAGTACAGGAATAGCACCAGCAGGGTGGCCGCCACGCTGGCGATGTTCACCGGCACCATCACCGATGCGTATTCGGCGAAGCCCAGGCCGAAGTAGTCGGCCGAGACGATGTTGACCAGGTTGGAGACCACCAGCGGCAGGCTTGCCGTGTCGGCAATGAAGCCCGCGGCCATGACAAAGGCCAGTGTCGCGGCGGGCGAAAAGCGCAGCGCGAGCAGCATCGACATGACGATGGGGGTGAGGATCAGCGCCGCACCGTCGTTGGCGAACAGCGCCGATACAGCGGCGCCGAGCAGTACGCAGAAGGCGAACAGGCGGTAGCCGCCGCCGTTAGCCCAGCGCGCCACATGCAAAGCGGCCCATTCGAAGAAACCCGCCTCATCCAGCAGCAAGCTGATGATGATGACCGCGATGAACGTGGCGGTGGCGTTCCAGACAATGGCCCATACGGCAGGGATGTCATGCAGGGAAACTACGCCTGTAGCCAGGGCGATGATGGCGCCTAGCGCGGCGCTCCAGCCAACACCGAGCCCCTTGGGCTGCCAGATGACCAGTATGAGGGTGAACACGAAGACAGCAATGGCGGGCAGCATGAAAATCTCGCTTGGTGATGATCAGCAGCAGACGGAATCACGCACGGGGCGACCGTCCATGTTCTTCAGCCGAAGGGCATTGTCAGCCAGCCATTGCGAATTGGCCTGCAAGGTGACCTGAAGCACTTCGTGAACCCAGGAAGGCAGCTCCGGATTCAGGCGGTAATACACCCACTGGCCCTGACGGCGGTCCAGCAGCATGCCATTGCTGCGCAGTTGTGCCAGATGGCGACTGATCTTGGGTTGGCTGTCGTTGAGCGCGCACATCAGTTCGCAGACGCACAGTTCGCCCAGGCTGGCGATAAGCAGAGTGGCGCGAGCGCGGGTTTCGTCAGAGAGGCTCTTGAAGACATCGGGCGGTGTGATCATGGGGGTGCCTGTACATACGGAAAGCCGAATATACGTATTTCCATATGTTGGAGCAAGCATTCCTGGGCTTGTGCGCTTGCAGCTCGCCATCGCCACGCCCTTCGGTCGACAAAAGCAGGGTTTTGGCAGGCTTCAGACGCTGATGGCAATGCAAGGTGTATAGTGCGTGCTCGGGTGACTGTCGTTCAGTGGCTCATAACCGAGATGCCAACATGTCCCAGACGTACCCCAGCGCGGCCCAAAAAGCCCATGTGCGCATCTGCGAGCAGGTCGAGGCCTTCCTTCAGCATGGCGGCCGCATTCAGCAGGTAGCGATCGGTGTCACCGGCTACGCTGAAGGTGTCTCCAGGGCGCAGTGGAAAAAAGGGCGCACTGCAAAGCCTTGAGGATGTCGGCAGTGCGCCTTTGTGGTGCTCGGCGTCCCAAACACTGACCCATGGCGCCAGGCCGGTCGCACCCGAACCGGCCTGGCGCTTTTGACTCAAGCGGCCCGTTGCTCATCCTTAAGCAGTTTTTTCTGCGCTTGCATGGCGAGCCCCAGCTCGTCCAGTTGGTCTTTCCCCAGCAGCTTTTTCGCGGTAGGGAAGAGCGCTTCCTCCTCTTCCTCGATGTGATGCTCAAGCAGCTCCTTCATCACCTTGACCCGACCGGCGAACTCAAGGGTACCTGTTTGCGTATGAAGCAGATCAGGCAGCACCAGGGCGTCGGCAGCACGATCACAGAATAGGTTTGCCCCCTGTCACGGCGTACCGCGAACCCGAGATGTAGCTGGCCTCATCGGACCCCAGCAAGACATAGATTGGCGCCACCTCCACAGGTTGACCCGGCCGTCCCATCGGGTAACCGGAACCGAAGTTTCTCACCGCCTCATCAGGCATGGTGGCCGGGATCAGCGGGGTCCAGATCGGGCCGGGTGCGACGCTGTTGACGCGAATGCCCTGCTTGCCCAGCAATTGCGCAAGGCCTGCAGTGAAATTGGCAATGGCACCTTTGGTCGCGGCATAGGCCAACAAACTGGGTGACGGGTCGTCAGAGTTGACCGAGCTGGTGTTGATGATCGAACCGCCTTTTGGCATCGAGGGCAAAGCGCGCTGGCAAATGCGGAAAATGGCGGTGATGTTGGTATCGAAGGTCTTCACCCATTCATCGTCGTCAATGTCGTCCAGGCTTTCATGGGCCATCTGGAACGCGGCGTTGTTGACCAGGATATCGATGCGACCAAACTGCGCCACGGTCTTGTCGACGATGTCATGGCAGTGCTGTTTCTGTGCAAGGTCGCCGGGCAGCAGCAGGCACTGGCGGCCAGCCGCTTTGACCCAGCGCGCGGTTTCCTGCGCATCGTCGTGTTCATTCAGATAGGCAATGGCAACGTCAGCGCCTTCTCGGGCATAGGCAATGGCCACCGCACGCCCGATGCCGCTGTCAGCACCGGTTATCAAGGCGATCTTGCCTGCGAGGCGATTGTTGCCGGTGTAGCTCTGCTCACCGCAGTCCGGATACGGATCCATCTTGCGCTGGGAACCGGGAACGCTTTGCGGTTGGGATGGGAATGGAGGGGTAGGGTAGTCGCTCATGCTGGAAGCTCCTGCAGGGTTGGAACGCTCATTCCCGTTCGAAAGGCGCGCCAGGCCAGTGTTGAAGTGGATCTTCGTGCTGAGCGACGAGCGGTTGATGCACCCATTCCCAGTGAATTTTTACCCTCCGCCTAGCTCTACCGCTGACGGGGCTTGCTGGCATGGGTGAGGCCCACGTCATCAAGGAGTCTGCAGTGCCTCGAATCATCACGCCTTCCACGCCGGAACATGAGATCGATCAGACGAACGAGAGGATGTTCGGTACGCCCAAGGAGCGGCTGGATTTCTATCGACGCGAAATTCAGTATGAGACCACCATCCTGGCCAACCGTACCGACGCTTATCTTGCGGCCCAGTCGTTCCTGGTGATCGCCTACGTTTCATCGATGGGTAACCTGAACCAAAGCTGGGGCGAAATGTTCACCCTGATGGTCCCGGCTTTTCTCGCACTGCTCGGCGTGCTCAGTACACTGAATGCCTGGCCTGGCATCCGCGCGGCCTTCCGGATTATCGAGCACTGGCAGATGAAGCAGAGCCACTTGCTGCGCAGCGAGCCGCTGATGGGGCTGGCCTATGACGAGTCGCCGCTGTTCTGCGAGGCCGAAACCTCTCAGGCGGGGCACCGCAAATCGCTGCTTTTTTCCTTGCGCACGCCCTGGATTTTCCTGTGCTTCTGGGTGTTGCTGGGCAGCTATTCGGTTTTCATCCAGCTGGCGTGATCAGTGCGTGCTGGTTGGCACCATGGGCGACCAGCACGCACTGAGCAGTAGCAGGGTCAGTCTGCCAGTGCCTTGATCAGTTGCTCATTGAAGGCTGGGATATCGTCCGGCTGGCGGCTGGTGATGAGGTTGCCATCGACCACCACTTGTTCATCCACCCACGTACCGCCCGCATTGCGAATGTCATCTTGCAAGGTCTTGTAGCTGGTCATTCGCTTGCCTTTGGCCAACCCGCTCGATATCAGCAGCCACGCGCCGTGGCAGATAACCGCCAGCGGCCTGCCGGCCGCATCATGGCTTTTTAGCAGTTTCTGCGCACCGGGGATCAAGCGAATGGTGTCGGAGTTCTGCACACCGCCGGGCAGCACCAAGGCGTCGTAGAGGTCAAGCTGCGCACTGTCGAAAGTCGCATCCACGCTGAACGCGTCGGCGGGTTCGTCATGGTTCCAGCCACGTACCGTGCCTTCTTTCTCGCTCAGGATATCGACCACCGCGCCGCTGTTTTCCAAGGCTTCACGCGGGCCGGTCAGTTCCACCTGTTCAAAGCCATCGGTGACCAGAAAGGCCACGCGCTTGCCGTTCAATTGTGCACTCATCATTTTCTCCTCGTGCTGATAGGCCTTTCATAAGGGCCTGCAAACAGCGAGCAAAGTTCCTGCTCGATGCCTGGCGGTATGGGGAGAACCTGCTAGCGGTTGCGCACGGTATCCAATGCAGGCGACCAGACCGTATGACCGCAACGTGAACACGCCAGGGTGTCATGAGGCTCATGGTAGGCCGGGAAACCACAGCTCACGCAGCAATGCAACCCGGCGCCGGGCGGCGATGTGTACTCCGGGCGATGCTCGACCGGCAGCACTGACAGGCCTGGGCGTGTGTCTTGCTGATCGTAGAAATACAAACTGAGATCGCCATCGGTTTCCAGAAGGCCCAGTCGAACCTGGCCCAGGTGCTCGACACCTTGCTGGCGTAGCTCCATGAACAGCTCATTCGGTGAAATGTTCATGTGACGCAGCGAATGGATTTCGTACATGCCATCTTTCACTACCGTGACTGGCAGCCCGTCGATCCAGGCCTCGCAGGTTCTGTTTCGCCTCATGAGGTAGACCGTTCCTCGGTAAAGCATGAACAGTGTGAGGAAAACCAAGGCCACCGGAAGCAGCGGTACGTCCTCGTAAAAGGTCACATCGCCGGCAGCTGAGCCCAGGGTGAGAATGACCACGAGCTCGAACCGGGACAGCTGTCTGATACCGCGCCGGCCACTGAATTTCAGAAAGAAGAACACGGCCAGGAAGGCCGCTGAAACACGCACAGCAACTTCCAGCAGAAAGGTAAAAGGGAAGTCGCCTATCAGCATCCGTTGCAGATCAAACGAAACCATTCGTTCCACCCTTCCTTCTGCCGTTGTCAGATAAAGGGTTGACCCTTCTCGCTCAGGGCTGGTTCATCGACTTTGCCTGGGAACTCTGCGCGCGCGTCACCAGGGAATCGACGTGCCGTCCCACGCCCAGAACGTTCCGCTCTGCGCCGGGCCGTGACGGCTCACAAGCGCCAGGATGCAGGTGGCGGCAAACGCGGGCGAGAACAGCTTGGCCGGCGGCACATTGCCCTGAAAGGGTCGGGAAAGCTGGGTGTCGGTGGTGCCGGGATGCAATGCAAGTACCGTTGACGCGGGGTTCAGTCGCTTCAGCTCGATGCTTGCAGTGCGCAGAAGCTGGTTGAGCGCGGCTTTGCTGGCACGGTAGCTGTACCAGCCCCCCAAATGATTGTCGCCGATCGACCCGACCCGCGCCGACAAGGCGACGAAGGCCATCGGTTGCCGACGCAGCAGCGGCAGCAAATGCTTGAGCAGCAGAACAGGGGCGAAACAGTTGGTGGTGAAACTGCTCAGCAACCCCGCCATATCAAGCTGGTTCAGCGCTTTTTCAGCCCGTGCCGGGCCTTCTTGCAGCACGCCAAGCGTGCTGAAGACCAGGTTCAGCTGGTCGCAGCAGGCGCCCACCTGTGCTGCCAGAGTGTGCAGTGCCTGCTCGGATCGGGCGTCGCAATCGAGGCGAACCAACCGTCGCCCGTGCTCTGTGAACAAGGTATCCAGCGCAGGGCTGGTGGTGGCTCGTCGCGAAACGGCGAACACCAGCCCGATGTCATCGCGCGCCAGCAACTGCGTGCACAATGCCAGGCCAATCCCTTGGCTGGCCCCGCAGACCAGCACGTTGGCGGGTGTGTGAAGGTCGTTGATCAGGCTCATCGCGTGTCCTCTTGGCTGGGCGCTGGCGCCTCGTCCTGTGATGCCTGCCAACGTTCTTGCACATGGCAGGGGTGAGCTCACAGCAGGATATAGTCGCTGTACTGCCGTAAGCCGTCATGGGGCCCTTCGATCAAATGCACGTAACGGTCGTTCACCCAGTCGATCGGCAGGCAATCGTCGACGTCCAGTACCGCGTCGGTATGCGGCTTGAGCCAGTCTGCCTGCAGGCGCTGCTTGCCCAGTTGCCTGGCCTCGGCCTTGTCCCTGGCCACCACCAGCAGGTAGCGGTGTGCCTCGCCAAACACCCCGGGCTCGTAGCCGCCAAGGTTGATGAAGAACAACCTGGGATCGTGTGGGCCAGGTGCTACCTGACTGAACGCGACGCGGTAGCGATCGATACCGTCGACTTCCATCCATGCGTCGATGTGCAGGCCCGTTCGGCTCCCGAACCAGGCTTGGCGCAGATGGGGGTAGGCCTGTTCAAGTGAGTCCGCCTGCGCGAACAACACGTCGTGGACCTCGATATTGGCCCGTGGGTGGCGTCCACCGAGCATGACGACGTACAGCATGAGCAATTCCTTCTATCTCGACTTTCATGGGTGTTCGATAACGGGGGCGAGTCTTACAGAAATGTGCATGCTGGGCATCGAAATCTGTACATTGCTCGTCAAATATGTGTACAAGCGTCTACTATTGTATAGTATTTAACAAAGTGCTCGAGGTCAGAATGGCGCACCCTGCACGTTGGACCTGTCTTTGCCTGCTGCTAGCCGCCATGTCGTCGGCGGCAGACTGGCGAGCGCAACTGCCTGCGGCGCAACGGCTGGGCGCCGGTGATTTCACCTGGTTTGGCCTGCGGCTGTATACCGCCCGGTTATGGGCAGTTGGCCCGGTTCAGGACTGGAACCAGCCGTTCGCCCTTGAGCTGCTCTATCACCGTTCATTGTCCAGGGACACGCTGGTCAAGGCCAGCCTTGAGGAAATGCAACGCCTGGGTGGCGGCAGCATGACGGCACAGCAACGCGCAACATGGACCAAGGCGATAGAGCAGGCATTTGTGGACGTGACGCCTGGCATGCGCATCACGGGCCTATACCTGCCGGGGCAGGGTTGCCGCTTTTACGTCGACGGCAAGCTGAGCCACGCGATCGATGATCCGGTGTTCGCCCGGGCCTTCTTCGCCATCTGGCTTGACCCGCGGGCCAGAGACCCCCAATTGCGTCAGCGGCTGCTTGGGCTGGCTGGCGATGACCGAGGAGCCTGAACATGTACAAAGCGCTGTTGCTAGCTGCCTGCCTGCTTCTTGGCAGTTGTGGCAATGTCGGTATCGAGCACTATGGCCAGGAGCAGCCGAAGCTGGACCTGGCGGCGTTTTTCTCGCGCCCGGTTCAGGCGTGGGGGATGTTCCAGAAGCGTTCCGGAGAGGTGGTCAAGCGCTTCCACGTGCGCATCGACAGCCGCCGCGAGGGTGAAAGGCTGATCCTCGACGAACACTTTCTCTATAGCGATGGCACACGCCAGCAGCGTACCTGGACACTGGTGCCGGACGGCCCCGGGCGCTGGCGGGGAACCGCGGGGGACGTGATCGGCGAGGCGCGTGGCGAGGTGGCGGGCAATGCGCTGCGATGGCGTTACCAACTGGACCTGCCGGTCGATGGGCGGCACTGGCAGGTAGACCTGGACGACTGGATGTACCTCATGGATGACGACACCCTGATCAACCGCTCGAGCATGAGCAAGCTGGGCGTTGAGATTGGCCAGATCACCTTGTTCTTCCGCCGCCTGCCAGAGGGCACACCATGAACCTGATCGCGCTGACCCAGCTGGTTTCGACCGGCGAAGCCAAGGAACTTGAACTGCTGTCGCTGGAGGGGGGCTTCTACCTCCTGCGCGCCCTGACCGACGCCGGCCCTGTGACATTGAGCGATGCCCAGGGGCAGCCCGTGCGCGTGCGCTCCACGACCGAACTGCGGCAGTTGCTGGCCGACCTGCCGCCGGTGCCGTGCATGCTGGTGCAGCAGGTGGTGCACGATGAGATGTGCGGGCAACGCGACGGCCCCATCGCGCCGCTGCGCGTACCGGTAACGCTCACCAGCCAGTGGTAGCCCGGACGATGCGCCTGGGCCTGGTGCTGGGTGACCAATTGTCGTTTGACCTGGCAAGTCTGGCGTCCCTTGATCCTGCTCGCGATGCGGTCCTGATGGCGGAAGTGGAGGGGGAGGCCCGATACGTACCGCATCATCCGCTGAAGATCGTTCTCATCTTCAGCGCCATGCGGCATTTTGCCCAGGCCCTGCGTGAACGGGGTTGGCAGGTGCACTATGCCGAGCTGGATGCCGAGGGTAACAGCGGCAGCATCGTGGGTGAGTTGCGTCGATGGCAACAAGCCTTGGGCGCTACCCACATTCACTTGACCGAGTGCGGTGAGTGGCGCCTGGAGCAGGCCTTGCGTGATGCAGCACTGCCGCTTGTGTGGTTTCGCGACACGCGTTTTCTGTGCTCCCGTGAAGCCTTCGGGCGCTGGGCCACAGAACGTCGCCAGCTGCGCATGGAGCACTTCTATCGTGGCATGCGCAAGCGAACCGGCCTGCTCATGGAGCCTGACGGCAGCCCGGCAGGTGGGGCCTGGAATTTCGATGGCGACAATCGTAAGCCATTGCCACGGCAGCTGCGTGGCCTATTCGCTGCGCATTTTGCGCAAGACGACATCACGGCAGCGGTGGTGGCCTTGGTGCGTCAGCGCTTCAGCGACCACTACGGGGGCGTCGACGGTTTCGACTACCCCGTGACCCATGCCGAGGCACAACAGCTGTGGCAGCATTTTCTGGATTTCGGCCTGGCGGTTTTCGGTGACTACCAGGACGCGATGGCCGAAGGCGAGCCGTACCTGTTTCATGCGCGCATCAGTGCGGCGCTCAACATCGGCCTTCTGGATGTACGTCGTCTGTGCGACGACGTCGACACAGCCTGGCGCGAGGGGCGGGTGCCGCTCAATGCAGCCGAAGGCTTCATTCGCCAGCTGATCGGCTGGCGTGAGTATGTGCGTGGCATCTATTGGCAGCGCATGCCGGCGTATGCCGAGCTCAATCACCTGAACAACGACCGGGCGCTGCCAGAATTCTACTGGACCGGGCGCACCCGCATGCGCTGCATGGCGCAAGCCATCGGGCAGACCCTGCGGTTGGGCTACGCTCACCATATCCAGCGGTTGATGGTTACCGGCAACTTCGCCTTGCTGGCCGGTATCGTGCCAACCGCAATTTGTGAGTGGTACCTGGCGGTCTACATGGATGCCTTCGAATGGGTCGAACTGCCCAACACGCTTGGCATGGTGATGCACGCCGACGGCGGCTACCTGGGGTCCAAGCCGTACTGCGCCAGTGGTCGTTATATCCAGCGCATGTCCGATCATTGCAAGGCTTGCAGTTACAGGGTCGACCAGGTGACTGAAGAGGAGGCCTGCCCATTCAATGCCTTGTATTGGCATTTTCTCATTCGCCATCGCCCCCAGCTCTCGGCTAACCCGCGCCTGGCCCTGGTCTATCGCAGCCTTGATGGCATGCCCGCTGGCCGTCGCGATGCCGTGTGGCAACGTGGCCAGTCATTGCTGGCGCGGCTCGATGCGGGGCAGGCGTTATGAAAAAGAGCCTTCTGCCCAGCAAGGTTTGCGTGGCGTGTGGCCGGCCGTTCACCTGGCGCAAGCGCTGGGCACGCTGTTGGGAGCAGGTGCTCTACTGTTCCGAGCGATGTCGGCGGTCAGCGCCGCGCCGCGATGCGCGCCAGCAGGGGCAGGGCCAAAGCCCATATCGGCATCAGTAGCAGGCTGGTTTCCAGCGCGCCCAATGGCAAGGCGACACCTGCCAGCCTGGCGCCGCCTACATAGGCCAGGGGGCCGCCAAGCGCCCCCAGCAGTGCGCCGATTCGCCAGTGCCTGCCGGCCCATGCCAGGCTGTGACGCATTCCGCTGGCCAGCACCAACCACAGCAGCGCTAGCCACAGCGGCAGGGGCCAGGCGTCGAAACCGAACACTCCCAGTACTCCCAGCACGCTGTCGAGCACGCAGCCGACAAAGGTGACACGCAACAGCGCCTTGAGCTCGGCATTGATGTCCGGGCACAGGCGCAGGTGCACTGCCACGCCCGGAATCACCAGCAGCAACAGCAAAGGCCGCTCGGCCCCCAGCACGCAGACCCACCAGCCGGCTTGCAGCCAGAGGGCATTGGCGATCAGCCAGCGGCTGGGCATCAGGCACCGCCAGGCAAGGGCGCGCGGCGTGCCTGGGGGGCTGCCCAGAGCAGGTGCGCAACACCGATGGCGCGTTCCTCGAAACCGCCCTGGCAGTAGCAGAGGTAAAACTCCCACAGGCGCTGGAACATGTCGTCGTAGCCAAGGTCCGTCAGCGCAGTGCGTGCCTGACGCAGGTTTTCGCGCCAGTGTCGCAGGGTGTGGGCGTAGTCCAGGCCAAAATCTTCCATGTGCACAAGGTTCAGGCCAGTGTGCCGGCTGGCGGTGTCGAGCAACACGCTTAGCGAAGGCAGGGCGCCACCGGGGAAGATGTACCGCTGGATAAAGTCTACCGAGCGTTGCGCCTGGGCATAGCGCTGGTCGCGGATGGTGATCGCCTGCAATAGCATCAGGCCTTCAGGCTTGAGCAGCGAAGCACACTGGCGGAAATACACCGGCAGGTAGCGATGACCGACCGCTTCGATCATCTCGATCGAAACCAGTTTGTCGAACGTGCCTTGAAGGTCGCGGTAGTCTTCGCGCAGCACTTGCACGCGCTGCCCCAGCCCCAAGGCCTTGACGCGTTCCAGGGTATGGCTGTACTGCGCCTCGGAGAGCGTCGTGGTGGTGACCCTGCAGCCGTAGCGGGTGGCTGCGTGGATAGCGAGGCTGCCCCAGCCGCTGCCAATTTCCAGCAGGTGATCGTCAGGGCTCAGTTCGAGCTTCTGGCAGATGCGCTCCAGCTTGTGCAACTGGGCCTGCTCCAGTGTTTGCTCAGGGTGTTCGAATTGCGCAGCCGAATACATCATGGTGGGGTCCAGCAGCCGCTCGAACAGGGCATTGCCCAAGTCGTAGTGGGCCAGGATGTTGCGCCGGGCACCGCGCTTGTCGTTGCGGTTGAGCCGGTGCAGCAGGCGCAGGGCAGGGCGGCCCAAGCGGGCCAGGCCGCCCTCTAGCGCGTCAAGCACTTCAAGGTTGGCGACGAACAGGCGGGTCACCAGCGCCAGGTCGGGGCTGCGCCAATAGCCGTGAATGTAGGCTTCGCCAGCACCGATCGAGCCATTGCCGGCGATCAGGCTCCAGGTGGCGTCATCGAGGATCTCCACCTCGGCCTGGAACGGGCTGTCGGCATCACCGAAACTCCACTGCTGCCCGTGGCTGAGCAGGCGCAGGTGGCCGTGACGCAGCTTGCTCAACTGGGCGAGCACGGCGCTTCGTGCCAGCCCGCCGAGCAGTGGCGCAAGGCCTGCGAACTTGCTAACGCTCAGGGTGGGATTTGACATCATCAAGGTCCTCGCAAGGTTGGCCGAGTGCCAGGTCACGCTGGCAGGTGGTGTGGTCATGCACGGGGGTGCGTTTGAGTAACAGGCGAAGCGCTTGCCAGTAGATGGCCGAGACAGTGCGCAGGCTCATCCATGGGAAGTTCAGGACATACCGACGTAGCGCTGCTCCATCCAGTGGCTTGCGGCGCAGGGCGAGATCGGCCTCGAACACCTTTGTGCCGCCTTGCCAGTTCTGCATCTGAATGCGTACATGGTCCGTGTCCAGGAAAAAGCGCAGGCGATAGTCCATGTCCAACGACATGAACGGCGACACATGGAAGGCCTTGCCGACGCTGAAGGGCCTGGCAAGGTTGCCTTGCACCGGGAGCACGTAATGAAAGCGTTCACGCCAGGGCGTGTTGCGCACTTCCATCAGGATCGCGGTCAGGCGCCCGTCGCGGTCATGGCAGAAATAGAAACTCACCGGGTTGAACGACAGCCCCCAGCACCTCAGTTGCGTGAGCAGCTGTACCCGGCCTTCGGGCAGGTGCCCCGTCGCCTGCCCGACCAGCAAGCGTGCAGCCTGGGCCAGCGATTCGCCTTGGCGGGTCAGGGCGGGCAGGTAGTCGGTCTCGCGCCAGCACAACGGCGCCAGGCGCCAGCGTCCCAGCAAGCGTGACAGGCCCATCAGCCAGGATTGTTCGTCCAGGTCCAGGTAGAACATGCCGATCCGGTAGCGGAACGCGTGGACCCGCGGCGTCAGCCGTCGGTGGCTGATCCAGCCCATGCAGAGGCTGCTGTTCACAGTTGCTCTCCGAAGTGCGCGGCCACCTTCAGTGCGCTGACCACCCCGTCTTCATGAAAGCCATTGCCCCAGTAGGCGCCACAGAAGTAACTGTGCTGTTGCCCTTGCAGTTGTCCTTGGCATGCCTGGGCAGCCGACGCTGCAACGCTGTACTGGGGATGGGCGTACTGGAAGCGGGCGATGACCTGCGCCGGGTCTATCAGTGCGGTCTGGTTGAGGCTCACACAGAAGGTTGTCGGGGCCTGGATACCCTGCAGAATGTTCATGTTGTAGGTCAGCGCGGCGGGAGCCCGCTCAGGGCCGCCCAGGCGGTAGTTCCAGCTGGCCCAGGCGCGCTGGCGGCGTGGCAGCAGGCGGGTATCAGTGTGCAGCACCACGTCGTTGCTGGCGTAATCGATGGCGCTGAGTACGGCGCGCTCCTGGTTGCTGGGGCTTTCCAGCAGTGCCAGGGCCTGATCGCTGTGACAAGCGAACACCACATTGTCGAAGCGCTCGGTGCCAGCCGCGCTCACGAGGGTCACGCCACCTTCGTCGCGGCTGACCCGGTAGACCTTGCAGTTGAGGCGGATGCGCTCAGCGAAGGGCCGGCACAGCGGTGCGACATAGCTGCGCGAGCCGCCTTTGATCACCCGCCACTGTGGACGTTGGTTGACCGACAGCAAGCCGTGGTTGCGGCAGAAGCGCACGAAGAACTCAAGCGGGAAGTGGAGCATGTCTGCGCGAGACATCGACCAGATCGCCGACCCCATCGGCACGATGTAATGATCGATGAAGCGTTGCCCATAGCGGTTCGCTTGAAGGTAGTCGCCCAGCGTGGTGCTGGCATCGATACGCTGGTTGTCCAGGTCGGCCAGTGCCTGACGGTTGAAACGCAGAATGTCCCGGATCATCCCCCAGAACCCTGGGGACACCAGGTTGCTGCGTTGGGCGAACAGGGTGTTCAGGTCGTGGCCGTTATATTCCAGGCCCGTAATCGGGTCATGCACGGAAAAGCTCATCTCGGTCGGCTGCGATGGCACTTGAAGCTGGTCGAGCAAGCGGATGAAGTTCGGGTACGTCCAGTCGTTGAAGACGATGAAACCGGTATCTATTGCATGGCGCTGGCCGTTCCAGACCACATCAAGGGTGTGCGTGTGGCCCCCGACCCATTGCTCAGCCTCGAAAACCGTGACTTCGTGCTTGCGTGACAGCAAATGGGCGCAGGTCAGCCCCGCGATGCCACTGCCGATGATTGCTATACGCATGGATCATCATTCCTGTTCATGACGGGCGAGGCGTTGGCCCAGCGCCAGGCGCAGGCGCGCGGGTAGCGCCCCGAGCAGGCGCAACACCAAGGTGAAAAGACCGGGGAAGTTGATTTCCAGGGGGCGGCGGGGCAGGCGCCTGGCGATATGCCGGGCGGCACGCTGCGCAGACCACAGCTGTGGCATGGGGAAATCGTTGCGACGGGTCAGTGGCGTGTCCACGAAGCCTGGGCTCACCAGGGTGACCGCGATGCCCTCGCGGGCCAGGTCGATTCGCTGTGACTCCACCAGATAGCGCACCGCGGCCTTGGACGCGCCATAGGCGCCGGCGCGGGGCAAGGCCAGCCAGGTTACCGAACTGCCCATCACCACCAGGTGGGGGCGCTGGCCGGCGCGCAGCAAGGGCAGTGCTGCCGCCAGGCAGTAGCTGACGCCCAGCAGGTTGGTGCGCATGACGCGCTCGACCAACGCCGGATCGAAATGCCCAGGCTCCAGGTATTCGCAGGTGCCGGCATTGAGAATGGCCATGTCCAGGCCTCCCCAGGCCTGCTCGATTTGCGCAGCGATGCCGGCGACCTGCTCCGGGTTGTCAAGATCGCCAATGGCCAGCAATGCCTGCCCGGGAAACCGTTCGGCCAGCGGGGCAAGGCGGTCGACGTTACGCCCGCCCAAGGCAACCTGGTGGCCTTGCTCCAGGAGGACTTGCGCGAGCGCGGCACCGATACCGCTGCTGGCGCCAGTCAGCCAACAGCGGCTCATGCCAGCCTGCCTTTGAGCCAGCGGATCGCAGTGCCCATGACGGGAAGGTGCTCATAAAGCAGGGCACCGGCGTCGAAATAGTCCTGGTGAAAATGCACACGGTCGCGCCAATGCAGGCAGCTACAGCCTTGCAACGTGATCGGCTGGCCGCCAGCAAGGCGCGGGTGACAAAACTGCAGTGTCCAACGCAGGTAGCCCTGCCCGGGCGTTACCTCGTCGGCGCTGGTGAAGGCGTAGCGGATATCGGTGGCGTTGGCGTACAACTGCTCGAAGTAGGCACGCAGGGCCTGCAGCCCCTGTATCTGGTGCAGGGGATCACGAAAGGTGACATCGTCGCTGTACAGTTTATCCAGCGTGTCGAGGCTAGCCCCATCAAGGCGGGCGAAGCGCTCGGCGAATTGCTGTAGGTACGCTGACATACTGGGCTCCAGGGCAATCCTGTACAAAATCGAATTGTTGTACAGGTATAACTGAAGCCTAAGCCTTTATCTATACAAGTCAACGGTCTTGTATAGGTTTTTTGTCAGCGCTTGGCCTTGCCCTGCTGCCGGCGCAGCTCCGCCACTTCAGCCTCCAGCTCGCGAACCCTTTCCTCGGCGAATATTTGCGCTGTGACATCGCGCTGGATGCCAATGTAGTAGGTCAACTGGTCCGCCTCGTTGTGCACGGGTGTGATGGACAACTCGTTCCAGAACAGGCTGCCGTCCTTGCGGTAGTTGCGCAGCACCTGGCAGCAGGGGCGGCCTTCGCGGATCGCCTCGCGGATAATTGCGATGCCCGGCTGGTCGTGATCCTCGCCCTGAAGAAAACGACAGTCCTGATAGAGGATATCGTCGGCGCAGTAGCCGGTCAGGCGCTCGAAGGCCGGGTTGACGTAGATAAGGATGCTCTCATTGCCTTCCTGCTCGGCGACGACGATGCCATCGTTGGAATGTTCGACCATCAGTTGCAGGAGTTTTGCGTTGATCATGGGGCTCACCTACAGGCATTTCGTATGCGATGTGCGCCAAAGGCTTCCGTGCAGAAGCTTTTGGCGCCGTTTGTTGCATGATGAACCAAGGAGGCTCGCCGCAGAAGGTGCATCTGGGTTTAGAATGTATCACCCCTTGAATGACACCTCGTTATGACCGACGCCACCCCACCCGAATTGCTACCCATGCGCGATGTGGTCAGCCTGACCGGCATCAATCCGGTGACCTTGCGTGCCTGGGAGCGGCGTCATGGGTTGATTCGCCCGCAGCGCACCGAGGGCGGCCATCGCTTGTACACGGCCCAGGATGTCCAGCGCATACGCGACATCTTGCGCTGGACCGCCAACGGCCTGCCCATCAGCAAGGTGGGTGACAGGCTCGCCGGCCAGCCTGAGGCGCCTGTGCAGCAGCCCTCGGCCTTTGACGACTGGCGCGCCGCCGTTGCGCGCGCTTGCAGGGCATTCGATGCGCAGGCGCTGGAAGCGATCCATGGACAGCTGTTCACACTCTTGCCAAAGGCCACGGTGCTGCGCGAAGTGCTGATGCCGGTTTGGCATGAGCTGGCCTCAGGCAGTGCGCCAGGCCAGCGTAGCCAATGGCTGTTTCTCGATACGTTCTTGCGCGCCCGGCTGCTACTGCGCTTGCAGATGAACCAGGTCGATGCGCCGCGGGTGCTGCTGGCGGGTACCGAGGGGCAAGCCGAATGCCAGGTGTTGTGCGCCGGGCTGCTGTTGAGCAGCGAGCGACAACGCATCGAAGTGCTCGGCTGCGGGCAGCCGCTGGAAGAGCTCCCGTTGCTGTGTGCGGCGATGCAGCCTGCGGCACTGGTGATCGCGCTGCAGCCACCGGTGAGCCCTGCCTTGGCCAAGCGCCTGCGCTCGCTGCAGATGGAAATTGATTGTCCGCTGGCCTTGACGGGCGAGGGGCTGGCCGGTGTGCAAGCGGCCTTGCACGGGCTGCCGGTATGCCTGCTGGACGAGCAGGGTGCTGAC
The DNA here is from genome assembly GCF_030418155.1 of Pseudomonas sp. 2,4-D. NCBI lineage: Bacteria > Pseudomonadati > Pseudomonadota > Gammaproteobacteria > Pseudomonadales > Pseudomonadaceae > Pseudomonas > Pseudomonas sp. 2,4-D. The sequence continues at coordinate 156,580 of NZ_JAUHUI010000006.1, forward strand.
GTCGCGCGCGTGCTTGACGCCTTGCTCAGGGGGGCGCTGGACGTTTGAGCCTGGCCCTGCGCGATGCTCAAGGGGGTTGGGCGCATAGCGGGTTCGTGGGGGCCTGCTCGGCATGCTGGCCCCTTGTCGGCATCATCCCGGTCTGTTCGCTCCCCTGCTGGGGGCGCAGACCGAAACAAGATCCTCGAGCAATCGGGGCGCAACACGCCCGTCATCGGCTTCACCGTCTGCTACGGCGCCGCCAATGTCCTCTTGGCGGAAGGTCACTGCTCAATGCGCTGACTGGCTCCCGAGGCCTCATTGCTCACGCATCGTTTTCAGGTTTGGACGGGCTCGCGTGTCACTGCTCCCTGGGCACGAGGTTTACGGGGGTTCGCACAGTGCTTAGTTCGCGGGCACGAGGATCACGAAGTTCTTCTTCATGTCTTCCACTACGGTCCATTTGCCCTTGGCGCCCGGTTCGATAATGAACGTGTCGCCAGCGGCCAGTGTGACCGGGGCGCAACCCTCAAGCTCGATGACGCAGCACCCACTCAGGACATGGCAGAACTCCCAGACTTTGTAGTCAATGCGCCACGCCCCGGTGCTGGCTTCCCATTCTCCGGAAATGCGACCTTGCTGTTCATCGTGATAGTACTTGGACGTCAGCGTGTGAGGGGTGCCTTCCAACACTTCTTCAAAGAAGGGCAGGTCGCGCAGCGGTTGGATATCCAGTTCGCGGAACACGGTCAGTTTCTGGTTCATGGCTGTTTCTCGAGCACGTTGTGAGTAGGGCGATACATTAAATAGGCTTCACCGGTGACGCCCAGCATCGGGTGCGGAACGATCTGGCAGGTTTTCACAATTTGAAAACCATGACGTTCGTAGAAGCGGCGTGCACCGTGGTTTTCCGCATAATCGATCAGGCACAGTCCATCGAGGCCTGCGTCGTCAGCGCGCTGCTGGGCGTGGCGAAGAAACTCGGCACCCAGCCCCTGGCTCCGCCAGGCCTCATCCAGTGCCAGGCTGGATATGTACAAGGTATCGGGTATTTCCATGTCGGAATAAGGCGCGAGGACGGGGTCGGTTTCGACTGGCCTGTCAGGGGTCGCGCGCAAGGCATAGCTATGCATCATGCCGATGACGCGCCCTTCGAAAGTGGCCATCAGGCAGTTCTTGTATGAAAAGTCGCCCTGTTCTCTGGCATAGCGAGACGCACCGACACTCAGCAATGCTTCTCCAGGTGCGGCGAGCTTGCTCCATATGTAATCGGCCATACCCTCCGATGTCAGTTGAAAGAAGCGCGCAATATCATGCGCGTCCGAGACTCGAGCGGGTCTGAAGTCGATAGGCATGTACAGTGCTCCCATGGTGCCGGGGTCAGTTTTCAAGGGTTACGCCTTTGGCTGGGGGCAGGGTAGACGGTTATAGCGGTTCCCATGATGCTCTACGCGAACACCATCAGCATGGCGTGCGACACTGCCCTCATGCCCAAATGCTCGTGGCCGTACAAGGCTCAGGATGGCTTGGGTAATTAATCGTGCAGTCGCAGGAGGTCGTAAGGCGAAAAACGGGCGGGGCAGCGCGGTGGCTGCCCCAGGTGTTGCTGCAACGGCGCTTCAGGCCAGGTTGAGGCGATGGATGACCTGGGTCGGATCATCCGGGTCGGTACTGGTGGTGAACCCTGCTGCCTTGGCCAGGTCGCGCATCGCCAAATTGGCGGCTGAGTCGATCGAGTACATCTGCCGCAGGCCCTTGGCCCGGGCATGGTCGGTAAGGTGCTTGAGTAACAGGCGGCCCAGCCCATGATGTTGCCAGCTATCGAGCACCGTGACCGCGCACTCGCATTCATCCTTGCCGGCAATGGCGGCGTAACGGGAAATGCCCACCTCTTGTAGCTCACCGTCCACATGGGCGAGGGCGACGAAGGCAGCTTGTCGGTCCTGGTCGATTGCCATCAACTGGTCGAGCATGGCTTCATCGGGCGCCTTGATCTGGCACAGGAAGCGAAAATGCCGCGACTGCGGTGACAGTCGCTCGATGAAGGCCCTTTCGCGCTCCCGGTCCTTGGCTTGCAGTGGCCTGATCAGGACATGGGTGCCATTGTCGAGGGCTTCGATCCAATGCTCCCCCGCCGGCTTGGGAAACGAGGGAGCGGTGTAGTGACGGGAGGGTTCTGTGGGCGCCATGGCAGTCATCCTCGTGTGTCGGAAATGAACAATGGAGGTGTAGTTTCGACGCTTGGCCCCGCGCGGACTTGATAGTTGTCAATTCCACGGTTGCCGGTTTTTGTCATCGGTCAGGCGGAGATCGAAAGCGGATCGTCCAAGAGCAGGGACGCTCCGCCCACATCAAATGCGCCGGGGTCATGCGCCAGAGCCCGGGCGGTTGGCAATCAGCTCGGCGACCAGGGCGCTGGTATCGACGATATCCAGTTGCTCCAGGCATCGCACAGGCAGGCGAAAGGGGGCGATGCTGTCGGCCACCAATACCCGTTCGAACGCGCCGCTGTCGAACAGCTCGCCACCGGTGGTGAACAGGCCGTGGGTGGCCGCGGCCAGCATGCGGCTGGCTCCGGCCTGCCGGCAGGCCTGGGCAGCGCGTAACAGCGTCTGCCCCGTGCTGATCAGGTCGTCGAACACGATGACGGTGCTGCCTGCCACGTTACCGACCAGGTGTTCGCCGCTCAGGCCTGCCTGTTGGCGGTGTTTTTCCATCATGGCCACCGAGACCGGGCGCGCCAGCAGGTGGGCCAGGGCCTGGCGAAACTGCTCGGCGCGTTTGACGCCACCGATATCCGGTGATACTACCGTGACCGCCTGCTCACCGAGTAGCGGGGCCAGGCGTTGGGCGAATAGCTGGGTGCATTGCAGGTTCCAGCTCGGGATTCGGTAGGCGTTGTCGAAGGCGCTGGGGTTGTGCACGTCCAGCGCCACAATGCGGTCCACGCCGCAGCTTTCCATCAGCCGAGCCACATGGCGGGTGATGATAGCGTCCTGAAACTCCACCTTGCGGTCCTTGCGACCATAACAGAGGTAAGGCGTGACTGCCGTCACCTGGCGGGCAGCAGCGTCCTTGAGCGCGCCACAGAAGAACAACAACCGGCATAGCTTGTCATGCGCGCTGTGGTGCGCGTCACCATACAGCGAGTGAAAGACGATGACCGATCGACCGTCCACCGATTCGCCAGGCCAGCACTTGTGCTCTCCGTCCTCGTAGTCGCGCTCTTCATGTGCAGACAGTGTCCTGCCCAGGCGTTGCGCCACGGCACTCCCATAGGCCTGGCTGCCTTGCAAGGCGAACAGCAACGGCAGTGTGTCATTCATGCCCTGCGCTCCAGAGGTCGTTCACAGCAACATGAGCTGCATGGCACTGTGCGGTTTGATGAGTATCCAGTTGAGAATAGCCAGCGGGCGATCGTTCAACCGTGAATCGCCAGAATACTGGAGTGAATCTTGTACAGGGTTTGCTCTGTAGTACTGCCGACGACCTTGCTCACCCCCTCGTGGTAGAGCGTGCCCATCACCACCACATCGAAGCCTTGCTGGTTCGCGTATTCGCTGACCACGTTACGGGCAGCACCCCGCACCAGGTGCAGGTGATCTGGCTTGATGCCATAACGGCCGCCGAACGTCGCCATGCGCTCGCGCGCACGACCGGACATTTCCTCGGCCAGTTTGTCTGTCCAGGCCACGGGTGCGGCGGCATAGGCGACGAAGCTGGCGCTGGGTTCGTAGGCCTGCAGCAGGTGCAGTTGCGCCTTGCAGCGTTGTGCCAGTGCCTGTGCCGATTGCAGGATGTGGTCGTTGAGCTTGTCGATCACCGGGTCGTGCTCGACCAGATCAACGGCGACCAGTATGCGCGCTGGCAGCTTCGTTTCAGCCTGGGCTACCAGGTGCAGCGGGATCGGGCAGCGGCGTAGCAATTGCCAGTCCAATGGCGTGAGCAGGGCACGGCTCAAGGCGGTTTCGTGCTGGATGTCCTTGATCACCATCCCGACCCGGTGCAGTTGGGCCAGCCGGATCAAGTCCTTGAGCGGGTCTTGATCGTCCAGCGTCTCGGCGTAGGCGGTAATGCCCAGCTCGCCCAGCGCCTTCACCTGGTCAGCGAGCCAAGCCTTTCGATGCTCGGCGTCCTGCTTGCGGGCGTTTTTGCGTAGCACCTGGTCCAGGGTTGCCAGGCGCGAGGGCAATTGACTGAGCGCCACCAGATGCAAGGTGGCACCTGCCGCACTGCTCAGCGCCTGAGCGCGCGTCAGGGCAGGCGAAGGGTGCAGGTCTGGATGGCAGATCAGCAGGAGTCTTGAATAAGTGTTCATGATGGCCTCCACCGCGGTGGCAGCCTCGATGAAGGCCCACCGGTTCAGGCCAAGCGTGACGCGGTGGGGCTCGATGACCTTGATATTTATCAAGATTGGCTGAATGTCAGCTTCGATAACGGTTGCGGTGCGTCGTTTATCGCCGCGTTCTGCGCAGGTGACAACTCAGGCGGACACCATCACCCTTGATTCTGAAATTCTAAAGGTGTGTTCGCCGGCCGCTAACATTTATCTGCGCCAAAGCTTGATACTCAATGAGCCGCCGAAATTGCTGAATAGGAGATGCCTTTGATGGAGTTACGCCAGCTTCGTTACTTTCTGAGTGTGCTGGAGTGTGGCAGCCTCGGCAGAGCCGCGCTCGAAACGGGCGTTGGGGTATCTGCGTTGAGCCAGCAACTCACGAAGCTCGAAAGTGAGTTGAGTACCCGCCTGCTGACACGCTCTAGCGTTGGCGTCACGCCCACCGCGGCAGGCTTGGCATTCGAATACCATGCGCGCCTGACGCTGCGCCAGGCCGATTACGCCATGTTGGCCGCACGCAGTGGGCGTATGAGTGGGTACGCCAGCGTCGGTATGGCACCCACCACGGCTTCGGTGTTGGGCCTGGCGCTGATCGCCAGGATGCGTGAGCGCTACCCTGATATCCGTCTTCATTTGGTGGAAATGCTGTCGGGCTACCTGGTGAACCAGCTCAATACTCGGCACCTGGACTTGGCGGTGTTGTTTCAGCTGGAGGCTGGCATGCGGCTGGATGCGCGGCCGCTGCTGGAGGAGCGGCTGTTCGCATTGGTTCCGGTAGCCTTGGTCAAGGCTGACTGGGGGACGTCGCTGACGTTGCAGCAGATCGCCTCGCTGCCCTTGGTGATGCCCAGCGCCCAGCATGGTCTTCGCGCCACGTTACGCGTCATCCTGGAGCGCGTCGGATTGGACGCGAATATCGTCATGGAGGTTGATGGCCTGTCGCTTCTCATGGATTGCGTCAGCGCAGGTCACGCCGCGACGATTCAACCCGGCGCCACTGTGGCCCGGGCCATGCAGGCAGGCCTGCGGGTGTTTTCGATCGACGATCCGCAAGCTCAGCGTCGCAACTTGGTGGTGAGCCTGGTCGATGATGAACTCTCGCCTGCTGCACTTGCCACGCGAATCGTGCTGCATGAAGTCTCCCGCGATTTGGTGCAGCAGGATCGCTGGCCTGGGGCGCGTTTGCTGTGAGCGCCTGCGAACGACCGTCCCTTTAGAAAAACTGAAGACCTCCCCCCTGCAATCGTGTTTCGCCCAAGGTACGAGACCCCCTAGAGTCCGGGGTCCGCGAGGAGCTGCCCAACCCTGGCTTCTCGCTCCCTGGAGGCGACATGATCGATGTACTTGTCATTGGCGGCGGCAATGCTGCCCTCTGCGCCGCGCTGATGGCGCGCGAGGCCGGCGCCAGCGTGATGCTGGTGGAAGCCGCGCCCCGCGCCTGGCGAGGCGGCAACTCCCAACACACCCGTAACCTTCGGTGCATGCACGATGCCCCGCAGGACGTGCTGGTGGAGGCTTACCCCGAAGAAGAGTTCTGGCAGGATCTGCTGAAGGTTACTGATGGCCAGACCAACGAGGCCCTGGCGCGTCTGGTGATTCGTGCCTCGTCCGACTGCCGCGGCTGGATGCGCCGCCACGGTGTGCACTTCCAGCCCTCGTTGTCGGGTGCGCTGCACACTGCACGGACCAACGCTTTCTTCATGGGCGGGGGCAAGGCCCTGGTCAATGCTTATTACCGCAGCGCCGAGCGGCTTGGTGTGCAGGTGCGCTACGACAGCCCGGTGTGCGATCTGGAGTTGCGCGATGGACGCTTCATCGCTGCCCACCTGGCGGCCCGCGACGTCGACGGGCGGCGCCTGCCCGCCGAGCGCATCGAGGCGCGCAGTTGCGTGCTGGCGGCCGGCGGCTTCGAGTCCAATCGCCAATGGCTGCGTGAGGCCTGGGGGCAGAATGATCGCGGCGAGTGGCCGGCGGACAACTTCCTGGTGCGGGGCACGCGCTTCAACGACGGCGCGCTGCTGCGGCGCATGATCGACCTAGGTGCCGACACCATTGGCGACCCGACCCAGGCCCACATGGTCGCCATCGATGCCCGCGCACCGCTGTACGACGGTGGTATCTGCACGCGCATCGACTGCGTGTCGCTTGGCGTGGTGGTGAACCGCGACGGCCAGCGTTTCTACGACGAAGGCGAGGATTTCTGGCCCAAGCGCTATGCCATCTGGGGGCGGCTGGTGGCCCAGCAGCCTGGCCAGGTGGGGTTCTCGATCATCGATCAGAAGGCCCTGGGCCGCTTCATGCCACCGGTGTTCCCTGGCACCCGCGCCGACAGCCTCGAGGCCTTGGCCGTAGCCCTCGAACTGCCGGTGCCTGCGTTTCTCGAGACCCTGCGCGCCTACAACCAGGCATGCCGCCCCGGCACGTTCGACCACACCCGGCTGGACGGTTGCCGCACCGACGGCGTGCAACCGGTCAAGAGCCATTGGGCCTTGCCGATCGATAAGCCGCCGTTCTTCGGTTACCCGCTGCGTCCGGGGGTGACGTTCACCTACCTCGGCCTGCGCACCGATGCCACGGCTGCCGTGCATTTCGGCGGGCGGCCCAGTCCCAACCTGTTCGTCGCCGGCGAGATGATGGCCGGCAACGTGCTGGGCAAGGGCTACACCGCCGGTGTCGGCATGTCCATCGGTACCGCGTTTGGCCGCATCGCCGGCACTCAGGCGGCGGCCGCCGCCGGCCATTGTATTTACCCCCTGGAGGCCCAGCATGACTGTGCAAATGCCTGATCCCCGCGTGTTCGACCCCGCCCCGCCACAGGCCGAGCTGATCCCGCTGCTGAACCTGGACGAGCAGGAGGTGGACCGGCAGATGCGCATCTGCAACGCCTGCCGTTATTGCGAGGGGTTCTGTGCCGTGTTCCCGGCGATGACCCGTCGACTCGACTTCGGCAAGGCCGACATCCACTACCTGGCCAACCTCTGCCACAACTGTGGCGCCTGCTTGCACGCTTGTCAGTACGCCGCACCGCATGCGTTTGCGGTGAACGTGCCGCAGGCCATGGCCAAGGTGCGCGGGCAGACCTACGCTGAGTACGCTTGGCCGGCCCGGTTCGGGCAGCTCTACCGGCGTAATGGCACCTTCGTCGCCGTGGCGTTGGCGCTAGCGCTGTCGCTGTTCTTGCTGCTGGCCTTGCAGGTCAACGGCACTTTGCTGCCTGGGCGGCTGGCCGGAGATTTCTACGCTGTGTTCCCGCACAACACCTTGGCGCTCTTGTTCGGTGGCGTGTTCAGCGCTGCCGGGGTGGCGCTGGCCGTGGCGTTGAGGCGCTTCTGGCGCACGGTGTCGCCCGCCCAAGCGCGGCAACCGGCCAACGGTGCGCTGCCGGAGGCGGCGAGCGCAGTGCTGACGCTCAAGTATCTGGATGGCGGCCATGGCCAAGGCTGCAACAACGCCGACGATCGCTACACGCTGTGGCGTCGACGCTACCATCATTTGACCTTCTACGGCTTCATGCTGTGCTTTGCCGCCACCGTGGTCGCTACCGGTTATCACTACCTGCTGGGCCTGCATGCGCCATACCCGCTGCTGAGCCTGCCGGTGGTCCTCGGCACCCTCGGGGGTATCGGCCTGATCGTCGGGCCAGCGGGCCTGCTGGCGTTGAACCTGCGCCGCCCGCCAGAGCATGGCGATGCCGCGCAGCGCCCCATGGACCGTGCGTTCATCCTGCTTCTGCTGTTGGTCAGCACGACCGGTATGGCGTTGCTGGCCCTGCGTGACACCGAGGTGATGGCGATCCTGCTGGCCGTGCACCTGGGCACCGTCATGGCACTGTTCGTGACCTTGCCCTATGGCAAGTTCGCCCATGGCCTGTTCCGCAGTGCCGCGCTGCTGAAGTTTGCGATCGAAAAGCGCCGGCCCGACCCTCATAGCTTGGGCGGGGACTGAACCCTGCACGGAATGCGATGCGACACCGTGTGTTCAGCCTGGCGAGCAACGCAGTGGCCACCGTGCTGATCTCGCTGTCCCAGGGTGCCTGAGAACGCGAAACCCTGCTGCGCCGCCTGAAGGGTCCGCCGAACCTCATCGCCACGGCCGACCGAATGACACAAACGCCTACCTGGCATCAAGCGATGCCGGATGGGGAAGGGGGCCGTCTACCCGTTGGGCGGCCACATAGACAATAAAAACAAGAGAACAAACCATGCTCGCACTTCTGGGCCTGATCATGGTGGTGACCTTCACCT